>CALZHP010000080.1 GCA_945787325.1 uncultured Desulfobulbaceae bacterium
TATCTCTAGGGGTTCCTGCGTGACTTCGCCTTTGCGGATGAGGAAAGATTTAACAACAGGATCATTTTCCGACAAAGAGACGATTACGTAGCTTATACTGGGATCGTATGCCAGTTTGATGTCCTCTATTGAGGGCCGGGCCGGAGTTTCCGGGTGACTGTGATAAACGGCACGGATTTTTAAGCCGTTATCCCGAATATCTTTTGATGCCGCAAACTGTTCACTGGGATCCATGCTGAAGTGATCGGCAGCCTTGTCAGTATTTGTCATTCTATAGTGACTACTTATCAAGCCATCATTTTCTGCGAGATATCCGCATGCCTCATAAGGTAGTTCTTTTCTTGCGTGGTCAATAATGGCTTTGACAACGTTTTCTTTTATCCTGAGCATTCTTCTTTAACTCTCGCTTCCTGTAAGTTGCAGACTGCCTGTTCCGCGTCGAAAAGTTCAGTGATTGAAGGGTTTTCTCCGCACACAGGACAATTTTCCTGTTTACTTAATGGAACTTTTCTGAAGTCCATGGACTTGGCATTGAATGAAAGCAACGTGTTTGTAAGCAGATCCCCAACTCCGGTAATATACTTCAGAGTTTCCGCTGCCTGGATCGTACCAAGCATGCCGGCAATGGCCCCAAGCACACCAGCCTGTGAACATGTCGGCACAGCATCTGGAGGAGGAGGTTTTCTGAAAGAGCATCGATAGCAGGCGGATTCGCCTGGTACCACGGTCATAGTCTGTCCATCGAAACGCAGTATACCGCCGTGGGAGTACGGGATGTTTTCCATAACACACGCATCATTTACCAGGAATTTGGTTGGAAAATTGTCGGTGCCGTCTACTACAAAATCATAACCACTTATAATGTCTCTTATATTTGCTGCAACGAGACATTCTCTATAGGTCCTGATCTCAATATCGGGATTGATAGCCAACATGGTTTCTTTAGCGGAATCAACTTTTGGTACATCGATGTCCTTGGTAAAATGGACGATTTGCCGCTGAAGATTTGATATATCTACAGTATCGCTGTCCACAATACCGATCGTTCCGATACCTGCAGCGGCCAGATACATTGCCGCTGGGGCCCCGAGGCCACCGGCACCTACAATGAGGACTTTAGCTTCAAGGAATTTCATCTGGCCTTCAACGCCTACATCTTGCAGGAGTATGTGGCGGCTGTAACGTTCCAGTTGTACGGGTGTAAAGTCTATCATAATGTTTCGAGCCCCCTTTCCAAATCTTCAATGAGATCTTCATGATCTTCAATACCCACAGACAGACGCAGCATTTCCGGCGTCACTCCCATGGCCTTCCTGTCCTCTTCCGTATACTCTACAAATATGGTGGATGCAGGATGCAGGATAAGTGTTTTATTGTCGTTAATATTTGTTGCCCGCCGGATAAGTTTGAGGCTGTCAATCAATGAAAAACAGGCTTCACGGCTTTCCAGATTAAAGGTGAGCAATCCACCGAATTTATTACAAAATTGTTTGTCAGCGGTTACGAAATACGGTGAACTTGACAGGCCAGGATAGTGAACACTTCTCACTTTGTTATGCTGCTGCAAGTATTTGGCAAGCTTTATTGAATTGTCGCAGCTCTTATCGATCCTCATGCTCATTGTTTCGAGCCCAAGGCTTTGCAGGTATGCATTATGAGGAGACATGCACGCCCCAACGTTTCTGTATATTTCCTGACGAAGTGAAGAAATAAAAGCCATCTGCCCCGCATTTTTTGCTTGATCACGCATTCTTGGCGCCCGACTCCAATCGAAATTGCCATTGTCTATAATAACTCCGCCTACGGATGTAGCGCCGCCAGATATATATTTAGTACTGGAAAGCACCTCGATATTAACCCCGGATTTTGCCGTGTTAAACAGATAGGGCGTCATCATGGTGTTATCCATGATCAGGGGAACACCGTGCTTCGCTGTTATTTCACTTATGAGGTTGCAATCAGCAACTTCGAGCTGCGGGTTGGTTATGCTTTCCATAAAAACCGCCCTGGTATTGTTGTCGATGGTGCTTTCAACATCTGCCGGGTCAGTCATGGAAACATATCTGGCTTCAAGTCCCCAGGGCTTCATTGTTCTCTCGAACAGTGACAATGTATTGCCGAAGAGATATTTAGTTGTAATAATATTTGAACCGGCTTCAGCCAGGGCCAGCAAAGTGTTGGTAATTGCCGCCATACCGGAAGAAACTGCCAGAGCAGCAATGCCTCCGGACAGTAATTTCATGCGCTGTTCAAAGTCTTCTACTGTGGGATTGGAAATTCTCGAATAGGCGTGGGCCGGTTTCTTCCCTTCAAATGTGAGTTGAAGCGAGCGGGCACTTTCGTGTTCAAAAGCAACACTATCATAAACAGGAGTTCGCAAAGTACCATGAACATCCTTTTTCAGCTGGACGCCGTGAACAGCCCTGGTTGTGAAACCATTCATCAGAAAGCACCGCCACCCATGAAGTACAGGAACTCTATGGAGTCATCTTCAATTATTTCAGTTATTTTATATTTGGTACGGTCTATTATCTCGCCATTGAGCTGAACTGAAACCATATCCGGTGACTCAACTTTCTTCTCTTCCAGAAGGCTTGCGATACTCAGATTGCTGCCAACCTGTTCAGGTTCACCATTAATAGTGATATTCATGATTGTTTCCCCCGAGAATATTCATGTTTTTTTAAACTATACTATTTAAAGTATACTAAGTTGATCAGTATAGTCAAGATAAACTTAATTGATGATAATGTCAACAAAAAAAGCGGGGGTTTAACAATGTTTTAAAAAAGAAAACGCAAAACGTTTCTATTCAAATGAAATCGTTAGAAAAAATGCTTTTGGAAAAATAAGAAGGAAAGGAAATTAGAGATATTTAAATATCGAAACTTAATACGCTCCGACGTTTCTGTTGCCTCATCAGGAGATCGGCAAGGCTTATCTCGAAGGCATTGAGAAGCTTTTCTTCAGCATTATGAAAGAGTTCAGTGATAACATCTGTTTGTTTGCTATTTTCATTAACAAAGGAGATACCACCTTCCAGCAGAGTAATTATTTCTGCTACTTTAATTTCTGCAGGAGAACGCGAAAGCTTGTAACCGCCATATTTCCCGCGAACGCTACTGATAATTTTTGCTTTTCCCAGCTGGTTGAAAATCTGCTCCAGGAACTGACGGGGAATATCCTGTTGAGCAGCTATATCTTTTGTCTGCAGCAGCCCCTGGTCGTAATGTTCCGCCAGGGCCAGTACCGCTTTAAGTCCGTATATACTTTTACTGCTGATTGTAAGCATAAAACTTTCTCAAGTACTCCTGTTCTGCGTTATACAACTTGGGAAACAGTATGGGCGATAATTTAAATATATTTAATAATCTATGTGTAAATAGTTGTTACTTCTATATAGCGACCTATTGAGGAAGTCAATAAAATTGAAGATTGAATATTGAAGAATGTATAATTAAAAGGCAAAAGATATCAGGAATGAAGTATGAACACTGTGTCTGCTATTCATTGGTCGAAGTGTAGACCAATAATCATCAGCAATAACCGTATGCTGATAAGATTAAAAACAAAAAAACATAAAGTTTAATCAGTCTGAGTAAAAAGGTAAGATTCAAGGTGGAAGAAATTTACAAAAAACCCCAAACAAAGAGTAGATAATTGTATGCGCTGTGGCTGATGAAAGATGGGAAGATGCTCTTAGTTCTTTCATAAACATATCCCCAGAACAAACCTACCAGGAACAACTGAATGAGATCAAGCGGGTAGCCTAAATGCTCTAAATGGCTGAGAGAGAATATGGCACCTTGTCCCAATAAACCCGCAATAATACCGAATTTCGATCTTAGATAACCGTAGATCAGACCCCTGTACAATAGCTCCTCAAAGAAGGGACTTAATATAATGATACCGGCACCGCCGAAAGAGACAGGAAAAAACAGAAGGTAGATGATACGTCCGTTCCGGTTTAACATTTCCCCACCCGTAGGAAATTGGGAGTGTGTGTCAATGGTGTCGATTATGAAACTGTAAACAGCTACGACCAGCAGTGGAATAATAATAGCAACTGCTAAATTACCCCTGGGTGAATCGAGACCAATATTCCTGGCGCTTATTCTTCTGAAGCCCAACCAGGAAAAAGCAAAAATAATTGCCAACAGCGGGATAATGGTGAAATGAATGTTAAATAGAACTGTTTCGGGTAACCCCGAAGAGGGAAGGATTGTTGATGCCGCGAAAGAAAGACCCCGGTAGAACAGAAATATGATCACAATATCCAGTAATTTCCAATCTACAGGGTTCAAATTTGTTGTCATATGTCCGGCAATATTATTAAAAATGTAATTAATTCAATTCGTTATTAGAGCATATAATATTTTGATACAGGAAGTCAAACATTAAGGGAAAGTGAAGATTGAAAATTGTCGGCATACGAATTTGCCGATGATTGGCAGAAGAATGAATAGTGAAGATTGAAAAGAGATTGTCTTAATACAAAAGGTGCTAGGACTAATGCTAAGAAAAATAATTTTTGAAAAATAAAGAGTCAATAACCCAATACAAAAAAACCGGCATCATATGTTTACAAGCACACAAATTATCCATAGATAATTAACAGGAGATTATTTTTTATCCATTTATCAATAGAGTGATTATTGTTGATTTCAGTAATAATTCTTTTAAATAACATAATGAGGTTACTCTAATGAAAAACATCTTACTGTATCTCACTTTAATACCTTTTGTATTTCTCTTCCTGATGTCATTTGCTGAAGCTGTGATTGCAGAACAGGTTGACGATGGAGTTTTGAAAAAAGCAACTTTTGCCGGCGGTTGTTTCTGGTGTATGGAAAAACCGTTTGAGAAGGTTGATGGAGTTGTTTCGGTAGTTTCAGGTTATGCCGGTGGTACTACCGAAAATCCCACCTATGAAAACTATGGAGCAGGAGGCCACATAGAAGTTGTTGAAATAAAATATAATCCTGCCAAGGTTAATTATAACCAGCTCCTCGATATTTTCTGGCGCCAGATTGATCCGACTGATACTGGTGGGCAGTTTGTTGATCGGGGTCATGAATATTCCACAGCAATATTTTACCATGACGATGAACAGAAGGAGCTGGCCGAAAAATCCAAGGCAACGCTGGATAACTCCGGAAGATATGACAAACCGGTTATTACTCCAGTGATACCTGCTGTTCCGTTTTACATGGCTGAGGATTATCATCAGGATTACTACAAGAAAAGTCCTATACGTTACAAATTTTACAGGTATGGTTCAGGACGCGACAAGTTCCTGGACAAGATTTGGGGGAAAGACCGCAAAGGGAGCAAAAAGGACATGAGTGAAATAAAAAAGAATCTCACCCCTTTACAGTACGAAGTTACCCAGAAAGACGGGACGGAGCCTGCATATAAAAACGAATACTGGGATAATAAAAAACCGGGCATATATGTAGATATTGTCTCGGGAGAGCCGCTCTTCAGTTCAATAGACAAGTATGATTCCCGAACAGGGTGGCCGAGCTTTACCCGACCGTTGGTCCCTGCTAGTATTGTGGAAAAAGAAGACAGAAAGCTGTTTATAAAGCGCACTGAAGTGCGCAGTAAGGAAGCGGATTCTCATCTGGGTCATGTGTTTGCTGACGGCCCTGAGCCTACTGGTCTGCGATACTGTATTAACTCTGCCTCCATGCGATTTGTTCCGGCTGAAGATCTGGAAAAGGAAGGGTATGGCGATTTTCTCCAACTTTTTGACGAAGTAACAAAATAAAATTCTTGGGAGAGAAATCAGAAATTTAAATATCTACCTTTTTTATACATCCAGGGGCATCGTTCTGTGCATTATTACACATACCTGAAACTGGGTAGGCCGTCATTTTGAAAGGATCGAAAGGCCCCAGGAGATTTTTCAGGAAGGACTGTTCTGTTGTAGGGGACAGCCAGTGTCCATACTGCTCCGGCCTAAGGATTACCGGCATGCGGTCATGAATTTTTGTAACAATGGTATTTGCCCCAGTTGTGATAATGGTAAATGACTCAACAGTCTTACCGGATTCCGGGTCCTGCCAAGATTCCCACAAGCCTGCATAGGCAAAAAGGTCACCGTTTTTCATTTTAATAAAGTAGGGCTGCTTCGTTTTATTGGCAGCGTGCTGCCATTCGAAAAAACCATCTGAGGGTATAAGGCAGCGCCTCTGTTTGAATGCCGATCGGAATGAAGGTTTATCAGCTACTGTTTCTGCCCGGGCATTAATCATTTTGTAACCTATTTTCATATCTTTAGCCCAGTGCGGGACTAATCCCCACCGCATCATTATCAATTCGTTACGTGTATCTGGTTTCTGCCTTATAACAGCCGCCAGCTGTGATGGAGCGATGTTATATCGTACTGCTAACTCCAGTTGTTGCGACAGGTCGAATCTTGCCGCTATTTCCTCTTTTGGTGTCATCAAAGCAAACCTGCCGCACATAGATAACCTCTGAAAATAATTTCTTAATTCATTAAATGTATAAGGAACTGTAATGAACATATGCCTGATAGGTATCGATTAAATTATAACACTCAGGTATATGGAAAAGCTAAAAGAAAAGTTGATACTTTTTTGAATGAGTCTTCTCCATCCAGGTCTGACCTCCCGGATGGAGAAGATGTTGGCAGGATGTCCTCTGATGAAGATAAACCGGGGAGGAATTATCTGAACGAAGACATTGCAAAGAGAAAAAAGTTAAAAAAACATAACACAGGCTTATGGAGATGAAAATGTGGCAAATTGTCGCACCAGAAATTGCTTGAAAGCTTTTATACAAAAGGCTTTTCCGGGAATTTCATAATGGATTATTCAGGTGGAATGTGGTATTGATAACTGTTATTTGAAGAACCTATTTTGTTACAAATGGAGAATCAATGGAATCTGGAGCATCAGGTAAAATCCGGCAAGCAGGCATTGAGGGGACTGCAGATATAGCTTTTGCCTGGCTGTTGCTCCTCCGATGGGGTGCGGTTGCCTGTCAGGTACTCCTTATATTGGCAGTTTGGTTGCTGCTCGATGTCGAAATACCTATACTGATAGTCTCGGTAATTATCCTCTTTGAAGTCATAAGTAACCTGTTTTTTACATATATTCTAAGAAAACAAGCGGTAAACGAATGGCTGTTCGCTTGTGTAATGTTTCTGGATGCTGTGCTTCTCACCTTGCTGCTCGCTTACACCGGCGGGCCCATGAATCCATTTACATTCCTCTACCTGGTTCATATTGTACTTGGCGCGATTTTGATGCGCCCTAGATGGGCATGGGGACTCACCTTTTTTACTATTCTCTGCTATGCCAGTTTTTTCTATCCATGTGTTGAGTTTTTTATGGTGCCATTCTTTGGAGATTCCGGATTATTCAACTTTGGAAGTCAGTCTTCACCAATCTGCCACAGCTTATCTGGAACTGCTGGTGAAGATAGCAATATGACTTTGCACTTACAGGGGATGTGGGTCGCTTTTTCAATAACCGCTTGTTTTATTGTGTTTTTTGTTGGAAGAATACAGTTGGCTCTGGATCAGCACCAGAAAACGCTTGTAAAACTTCGGGAAGAAAAACTACGTAGTGAAAGATTGGCTTCTCTTGCTACTCTTGCTGCAGGGGCTGCACATGAATTTTCCACCCCGCTGTCGACGATAGCTGTTGCCTCAGGTGAAATGCTGCATTCTCTCAAACATAATCATGATAAACCGGAACTAATGGAAGACGCAAAGTTGATTCGCCAACAGGTGGAGAGATGTAAAGAGATTTTGTACCAAATGTCTGCTGATGCCGGAGAACACATGGGAGAGGCCGAGGTTGTAATCACTGTCCCAGAATTGATTTGCACTGTACTATCGAATTTTTCGACGACGCAATTAGATAATATCAACTATGTAAATGAAGTGGATGATTTGGTTGTACGTTTGCCATTGCGTACTTTCAAACGCATCATTAAGGGGCTTATTATAAACGCCCTTGATGCCTCTTTACCGGATTCTTTAGTTACTCTGCGTTCACGAAAGGACGATCAGTATCTGTATTTTGAGGTACGTGATCAGGGTGTTGGGATGAAACCTGAAACGGTTGACAAGGCTACCGATCCCTTTTTTACGACAAAAGAGAAGGGTGAAGGCCTTGGGCTCGGCCTCTATCTTGCCCAAACAGTGTCGGAATTATACGGTGGCAGGCTCGTTCTGGAATCAACTCCTGGAAAAGACACTTTAGTGATACTGAGTGTTTCCCTGAAAAAGATTTCTGAGAAGGAGAAGTCATGATAGTTAATGAAGATAAAATCACCAGAAACATACTCATTGTTGACGATGAGGATTTCTTCAGAGACAGGCTTGCCCGCGCTTTCTTAAGCAGGGGTTTCGATGTAATTACAGCATCAAATTACGATGAAGCTATTAGTGCTGTAAGGGAAAATATGCCTGACATGGCAGTTGTTGACTTGAAAATGCCTGGAAAGTCAGGACTGGATGTTGTCAGGGATGCAATAAGGATCTATCATGATTTAAGCATTGTTGTGTTAACCGGTTATGGAAGTATCGCGACAGCAACTGAAGCGATAAAGCTGGGTGCACATTATTATCTCTCAAAACCAGCTGATGTGGATGATATTCTCAAGGCGTTTTCGGAAGATCCAAGATCAGGTATTTCTGCGCCGGATGACGACTATTTGCCTCCTTCGCTTGCCAGGGCTGAATGGGAGCATATTAATCGAGTTTTAGCTGACTGTAGTGGTAATATCAGTGAAGCTGCCCGAAAACTTGGTATACACCGGAGAACTCTGCAGAGAAAACTGTATAAATACGCACCCAGCAAATAGTTTGATTAAGATGAATTGGAAAGAATTTTCAGAGACCCGTATTGGGCATGTTGTCAACAAAAGAAGTGATTGAATATTGTAGCTTATTGTATATGAACTAACAGATGATTGGCAGTATTGTGAAAAAGAAAAATCATAAATAAAGATGTAAAGCGAAGGAATGATAAAAATTAACGTAACGGGTTAGCTGTCTGCCACTTCTTTAAGCCGGATTTTTACACCTATGAGATAGGTATCTTCAATCCATGGGTCCGGTTCGCACCTGCGGACTTCTCCGGTATACCTGGCTTCAGTCTCACCAATCATTAAATGTACTAGTTCCCCTGGTGCTATTTCTATTGGGGATGTAATGCCGATACCACGTTCACTTGTATCAACAATTATACCCACATGAACTTCGGTTTTTCCATGTATCGTAAACGTAACTCCCTGCATTGGTTCCGCTTCAATTCGCTGGATTACTCGTTTTTCCGGATCTTCCTTCTCCAAAACAACCTCCACTTCATTAATTAAATTAGGGCAGATAATGGCTGTCACTAACTTTTGTTGCCCAAGTATAAGAATATTGTATTGATATATCAACGATTTTTGCGGAAGAAGAAAGATGAATGTCAGGAAAAGGGGTGTAAAGCATGACACCGTGGGGTTCGAATATAATAAAATGAAAGGATTTAGGCTGCTACAGAAGTTGAAATGAACACAATTTATCAATTAAAAACTTTTATTTATATCCTTCTATACTGAAGCTAAACAGGTTTTTTT
>CALZHP010000081.1 GCA_945787325.1 uncultured Desulfobulbaceae bacterium
AAACGTCACTATTGGAACCAATAACAAAAAAATACTTGCCGATAATTTCATGATGATTCCCCTTTTTTTCAATTTTTATATATTCACGTCACTCCATACAGCATATTCATTATCATTGGGATCAGAGAAATGAAAACGCCGCCCACCCGGAAAAGAAAAAATGGGCTTGATAATTGTACCACCGGCACCCTCAATTTTTGCCAGGGTTTGCTCTAGATGTTTACTGTATAAAACGATGAGAGTACTACCGTTTTCAGTGGATGAAGAAAGGTTCGATTGATAAAAGCCGCCATCAATTCCTTCATTTGAGAAAGCTGTATATTCGGGGCCATAATCTATAAACGACCAACCGAATGATTTAGTAAAAAAGTTTTTGGTAGCCTCAATGTTTATGGCAGGAAATTCGACATAATTGATCTTCTCGTGTTCTTTCATTAATTTGTTCCTCATTTATAGTAATTACTTTCGATGACACAATTCGAAATTTCATTACATTGCTTTACACAATAAGACATAATAAGACAGCAGCAAGTATATTATTAACGAATAATAACATTCATATAAGATTGGTTATTCGATTTATGTGTTCCGGCTGAACAGAGATGTTTCTGAAAAGCTTATTTTTCAGAAATTGGCACGCTGAAAAAAGACTTCTTTTTTATGTCTGTCTACCCATAGGTCTTTGATGCCGCGGCTTTCGTTAGTTTCTCCGATAACATTAAGATATTTTTCTTCAGGCCACCGGGTTGGGCCCTGCAGGTATCTTTGCTGAATTATGATGCCACATTGCAGCGAAAATGTCAGTGCAACGCGCCATCATTGTGTTGTTTTTTATTGCAATCCGGACATATGTTGTGAGATATTTCCGCATCTGAATGGTCTCGAATGTATAATCAACCTGATCCCACTGCACCTTTTATTCATTTTTTTTCAATATAAACAACAGGGAATTTTTATTGTCAATTGCTTGCTGTAGTCGAACCTGGGACTTTTTCAGCAATTTTTACTGCAAGTTCAAGGTCTCCCGCCTTTGCAGCCATGTAGGACACATAACTTAGCGTTGAACTTTTCGTTTTGGTATCAGTTATCTGTTGAGCAATATTTAAGGCAATATTGAGATAACCGTTATCAGCAGATTTTTTAGCTAAATCTTCAAGAGCTTTGCTTTTATTATTTACTTCTGGAATCCCAAGCACAACATCTAAACGCTCCATTATTTGACTTTTAGATATTTTTGTCAGTTCTTTGTTTTTTTCTTTCTGTTCTTGAAGCTTTCCATTAGGAGGGTTTTGTTTCTGATTTCCAGCCCCTTGTTTCATGAGGGCAGGGGCTGGTTTTACATTTGGAACTTCATCCTTAAAAAAATATGCCGCTAGTACAAACACCAAAACCAGCATGGTAATGATAGCTACTGATTTACCGGAGAACTTCACATAATTCACCTAAAGGGGATAGAAAAGGGTTACGTTGAGCTACACTAATGTCCCTTTTTTCCGTTAAATTCCTCTAATATATAGGAAGCTAGTTCTGAAGCACATTCGCCGGTACAGACGTTGGCATTTCTGAGGGGCATTGTCCTTTCAATTTTCCTGCTAAGTTTCTCAGGGGACATACAGACACTGCAGTTATAAAGGCTGGGACCTGTCATACCTCTGCCTTCTACACCGTGGCAGGAACCACATAATTTTACAAACGTCTCGGTCCGGTCATCCACCAATGATTTCTGGTTGCCGCAACCGGATATCATAAATATAAGTGCTGACATTGATATCAGTACCAGCTTGAAAATTTTCATATTTCCCATTCTCCCTGTACTAAGCACCCTTTGCCACCATAAAAATGGTACGTACAACATGGAAATAACTAAATCTTTTCAAGTTCCTCTATCTTCTCAAGCATAACTTTTGCTTTTTCCTTAATTATATTACCTTCAGGCAATTCATCCTGCGCCTTCTTCAGGTTATACTTTGCCCTATTCTGGTTACCCTCATACCAGTAATAAACTCCAAGGTAATAGTAACCCGAGGCTTTTTCACCCTGCCCCGCCTTTATTTTGCTGATCTGGAAATAGAGTTTTGAATAATCCGGCAACTTATCAAGAAGTTCTTCGTACAAACGCAGTGCCTGGGATATTTTTCCCATCTGCTGCAAGGCCTTAGCCAAGTTATAAGATGTATACCAACAATCCGGGTCCTCCTTTCGGGCTTTCTGAAAGAGAGCTAGTGCTTCTTTGTACCTGCCGCTTTCATACAACAATGCCCCCATATCTGTTTTCAGAATTGGTCGGTTATTAAGCTTTGTCAATACTTTCTTCATTGATGACTCAGCCTGCGCATACTGTGCCTGTGCTATATATGTTTGAGCAAGACCATAGTGAGCCATGGTTTTCTCTATGTCATTGACCTTGTCATTATCAAGTATGCGACGTAACTGAGGAGCCAGGACCTGAGGGTCTTTAGACATTGAGAGTACGCGATATTTCATGCGCAGGAATTCGAACTCATCGGTTTCAGGATATTCCTTCGTTTCATTAAAAAGAAGAAGGTCCTGGACATATCCCATACGAGCACCTGGTTCAGGGTGTGTGAGAAGATACGGTGGAATGTTGCCGCTTCTAAATAGATTAACCTTGCGCATTGTCCTCAGCATATCAAGCATGAAAGCAGGATCTCTGCCTTGTGCTTGCATCCATTTGAATGCAAGGCGGTCGGCCTCCTCTTCATCCTGTCTGCTGAAATTAAGACTCATCGATGCGCCCGCTGCCATGGAACCTGTTATAAGGGCTTCAGATATGGGACCCGCACCAATCGCCATACCTGCTATGATTAGAGCCATGGTACCAATTGAAACCTGCTTGGATTTCCTCAAGCGGTCGGCAATATGCCTGCTTACTACATGTCCGGCTTCATGGGCCAACACCCCTACCATCTCACCTTCTTTTCCCATTACTTCGATCAAACCTGAATGTAAGAAAATAAGGCCTGAGGGAGCTGCAAATGCATTGAACTCTTTGTTGTTGACCACGAAAAAATGGTAATCAAAAAATTGTGGACCGGCAGTTTTAAGGACTTCCCGACCAAGCCTTGTTACATACTGGGTGATATCTGGATCATCAAGCAGCTTGAGGTCTCGGCGAACTATACTCAAGAGTTTCTCACCTACCTGCCTCTCTTCGCCAACTGAAAAAGCCAGAGCCTCAGACCTGAATGATGTAAGAGATAAATTGACCAGGAAAAAGATCAATAGGGTTGTGATGCCAATTAAGCGTTTCATATTAATATCATTATACCACATTAAAGTCCCGAATGTATGCAACCAGTTTATTCATACCATCCTCAGAGCTTATACGCGGCGTGTAATCCAGGTCCCTTTTTGCTTTTTCGATGGAAAACCAATGGGATTTAGCCAACTGTTCGGCAAGAAATCTGGTCATGCGGGGTTCGTTAGTAAAACCCAGAGTAGAATAAATACCTTCCAGAACACGACCGGCAAAATATGCCTTTCTGAAACTCACCTTGCTGTCTACCGGAGGAACAGACAAACGTTTGAACAGTTCATTTATCCAGCTCCAGAGGTTTACAGGCTCATCTTGGGATATAAAATAAGCTTCACCGGCAGCGGTTGCAACTGTTCTTAAATTATCGGCTGCCAGTACATGTGCTTCTGCCACATTGTCGACATACGATATGTCTACCATGTTTTCTCCCTTACCAACCTGCTTCAACAACCCCCTCTTGCCCCTTTCCAGAAGACGTGGAATGAGGTGCGGATCACCGGGTCCCCAGACGAGATGAGGACGGAGAGCGCAGGTTTTTAAATTTGAAGAATTTGATTCGAGTACTTCCTGCTCCGCAACAGCCTTAGTAAGCGCGTAGTAACATAAGAACTTGTCTGCATATGGCAGGCTTTCATCTTCTCCAGCAATATCGTTTTGGTTGAAAACAACACTCGGCGTGCTGGTATATACAAGCACACTAACATCGTTATTTTTACAGGCATTTAGTACATTTTGTGTCCCGGTAACGTTTATCGCATGATACTCTTCATACTTGCCCCAGATACCGGCCTTGGCAGCAGTATGATAAACAGTATGGAATCCTTTAAGCGCATGAGTCAGAAAATCCTTGTTCAGAATATCTCCCTGTAAAATCTCCACACCCAGTTTTTCTATCTCGGGATAATAGTTTCTTCCGACGACGGCAACCTCTTCGCCCCTTTCAATAAGCTGTTTTACTATGGCGGAACCAACAAAACCGCCGCCTCCGATAACTATCGAACTCACTGGGTTTGTCCTTATATATTATCTTGTTCCGCGGCCCATAACGCGAGCTTTTCACGAAATATCTTGGCATTGTGCCTGATATCGACTGGAAAGCCAGGGTGCACAAGAAATGAATGGATGTTACGTGTTATTCTGTTCTTTGCAGCAAGGTCATGCAGTTGTTTTTTTAGATCGTTCTGTTCCTTATCTTTATCATAAAGTTCGACAATGAGTACAGGTTTTTGGCAGGCGGTCGGTCCCACACCAACAAGAGCGGAACGAAAGACCGCCGGGTGTTCATTAAAAATTGCTTCACAGGGAATAGTATAAAGAGTTTCGTCTGCAGTAATCACCCGATGAGCTTTCCTGCCACAGAACCATAAACGACCTTTATTATCGAAGTACCCCACATCACCCAACCTGTGCCAGCATGATCCATCTTCTTTAATCTTGGATAAAGCGTTCTCCCTTTCATTATTATCGTAGGCTTTTGTCACTACAGGGCCTTTTACGACAATCTCGCCGATCGTTCCTGAAGTAAGCTCCTTTGATGGGTCCAATCTTGACACCGGCTCATCAGAAATTGGTAGAATTTTAATAGTAATGCCCGGTAACGGCCTGCCAACACACGTCCCTTTCCCTTCCCTTGTGTGCGACCAGGTATCGGCTAAAATTTCAGCACCAGTCATTGAAGATATGGGTAAACTTTCAGTGGCTCCGTAAGGGGTATGAATTTCTCCATCATTAGCCATAATCGCTTTCACCCTTTCAATAAGTTCACCTGAAACCGGTGCGCCTGCCATTAGGACTTTATTCAAGCTTTGTAGTTTGATTTTCCGATCGATACAGTATCTGCTTACCACATTCCAAATGGCTGGTGAACCAAATGAATAGGTAACATTATGATCGATAATGGATTTAATGAATCTTTCAGGATCCACCTTTGCGGGCTGGGCTGCATTCATATCAGGGATTACAGCACAGGCTCCCAGAGCGGTAGAAAAGAGAGCAAAAAGTGGAAAAGCAGGTTGGTCGATGTCTTCCGGGGTAATTTCATAATAATCACGTATCAGCTTCAGTTGTGCCTGAAATACTCCATGTTCGTAACGAACTCCCTTAGGCGGACCTGTACTCCCTGTAGTAAATAAAATAGCTGCCAGCTCATCTTCGTTTGCTGATACCGCAGGATATCTGCCGCTCTTTTTCCATTTGATAATTAAAGAATTATCAGAAAGTGATTTGCCAAAAAAACCGAACGAAAATCCCACACAGAATTTTTTGTTCACTGTTTTAAATGAGCTGGAAAACAACTTTCTGAAAATATGTGCCGCCGGTATGCCGATGAAAACATCAGGCTTCACTTCTGTGATACAGCGTGTAAGGTTTTTATACCCCATTCCTGGGTCGATAAGTATGACAATTGCTCCTATCCTGAATAGAGCAAATGTAAGGCAGATAAATTCAAGAGACGGCTTTACCATGAGAATGATACGGTCTTCCCTTGTAACACCGGCATCCGTGAGCTCATAAGCAAAACAGTCCGTGATCAAATCCAGGTCCGCAAAAGTCCAGCTTTGATATCCCTGTTCTTTTTTGACTATTAAACCGGTACGCTCTGGATACAATTCTGCTATCTCGGAAAGTGCCCCGGATATATTTTGATTATCCATCTGAAAGCTGATTTGAAAGATTGTTATTGAAGAAATCTGATATACGTGGCGCTATTTGGTCAAAGGCATCTTCAAGGACATAATGACCGGCATCTGTAAAAAGAATGCATTCAGCCTGTGGAAACTCTTCTCTCCACCTATCATAAAATTGTGTTGTGAAACAAAAATCTTTGCCACCCCAGAGAATTAGCATAGGTGTATGCCTGAACTTTACAAGTCCCTGCTCAATTTCTTTAAGCAAGTTCCAAGACTCATCTTTTTCCGATAACGGGATGTCTTGAACAAAACGCAGAGTGGCAATACGGTTGGCCCATGAATTATATGGTGCCAGATAACCCTTTGCTACTTTTCGCGGCATTCTTTTCTTTACCGCCATATGAATAGCGCCTCTTGCAAATACATTGAGTCCACGCACAAGTATATCACCAATGATAGGGGTGCGACATATATTGATGCGCCAAGGGATACGGTTTGAAAGAAAAGCTGCCGTGTTCATGACCACAAGTGATTCCACCCTTTCTGGAGTGCGTAAAGCCAGCCCCATGCCTATAGCACCACCCCAGTCATGCACCACAAGAGAATATTTATCTATTTTAAGTTTTTTCAACAGCCTTTCAACATTATCGATATGATTGCGAAGACGATAAATGTAGTACTGGGGCTTATCTGACATTCCACAGCCAAGATGATCAGGTACAATTATTCGATACTTGCCACTTAGAAGTGTAACAAGATTTCTGTAGTAAAAAGACCAGGTAGGATTTCCGTGCAGCATAACAATGACCGGCCCCTCACCTTCATCAAGATAAGACCGTTTAACTCCCGCCACATTGAATGTTTTAGGAGTAAAAGGGTAAAGTTCCGGCAGATTTTTTTCTTTATTAAACTTCATCTGATTAAAGAGAAATTAAGATAACTTATCAGAAGTATATTAATTTTATGTTTTAGTTCATAATGGCCAGTATAAATTGTCCAAATCCCTAAAATGCTGTAATCGCCATCATTGCACCCATTACTGCCAATAAAACAAGAACTATCCTGAGATATCCATCACTCTTTAAGGTCCTATAATAAATAGACCCGACACTGACGCCCAGCAATACAAATAAAATTGAAACACCAAAGAGTCGCATTACCTGCAATGTTGTAACACCTGTTGCGGCGTGTCCTAATACAACCAGAAATCCCACAAAGAGAAAAAATCCGGACAGGGTTGCTTTAATTACGTCTTTATCCCAGCCGGTAAGAGTCGTATAAATAATTGCCGGCGGCCCTCCCGCACTGAATGCGGCACCGATAGCTCCAGTTGCGAATCCGGCCAAGTATCCCCATTGCTTGGAAATCTTTTCCGTGACTTGCCTGCTAGTCAGTCGGTAAACAGCATAACTGATTAGCATAATACCTAGCAGCATTTTAATCACACTGTCATCAGCCCTTTTCAGAAAATAAATTCCCATGGCAACTCCTGGGAGACTACCTGCGATTAATGGTATTATCTTGTGCCTGTCCAGGTTTTTTCGCATCTGAAAAGAGAGAAACAGGGTTATAACTAGGCCATGAAGAGCACTCAGTGAAACAGCTGTTTTAACATCCAGAAACAGTGTAAGCAGAGGCATCGCCACAAGGGCAGAGCCAAAGCCTGTAACTCCCTGGGTAAACCCGGCCAGTAAAAATATAAAAGCAACAGCAATTGAGGTCTGCATTTATGATTTTTCTCATTTAGCAGCTGCGACTAGTGATAAAATGATATCACATTTTGCAGAGTTCTAATTTCAATTTTGTTGCAATCCTACATCTCTTGCCTGTTAATGACAAACAAAAAACTGAATTTCAACAGCGTTATTATAAACTTATGAATGATCAGGTCGTGAGAGTGCGATAGATTTCCGGCATACGAACAGGCAGTTTATTAATATCTTTCAGGAAGATATAATTTACTTCCCCGTACATGTGGGACATGTAATCATGGGCCTCTTTGTCGATGGTAATACAGAACGGGTGAATGCCGGCGGCTTTTGCTTCGATAAGTGCGTGCCGGGTATCCTCGATGGCGTAATCTCCTTTATAATCATCATAGTCCTCTGGCTTACCATCAGACAAAGTGATGACCATCCGTACTTTCGCCTCTGTCTTTTCAAGAAGTTTTGTTACATGACGTATTGGAGGTCCCATTCGAGTATAGTCTTGAGGTACAATTCCTGTAATTTTTTGTTTAACCATTTCATCATAATGTTCACCAAAATTTTTTATGCGGAATATTTCAGAGCGGGTGCGCCTCATCCCGGAAAAACCATATATTGCATATCGGTCACCTATAGCTTCGAGGGCCTCACACATAAGGATTAATGACTCCTTTATTGCCTTGCTAACCCATCCTTCAGTGGACGATGACATGTCCACCAGAAAGACAACGGCAATATCACGCTCATCCCGCATAAGTCTTACAAACAGCCTTTCCGAAGGCGCTAGCCCGGCTCTGGCATCGGATTGCGCTTCAATAACAGCATCCAGGTCAATATCATCCCCGTCTCGCTGTCGCCGTACAAATCGCTGCTCTGTACGCAGCATTTCAAACTGCTTTTTAAGCTGATGCAGCATTCCATGGTATTTTTCAAGGGTATTGCTGACAAGCTTTCCCTTTACCGGCAGCACATCTTTTTCAAGAAGTGTACACCAATTCTTACGAAAACCAGCCCGTCGAAAGTCCCATTCATCATAAGTGATGTAGCCGTTTGCATTTTCGCCCTCAAATACTTCCGGTCCATGAAAATCCTGGGAAGTGCTCCCGGCTCTTCCCATGGCACTTGAGAAATATGTTTCAGGTATAGAACCAAGGTCATTTTTGATTTCCTGCATAAGTGGCATTAAGGATTCCGGGACAGCAAATTGTTTTCCATCGATGGTAACAAAATTAGGCATCCTGTTATCTTTGTCATCATTGTCAGGTGAATTTTTACCTGGGTCAGTGATTAACGCGGTGCCGTCATCTGAACTAGCAATACTACTCAGTTCCATTGTAACAACTTCATCTTTTCTGCCCGAATCCAATCCGGGCAAGTTTGCAATGACCGAAGATAAGGCATCAACAAATTTGTTTTTAGCCTCCTCTCTTCTTTTTTGCTGGGCCTTCAATACTTCAGAAGGCTTTAATACCCCCTGATATAACAACGGTTCCGTTCTGAAATAATCTCCAGGAACACCGGAGATGTAATTGTAAAGCTCCAAAGTTGCCTCAACTGAATCGGAATCGTTAACTCTTAACTTAGTTAATACCGTTAGACATTTTTCAAACATATGTGATTCGAATTCAGTAAATAAACATTTAGTCTGTCCGGAAAGTATCCACTGCTTAATTGCCTCCATTACTTTGCCGATACCGGTTACACCCTTACAATCTTGACGCAGGCCATACAACTTTTGCCGCAGGCTTTGAACGTCTTTCATCAGCCCCGGCAGCTCTTCT
>CALZHP010000082.1 GCA_945787325.1 uncultured Desulfobulbaceae bacterium
CCACTTAATTCATATTAGGGTCGATTAGCTCCTTTGAGTTTTAACGAATTTCTTGTAATTCCCTTTAAGTCGGGTAAAATGCGGAGTTGGATTTCCATCAATATATAATTAACTACTTTTTCAAATGTACAACGAACACTTCGGTATAGACGAAAAGCCCTTTTCAATCGCACCTGATCCCCGTTATTTATACATGAGCACTGGGCACCGGGAAGCATTCGCGCACCTCCTATACGGCATCAAAGGAGATGGTGGGTTTGTGCTTCTGACCGGAGAGGTTGGCACCGGTAAAACTACCGTATGCAGATGTCTTCTGGAGCAACGACCCGATGATTGCAATATTGCACTTATTCTCAATCCTAAGGTGACTGCGCTAGAGCTGCTTGCCTCAATTTGCGACGAACTTCATATCAGCTATCCTGAAGAGAACATAAGCATCAAGGTCTTTGTCGATGCTATTAACAAATATCTTCTTGAAGCGCATTCAAAAGGCAGAAAAACCGTTCTGATAATTGATGAAGCCCAGAACCTTTCGACAGATGTATTAGAACAGATTCGTCTCCTCACAAATCTTGAAACCAATCAGCGCAAGCTTCTGCAGATCATTATGCTCGGTCAACCTGAATTGCTCGAGAAGTTGGAGCGACCGGAGTTACGACAGCTTGCCCAGAGAATTACCGCACGTTTTCATCTAGGTTCGCTTTCCAAGAAGGAAGTTGGTCCTTACATAAAACATCGCTTGTCTGTTGCCGGTATTAATGAAAAAATTTTCCCTGATCCATGTATTGACAAATTGTTTCAGCTTACAGATGGAATTCCACGGCTTATTAACGTTTTATGCGACAGGGCCTTACTCGGCGCCTATACTCAAGGAAATAGAAATGTTGATAGCGCGACACTGCAGAAATCCGCAAATGAGGTTTTGGGTAAGAAGAAAAACATCAGTAAGAGCGAATCATCAAGACAAAGAATGCCGGTTCTTCTTTATACACTTGCAGCAGTTATAGTATTTGCAATAGTAATTCAATATCCAAATATTATTCCTCAATCGATCCATACACCCGAAATAAATCAAAGCGCTGCAGAATCGAATCGAAACAGTCAGACTTCTCAGATTGAACCGTCGTTTTCTCAGCCTGAAATAAAATTGCCGGTTTTTATTGCACAACCTCAATCCATAGATTCAGAAAAAACTGTAGTTGCAGATAATCCTTCTCTGGGGTTACCTAATGAACTAACAGGTACTGGCAGCATGAAATTGTCATTTGAGAAACTTTTTAAACTCTGGGGAATAAAGTTTAGGCCAAATGAAAAAAACTACTGTCAACAGGCGGTGGCTCAGGGACTAAATTGTCTAGCCTTGCAAGGTGGTATAACTGACATATTAAGATTTAACAGGCCAGCAATGTTACAGTTTATAAGTGAAAATAATATTATTTATTATGGAACTTTACACAGAATCGAAGGACAATCTGCTATAATTTCAATTGGGTCAAATCTTAACACTGTTCCGATACAATCTATTGCCCGCCGATGGACAGGTGATTTTACTTTTTTATGGAAGGCACCTCCAGGATATACCGATTCCATAAGACCTGGACATTCAGGAAAAGTTATTAAATGGCTGGACGCTCAGCTTGCAGCCATTTACAATCGAAAACCTTCAAAGGCAAAAAATCTTGTTTTTGAAAAACATCTTGTGCAAGAAATAAAACAATTTCAATTTAACGAAGGTCTTCTTCCTGACGGAATTGCCGGTGCCCAAACTCTGATTCATATTAATTCAGCTTCCGGCAGCAAAATACCTCTTCTATATAATAGGAGCAATGACGCATAAACATGTCCTATATCCTTGATGCTCTCGAAAAATCGGAAAAAAAACGCAAGGGCAGGACTATCCCAGACTTGCAGACTATCCATGAGCCTGTTTCTGCGATTAAGCAAAGGCGACCAGCATGGACTTATTTTATAGCTGGTGCTCTTGCTCTTAATGTCTTGGTTGTCCTCTGGTGGGTGAAGCCATGGGAACAACCAGTAGCAGGCAATATGGAGCCGCAACCTGTACAACAAACCGCTGTGTCTGAAGAACAATTACCCAATAAACCAGTACCACAGCAAACCGTGACATCTGATTCAAGTCCTAAAATAACAGAACCAGAACATGCAGCTGAAACCATAACAAGAAGCGAAATCCTAGTGCCACCTAAATCAGCCAGCAAGCCTGAACAAAGCTCTGAGAATTTGTTAGCTGAGCAAACAATCGAACCACAATCCCAAATTGCTGTAACAGCCCCAGATGCACAAGAAAGTGCCAAAACTGACGTACCCCGGGAACTTCTCCAGGACAGTATTCCAACTTTTGACAACGTTCAAAGCAAAGTATTTGCGAAGGCAACACCACAAAAAAGTGATGTGCCGATTATTTCTCATCCGGAAAAGGCTCTCCAAGAATCAACTAAGGATACAGAACAGGACGAAATACCCCTCATACACCAACTACCATCTTCGGTACGCAAAAAGCTTCCCAAATTAAAAATATCTTATCTTGCATATTCTCACAACCCTTCAGCCAGACTAGCCAGCATAAATGGTAGAATTGTCCGGCAAGGACAAATGCTTTCAAATGATGTCAAAATTGAAGAAATCACTGAAAAAGGAGTAATTTTATTATATAAGAAGCAACGTTTCAGGATGGAGATTTTTTGACAGCTCAAATCACTTACTAGTATTGCATATCAAGGAATTCTAACTCTCTGCTAATATTAAATAATATTAACAAATTGTTTGACTTAATCCATTCCACATGTTTACAATCTTTTCCCAGTATCCTGTATAATGGAACTTGAACGTAATTATCGTATCTTTTTTTAATAATAATGATAGTTTACCCGTTTCAACCCAACAGTTTTCACCAACAAAAAAGGGGTCATAATGAGCAGCTTTATTAAGAACATGAGTGTCAAATGGCGTCTCGCCGGGTTTGTCGGTTTCCTATTGATATTAATTGTTGGCGCAGGAGTGGGAGGGTTGAACGGCATGAGAACTGCTAATAATTCACTTTCCACAGTTTATGAACATCAGGTATTGCCATTAAAAGAATTCCGGGAAATGGATATTCTGATGCAGGACAATATTGTCCGCTCGGTTGACAAGGCACTTTTTGGGCAGATAAGCTGGACTCAGGCTTTAAGAGATGTTCAAATTGCCAGCAAATTGTTGAAAAAAAAGTGGGTAACCATGCTGAGGGACCATGAAACACATGGTCAATCCAAAGGAGACGGCTGGCTTGAAGATGCAAAACCCATTATTATAACTACCACCGAATTAAATGAAATACTTATCACATATCTGAAAAATGAGGATGAAGAGAGCCTGGACTCTTTTACCGACGAAAAACTCTATCCTCTGGCAGAGGAATATAAAACCATAATTAATAGTCTAGTACAGAACAGACTTGAAGCGGTACAAAAAGAATATAATACCGCCAAAAAACGTTACTCTTTTTCCAAGAAAGCATTTACCATCACTATCCTGATCGGTATCGCAATCTCAATGATAGCCAGCATCATGCTTATACGAAACATTAATACACCTCTTACAAAAATTACTGCGGAAATATCACGGATGATGAAAGGCGATCTGACCGGCCGCCTGGAATATGACCGTCATGATGAGTTCGGCATTTTAATGGAAGGTTTCAATAAAATGGCCGATTTTTTAAGTGACCTTGTCTCACAGATTCAGAGGTCCGGTATCCAGGTTACAAGTTCTATTACTGAACTGGCCGCAACAAACAAACAACAGGAAGTTACAGCCAACGAGCATGCCGCGACTTCAAGTGAAATAGCCGCCTCAACTACACAGATTGCTGCTACCAGCGCAAATCTCATGGAGACAATGAAAAGGGTTAACAGTCTTACGAAGAACGCGGCTTTCGCAGCTTCGGAAGGTCATTCCGGCCTTGCCGAAATAGACAAGACAATGGTTACAATGGAAGACGCAACGGGAGCGATTGTAAACAAACTGTCAATCTTAAGTGAGAAAGCCGGCAACATCGTTGGAGTAGTAAAAACAATCAACAAGATTGCAGACCAGACAAACCTTCTCTCTTTGAATGCAGCAATCGAGGCTGAGAAAGCTGGTGAGTATGGCGCAGGTTTTTCGGTTGTTGCTACAGAAATTAGACGCCTAGCCGATCAGACAGCTGTTGCAACCTTCGATATCGAACAAATGGTCCAGGAAGTGCAGTCGGCGATTTCATCATCTGTTATGGGTATAGACAAATTTGCCGAAGATGCCCATCAAAGTGTTGACCAGGTCAGAACAACCAGTGCGCAGCTTTTGGGGGTCATTGAGCAGGTTGAGGTACTTACACCTCAGGTTGGATCTCTTACCGAAGGAATTGACGCGCAGACTCTAGGTGCTAAGCAGATCAGTGAAGCAATTAACCAGCTCAATGATGCTGCACAGCAAACAGCTGAGTCTCTTGCCCAGACCAGTTCTTCGATCGCACAGCTCCACCAGGCAGCAATCGGGCTTCAGGAAGGCGCCGCCAAGTTCAAGGTAGATGAAGTTCTCGAAGTTGAAGAAAGCGGAGAATTAGATGCTGCTGTTGCTCTTTAAGCTTGGGGATGGCCGATATGCCCTGCCGGTGGATCACATTGTAGAAGTAATCCCACTGGTAAAATTAAAAAAAGTTCCCAGGACTCCCGAATTTGTGGCCGGGATGATGAATTATCGTGGCAAGCCTGTTCCAGTGATAGATTTATCTGTTTTAAGCGAAGGTGTTCCTTCTGAATTAAAGATGAGCACCCGCATCATTGTTGTGAACTATCCCTTCGAAGAAAAGCCCGGGGAAATTCTGGGCCTAATTGCCAAAAACGCTACCGAAACTATAAAGAGTAAACTTGAAAGTGCCCCGGCATCAGGGGTTGTATTAGATGAAACTCTTGATCATGCTGTAACAGATCTCAACTCTGATGGCTTGCTTCAGTGGTTTGATCTAAAGAAAATTCTTCCAGAACAGGAAATAAGTGTACTTTTCCAGGATTGATAACTCCATATTATCTAGATTTAGTCTTTCGGTGAACTTGAATGGCTAACCCATTAATAGAGACCATCCTACAGCAGGAAATGGGCCTTGCAATAACATCTATTGGCCAAACCACTCTGAAAAGAGCTTTGAATAAGCGTATGAAAGCTCTGAATGTGGCCAATGAAGAGAGTTACTCACATAAACTCAAATCTTCCAAACTGGAAATCAAGGAATTAATTGAAGAAGTTGTCATTCCAGAAACGTGGTTTTTCAGGGACAAACGCCCTTTTGAAGTATTATTCGATCAAATTGCAGAAAATCGATTAAAAACCAAAAAAGATAAATTTTTTAGATTGCTGAGCGCTCCCTGCTCTACGGGAGAAGAGGCTTACTCGCTGGCAATTACGATGCTGCGATCTGGCTGGCCCGTGGAACAGTTTCAGGTGTATGCTATGGATATCAGTTCAAGATCTCTTGGTAGAGCCAGAGAAGCTAGATACACAACAAACTCATTCAGGGGCACTGATAATTCATTACAGAGAGATTTCTTCAGCCCAGACGGTAAAGATTTTTTACTTAAGCCATTTGTGAGGGAAAAAGTGCGCTTTTTCCAAGGAAATCTTTTAAATGCCGAGTTTATGCAAAGCCTGGGTGTTTTCGATATTATTTTCTGTAGAAATGTTCTTATCTACTTAGACAGCCATTCGCGTTTAAGAGCAATTGGCGCACTCAATAGACAACTCGCACCCAACGGTATCCTTTTTGTTGGCCACGCTGAGGTAAGTCTTTTTAACAATTCTCCATTCGTACCTGCCAATTTCTCTCAGGCCTTTGCTTTCTTCAAAAAAGAGCGGCTGAATAAACAAAAGACCAAAGCTCCTGTAAGTAGAACTGTTCAAGCAGTTCCTCAAAACAAGGCCTCTAGTCCACAAGCTACACCCAATAAGTTTAAAAAAGTCAAGTCGGAGCCGGTTAAGGAAAAAGCAGTTGAAAAACAAATACCAGCTGAACTGGATACCATTCAACACCTTGCAAACCAGGGCCATCTGAAAGAGGCTAGCAAGAAATGCGAGGATTACCTTAAAACTCACAAGTCTTCTGCTCAAGGGTATTTTTTGCTAGGTGTTATTCGTGACGCAGAGGAGGATTATGGAAATGCCACAAAATTGCTCAGCAAAGCAGTCTATCTTGAACCGAACCACCATGAGGCTCTCGTTTTGCTCGCACTGCTTGCAGAAAAGTCAGGCGACAACAAAAGAGCCAAGGCGTATAATGAAAGAATTCAACGCTTGCAGAAAAGGTTAAATACTAAACACTAAACAGGCAAATAATTCCGTATAATTAACGTTTCTTATTACTTTGAGATTTTTTTATGCAGGAAGAAAAAAAGAGTACCTTACTTAAGTCAATAAATGATTGCTGGAACCGAATAGGTGTATGGAGCAATGCTGAGGAAAGATGTCCAGAGTTAGGGAATGTAGTACACTGCCGCAACTGTTCAGTTTATTCAGCTACCGGCCGTTTACTTCTGGATCGTGAAGCATCCGAGGAATACTTGATAGAATGGACATCCCTACTCGCTGATGAAAAAAAGTCTACCCGAACTAAAACAAAATCAGCCTTCGTATTCCGGGCCGGTACAGAGTGGTTGGCACTGCCTACCTTGGTAATTAGGCAGGTTGTTGATATGGGAACCATCCACAGCATACCTCACCTCAATAACCCTGTTATACGTGGTCTGGTAAACATCCAGGGTAAGCTGGAGATTTGTGTTTCAATCGGATCAGTTCTAGGTCTGGAAAGAGAAGAAATAGATGATTCAGAAACTGGTTATGTTGCGCCCGAACGTCTCATAGTAACTCATAGAGAAGGAAAGGTTATCGCCTTCCCGGTGAGCGACATCATGGGCGTTGTTCGTTATCAGCCTGAAATGATGCGCGATCCTCCGGTTACTGTTTCCGGGTCAAAAGCTGTATACACCGAAGGTATTCTGTATCATAGGAACCTGGATATTGGTTTTCTTAAAGACAAGCTTCTGTTTAAAACCTTAACGAAGGATCTGGCATGACAAGTGGAAATGATTTCAGTTCCATGCCCATGATTGACCTGTTCCGACTGGAAGCGGAAAGTCATTGCGAAACATTGTCCGCAAACCTCCTGGAACTGGAGCAAAACCCAACTGATACCAATATTCTTGAGTCGCTAATGCGGGCGGCTCATTCTATTAAAGGAGCCGCGAGAATTGTAGAACTGGATAAAGCCGTTCACCTGGCTCATGCTATGGAGGACGCGTTTGTTGCAGCACTGGAAGAACAAATTACACTTAACAAGGATAACATTGATATTCTCCTAAAAGGTGTTGATTTGCTCGGTGAAATATCAAAGGTTGAGGAAGAAAGTGCTGAGCAGTGGTTTAGAGATCATAATGATAGAATTGATGAACTTGCCGCACGCTATGTTGAAATTTCTTTACAGGAATCACCCGAAGTTTCACCTACTGATGCTAAATCAACACATATTCTAGAAACTGAACAGGTGCGGGAAACTATACCTGATGAATCTCCTGTAGAAGATTTTGCGGAAGAAGAGGTTTCAGAACCGATAGCAGAAACAGCGACCAATCAACCTCTAAGTGACCTACAGGACTTGTCAATGCTTGACCTGTTTCGTATGGAGGCCGAAAATCACTGCGAAGTTTTATCATCCAATCTTCTCGGTTTGGAAAAAGAACCAAATTCATCAGCCCTACTGGAATCTCTCATGCGTGCTGCACATTCTATTAAGGGCGCCGCTCGTGTTGTTGACCTCAATATTGCAGTACAACTTGCCCATGCTATGGAGGATGTTTTTGTAGCCTCTCAGAAGGGAAAAATCCAACTTGACAATAGCAATATTGATATTCTGTTAAAGGGTGTAGATATTCTAAACGATATTGCCCAGGTTCCAACCGATGAAATAAATGTGTGGCTTAATACAAATAGCGGTGCAATAAATTCCCTGATAAAAGTTTATCAAGCCATTGAAAACCATGAAACACTGCCTGCGATAGAACTTATAACTGCTCCAAAACCTGAATCAACAGCAACAGAACAAGTCAAAAAAGACCATCCTGCTCCAGCTCCCGATCCGTCTAAGGAAAAACCGGCAAGACGGGTGGATGACATTGCTGGCGCCAGAGCCATAAGAGTTTCTGCCGAAAATATGAGCCGACTTATGGGACTTGCCGGAGAAGTTCTTATTGAATCCCGCTGGCTCCCATCTTTTGCTGCAAAACTCCAGCGCTTAAAGCATCGTCAGGATGAACTTCTAAACCTGGCCGACAAAATAATCGAAGATTCTGAGTCAGGAATCCTGGAAGAAACAAAGGAGTTACGTACCAAAGAAATATATAATCGAATCAACAATTGTCGTGATTATTTAGAAAAAAAATTGAATGAAATTGAAAAACACGCTCGTCATTCAACAGAAATCTCTTACAGACTATATCACGAAGCCATCGAAAGTCGTATGAGACCTTTTGCCGACGGTATTAAAGGTTTCCCGCGCATGATTCGCGACCTCTCTAAGGAACTTGGCAAAGAGGTAGAATTTGAAATTATTGGCCCCGAAACTATGGTTGACCGCGAGATTTTGGAAAAAATGGAAGCTCCACTGAACCATCTGCTCCGTAATTCTCTTGATCACGGGATTGAAACCCCAGAAGAAAGAGAGGCTGCAGGAAAACCTAAGAAAGCTACTCTCCGGCTCGAAGCCCGTCATAGTGCCGGGATGCTGAGCATTGTTGTCAAAGATGATGGTAAAGGTATTGATGTTGAAAAATTACGACAGGCGGTTATAGACAGAAAACTTACTACCGAAGAGATGGCAGCAGATCTTAACGACAGCGAACTCATCGAGTTTCTCTTTTTACCTAACTTCAGCACTAAAAAGAAAGTCAGCAAAGTTTCAGGCCGAGGAGTTGGTCTCGATGTTGTACATAGCGTTGTACACGAAGTACGTGGCGTAGTTCGTGCATCATCCAAGCTGGGGAAAGGTACCTCATTTGAAATGCAGCTGCCCCTGACACTATCTGTACTTCGCGCTCTATTAACTGAAATCTTCAATGAACCTTATGCATTTCCTCTGGTGAATATCGATCACGTAATGCGCGTTCCACGAGAAAGTATTAAAGAGATCGAAGGACGCCAGTATTTTACATTTAATGAAAAGAGTATCGGCCTAGTATCAGCACGTCA
>CALZHP010000083.1 GCA_945787325.1 uncultured Desulfobulbaceae bacterium
ACAAATGTCCAACGATGTTAGATAGCCCATACACACTTATATAAAACGTAAAGGCTAATTCTGAGAAAATAGTCAGGACTATGGAACCGACTAACAAGTGAATAATATTTTTTTCAAAATGCTCGGTTTTAGTGAATAGAAAAAAAACAGATATCAAAAGAATTGTTGAAATTACATACTCGCTGATCTTTTTAAATGCTGTAAGACCTGCTCCCTCTATAAAGCAGACTGGAAAAATTGTACTGAAAAAAATCGAATAAATTATGATGCAAAATATAACAGTAAACACCGATATGGTTAACCTGGTGTTCAATTTAGTGTTCAGAACAAACGGCGCTATCAGAAGAGAGATACTTTCCATGTAACGGGCGGCTATCCATAGCTGTGTCGGCAGGTCTGCATTGTATCCCGGGAATACTCCAAGCCCCTTATATGAGAGTGTGTGCAGAAAATCTAACCCGGCAATGAACAGATATGCAAACCCAAGGAACAGCAGATAGTTGTTTTCAATAACATTTCGAGTATTCCAGGCGAACATGAAAATACCGCAGGCGATTACTATACTGAAAATCTCTGCCAGGCTATGAAAAAAAAGGAAATTGTAACTGGCTGAAACCCCGAGAGCTGTCAAAATTATAAACCAAATTATTATTCGATTGCTTATCCTCTCCATATTAGAGTTTTACCTTATCACCATTTTTTACCGCAAGTGCCGCAGTGCCATTTTTTACGCCCGAAAAAGATAGGAAACAGAAAAAGTAATGATGGGACAAGCGACCACTTGGAGTAAAGTGTTGGTGAAACCTTTTGTGAACCGCAAAATGGGCACTGGTCATGAAGCTCTACCGATTCGCTTTCTTTTTCAGGGATACCGGGTGTTTCAATATTATGTATAATCTGTAATGCATCTTCATACAATTCATCCGGAACGCTTACCTTGACTCCACCAATTGCCTGGGAATACAACCAGTTAATGCTTGCAACATGCTCATCATTTACAACAGCAGGGATTCCTTCCGCCTCCATGTGTCCTTTCAGAATATGTGCTTTATACGCTTCCCTGAAGCTGGCAACTTTTTTCATTGAATTACTTTTTTTAAATGATTTCTATGGCCTGGTAACCACATTAACAGCTCAATAATTGCCTGAAAAACCCTATCATAACAATAGGAAAACAACAAATCATTCCGTTAATGAGGTATACATTTTATTAATATATCTCTTCCCAATGGAACGCAGATTTCAGATCAAACCAAAAAAGACTACGATATTGATCTTTACTCAAAAGAATGGAAATTTTGTTAAGTACCAAAAAGGTATAATTAGTTACGTCGAGGAAGCGAAAATCCGCCTGAGGCGGATAGAGGTACTGAAAAATTGCTACGACGCGGTAGGTCGTACTTTTTTCGACGCCATCAGTCGTTCAGGTTGTTACGAAACTCGACATAAGAAAATGGGGGTTGGTAATAGTTAAAAAACTTGGCGGTTTTTTTGTAGGACATTTTAGAAAAAATCCTTGAGATGTTAATACCTATACCCACGTAAACATTGCGTTCATCTTTGATATTTACTTCTGAATAACCTCGGGCGTAGTAACCAAGATGCACCTCAAGGTATTTCAAATAGTCATTTTCAATAGCATCGAAACCTTCCAGTTTGAGGGCGACCAGATATTTTGTCCTTTCGTAGTCGGTAAAAAAATCCTGCTCGCTCAGAGAAGGTCGATACTCGATTCTGAAATCAATTTTTTCTGATAGCTCTGGATGTATATACATATAATACCCAACATAACTACCCAGGGCGTTCATGATAAAATCCTCGTATGAAAAACCGAAATCACTGAATGAGTCGCCAAATTCCATATAGCTCATCAATCCAAATGATGACAACGTACCATACAAGGCGGCTTTTTCTTTCGGATACCCCCAATGCTCGCAGAGCCCGGAAAAAATGTGGGACAGGGTGTAGTTTATATGGAAGTGGCCAACCTTATCTGCACCCCCTTCCTTGGTGTCACGGCCGAACCACTCTTCGGTTCTGGCAGTTGGGCCATTTTGAAAGTAATCCCATTTTACAATTCCCCAACCGGTTATGAACAGCGCACCTCCAACGTTAGCCGCCAGCAGTTTCTGCTCTTTGGTTAGATTGAGGTCCCAATCAAAACCATATACCGGTTTTATTGATAAGAATGATATGAAAAGCATTAGAAATGCAGCTAATTTCATAATATCACTCTTAGTTGAGTCAAGAATTTGCTGAGGAAAAAACCTGAATTTTCTCTGAAACGAGTTAAAAAGATTTATAAAATCCCTGTCTTATACTTTCAAAGTATATGCATCGCCATACACACTGTCAAAAGATTAACTTAATTCACGGATAATCTTATCCTGATATAAATATCTGCCGAAGGTTATGTTATATTATTTAATATCATAAATTTTCTTTGCTAATTTTAAACAAATTAAATGGTGGTAAAGTAACACATGAAATACTTTGTTTATTTATCCGGGATAGCCCTCGCAGCACTTACCGCTTATCTTTTTATTTCTCTACCCGATGTAGTTACGACTGAACTTAAAGGAGATAACATAATATGTTTCGGCGACAGCCTTACTTATGGAACGGGTGCTTCCAAGGGAATGGATTACCCTGCACAACTCTCCCGTATGATCGGGGTATCGATCATCAATGCTGGCGTACCCGGTGATACAACGGCTTCGGCATTAAAGAGGCTGGAGCTGGATGTATTATCAAAGTCCCCAAGAATAGTGCTGATCACGCTTGGCGGTAATGATCTCAAAAACGGTGTTTCAAGAGATACAGCTTTCAACAACCTTGCTGAAATTATAAAAAAAATCCAGTCTGAAAAAGCTTTACCAGTTCTTGGCGGAATCAGGGTAGCGTTCTGGGACAGGGGATTCGGTAACTCCTATAAGAAACTATCGGAAGAGAGCGGTGCATTGCTGGTAGACAACATTTTCGAAGGAATCATGGGAAACGACGTGTTGATGAGTGACAGCATCCACCCTAACAGTTCTGGATACACAATAATTGCCCGCAGGTTTCATGAATCAATAAAACCCTATTTGGTAGGAGAATAAAATCCTGCTAAAAGGGCACAAAATAAAAGGCCTGCCGGGTAGTATTTACGCGACAGGCCTCATGCAAACTCATGGATGAAAAAGACACCCGATATATACTCTCATTCTAACTGGACTTAACCTTCTCAAAAAACTGTCGCAACTCCTTCTCAAGAAAATGGTCCATTCGCTTTAAATAACGTTTGTTATTCACCCATAACTGTCGGTATCCCTGCCCGGATATCCGCTTACTGACCTGTCCGGCTACCCTGTCCCAAAGGTCCCGCTTGTAGGCAGTTTCCAGTGGAAGTAATGTGTCTAGATTTTCAATGGTCTTTTTAACATGCCTGGGAAACAAAACCTGTTGAATTAATGCGAAAAGAACTAATAACACAAGTAGCCCGGCAGCAGCCGGCCAGATAAGAAGTTCGGTGCTGAAAGAGCCGTTCAATAGTCCTCCGATTAATGTCTTTTCTGGAAAACCTGTCAGGTAATTACCGGCAAGGTCACCGAATAAAAAGGCCAAGACTGCAAACACGGTACCGCCTCGCAAAAGGCCCTGCATTTTTGTTCTAAACCCTTTTCGAAAACTTTCAAGAGCCTCTACCTGCAAAGACAATTCTCGAATACTTCGATCAACCTCTTCAAGGATATGGTTCATGCGTAACTTGGGTGCTGTCTTCACCGCTTCTTTTAACTCCTGCCGTTCGCTCCCCCACACTTCGCATATATCTTCCTGTTGGGGAAATACATTCTCATCGTATACTATGTCACCTGTGGACGCATATGTCAGGAATATACGCGGCATGTCCTTACCGCCTGTCATCTGGGAAAGGTTCCAGCACAATGTCCCGTAAGACCTCACGAGATCAGTTACGTTATCGCATTCATCCACCCGATTAAGCACATAAACAACCCTGTCTTCCCCAGTTGACCCTGGCAGTGTGCTCCGTATGGCCTGGTATGTTTCCTTAATGGTACCAGCCTTATGGGGATCAAACATGAGTATAATGAGATCTGCAAGTCTTGATAACTCACCGACAACACCAAGATAGTCATAGCCCCGATCCTTCTCGGTGACAGAATCGAGCATACCGGGGGTATCAATTACAGCAATGTTTTCCAATGCCGGAACTTCAATCTGCTTCATCTGCAGGTGTGATATCAGTGTTTCGCCGAAGCGCTTAAGTGAACCGAAAGGTAGGCGCTCATCATTAACCAATGTGCTGCCCGGCACCTCTTTCTCCGATTCACCTTCGTCGGGAGTCGTCAATATTGTGAAAGAATCGTCCGTTGGCGCCTGTCCGGTCCGCTGGATTGGAGTCCCAAGAAATTCATTAATAAATGTCGACTTTCCAGAAGAGTAATTACCAATAACTAAAACAAGCGGCTTCCACTTGAGAGGTGTTATAAGATCATCCAGTTCCTGCCCATAACGGTTGAAAATTGGCCCCATTTTGCGGCGTAGAAGTTTATCAAGTTTTTTTATGAGTGCTTTTGCTTCCTTTTCCGTCTGCATATGAGCATCTCCTGATTGTCGGTGTCCGGTTTAATTATGTGCAATTACATCATGTAATGCTTTGCTTAATTCTTCAGGTTCATAGGGTTTTGGTACCACTCCAACAAATCCGTATTCTCTGTAATTTGCCATAACAGGGTCATTGGCATAACCACTTGACACTACTGCTTTTACAGTCGGATCCAAATCAATAAGTTTCTTGATAGCTTCTTTGCCGCCCATACCTCCTGGGACAGTCAAATCCATAACAACAACATCAAAAGGATTTCCGGACTCATGGGCCTTTCTGTAAGCGTTCAAAGCCTCACTGCCATCACAGGTACATTCCGCCTGATAGCCAAGAGAATCCAGCAGTTCAGAAGCCGCGTCCCTGATTAATTCGTCATCATCCATCACCAGTATCCTGCCCTTACCTTTGAAAAGTTTACTAACTTTTACTGTTTCAACCTTCTTTCCATCCGTTGAGGCAGGCAGGTATACTATGAAGCTTGTACCGACATCCAATTCTGATTCTACAGTAAGCAGACCATTGTGGTTACTGATTATTGAATAAGCAGTTGCAAGCCCCAATCCGCTCCCTTTCATTTTGGTAGTAAAATACGGATCAAAAACCCTGGAAATATCTTCCCGGCGAATACCGACACCATGATCTTCGAATGAGATTTTCACATAACGGCCACCTTTCAGTTTCGGTATCTCCCCTTCTCCAAGCGTTATATTTTGCGCCGAAATTGTTATGTGTCCGCCTTCCGGCATTGCATGTTCCGCATTTATTATAAGGTTATGGGTTACCTGGCTGAGCTGACCCCTGTCGACTTCAATTGGCCAGAGTTCCTCAGATATAAAATATTCACATCTGACTTTTGATCCCCGTAATGCAAAGCCGCTGGAGTCTTTAAGCAGGTCAATAATTGAGGTGGTTTGTTTTATGGGTGCGCCTCCTCTGGAGAAGGTCAGCAACTGTTGGGTGAGATCCCTAGCCCGTAAAGAGGCCTTTTCAGCCTGCGCCAATCTTTCATATGCCGTGCTGCCACTATTAATAAGTCGTTTACCCATGGCAATATTGCCAATCAAAGCTGTAAGAAGATTGTTAAAATCATGGGCAATACCTCCTGCAAGTACACCTATGGACTCCAGTTTTGATGCCCTGTTCATCTCCTCTTCCATCTTCAGTCGCTCAGTAACATCCCTGTAAATACCCTGGATTATAGCAACACCTTGCAGTTCCGACATACTGGCGCTGATTTCCACAGGAATCTGACGACCGTCTTTTCTGCAGACAGACAACCCTCTTATGGTTCCGGTTTTATTCCCCGCATCATACTCTGAGAAAACCTGCATACATTGTTCTTTTTGGTCCGATGGATGCAGTTCACTCTGATGCATGCCGATAATTTCATCTACAGGTATATCCAACAATTCTTCTGCTTTAGTGTTCACCTCAATAATGACCCGTGATTCGGCATCTGCTACAAAAATTGCATCATTTGCCGATTCGATCAGGTGGCGGTACTTTTCTTCTGATTCTCTCCGGGCCTCTTCCGCTTTCTTTCGCTTCGTAATATCGATCGTTGTTATAATGGCCCCGCCCGAATACGAAGAAATCCGTACGTCAAGAAACTGGTCCTTATATTTAACAGCAAGAAACTCCTTAGAACCACTTGTAACGATACAGTCTATAAGCTCCGCGTACATATCTATCTTGTGACTGCTTGCGTAATCCCGGTACATCAGGTCGCCTACTTTCGGCAGCCTTTTACCTAGTTTTTCTTTCGCCCTGTTATAGCCGGTTACCCTGCCTTCCTTATCTACAATAACAGTTTCTATGGGATTATTTTCAAAGAGTGCCTTATACAGCTCTTCACTTTCCCTGAGCGCATATTCCGTTTCACGCCTGTCCACATCCTTTTTGTTGAGCTCTTCAACTTTAAGGCGCAGTTCTGTAATTTCCTCTTTAAGCTGATTCATTGTGCTATTTTCTTCGCTCATGGCTGACGCTTCACAGTAAATGTTATATTTGCAAATAGAACTTCAGGGGGAAATTACCACCTAAATGTATTGAAAAGCAATTTTTTTCGAAAGTAATCTGATGTAATATTATCGGTAACATTTGCTGTTGTATTTATAAGAAGAATCACTGTTTCAATAATCACCACAGTTCCTGCGGCTTCGAATCATCACCTGATAAATTTTGATAGGTTTTCATCCTTAATCTTCCTGAGTTTTTTAATACGCCAACATGAGAATCAACGTAGTCAATAACTTTTGCCTGCTTTCCTTTGGCGGGTCGTAACACTCTGCCAATAACCTGCTTCAGCCTGCCGGAAAATTTAATCGGTGTAGTAAGAAATAATGTTGTAAGCCCTGATGCATCGAAACCCTCTCCAACCAGCTGAAGTGTGGAAATTAACACTTTGACTGTGCCCGACCGAACGTCATCAACTATTTGAGATCTCTCCTCTGCTGACAACCTCCCAGTCAATACCTGGGCTTTTATTCCCCGTTCAACAAGAAGCAATGCAAGATTCTCACAATGAGCCACCCTGTCACTAACAACCAGTATGGTACCTTTATTGTTTACGACTTCTGCAGAAATATCATCTGCTATTTTGATGTTCCGATCTTCATCAGCGGTAAGCGCCGTCATTAATGCCTGATAATCACCCTTAAAAAAATACCTGAAGCTGGTGTTTCTCTGATCAAATATCGGTTGCAGCACAGCACCGGTGGCGGCAAGTTTGCCGGAGTCGACCTCATGTCTTCTGTCTCCCATAAATAGATATATAAGGCGTGTCAAACCATCCTCCCGCCGGTAAGCTGTTGCAGATAAACCAAGGGTAAACTGGCTGTCAAATGCTTTTACTACGCCTGTAAACAGGCTGGCCGGAACTCGATGGCATTCATCGACTACAATATGACCGAAATGCTGCGGAAGCTCATGGAGTTTTTTCCTTGCGGTATTGACAATAGCAATGCTTACCGGGGATATTTCATAGTGACCGTCACCTATAAGGCCGGGCTCTATACCGAGAAACTCATAGACACGGTCACGCCATTGATACATCAGTTCTTTGCTGTGCAATAGTATCAATGTCGGCTGTCTTCTTGCCGCAATTATGGCCAATGCCATCACGGTTTTTCCGGAACCAGTCCCAGATACCAGTACCCCGAAATGTTTTTTGAGAATCTCCCCTACAGCCTCTTTCTGGTAAGGTCTCAGTTTCCCTTTAAATTCAAAGTCTACCTCGGGCAAGACACGTCTATCATCAATAATAACAGGCGCCCTACCCATGTGTTTTTTACAAAGCTCTATGGCATGTCGTGTAAAGCCTCGCGGAAAATGTATCCCGTTTTCTTCCAGATCAAAAAAATACAATTTCTTTTTCAGTTTTTTACCAACCCATCTACTGTATTTTTTTGCATCCTTGTATTTTGGATTGTCTATTGTAAGCTGCAGCCTAATAGCCTCCAACAGTTTCTGGGAAGCGCCATGCAAATAGCAATCTGAACTTATTTGAAGTGTTAAATTTTTATTCATAATTCGGATAATACTACCAGCCTTCTATAGGCTTTTATTGAAAAAACTTGCACATGTAGTACCGCATAACGTATTGTGCTCATTGTGAAGTATTACAGCTCATTACGAGGCTGGAGGACAAATAACATAGAAGAGAATGCTCCGTATCTATTCATTGTCATTCTTCCCGGACCTATAACCTATTAGAAATGTTAATTTTCTTTAATATCAGAATGTTACAAAAACTATACTTTAACCTGGCACTGTTTGTCCATCCTTAATAAGAAGGAAACAACACTCAGATGATATCACAAAATCCTCCTGTTCTGTTAACAATAGAAGACGACAATGATGTACGTAAAGTCATTACAACGTTCCTGGAATCTTCCGGATTTACTGTTCTTCAGGCGGAAGATGGTAAACAAGGCCTGGATGTTTTTCGAAGCAGTAATCCGGACCTTGTACTTCTCGACTTACGTATGCCGGGAATTGACGGAATTGAAGTGCTGCAAACCATTGTCAAGGAATCCCCGCACACACCGGTCATAGTAGTATCTGGAAAAGGTAAAGTCGGCGATGCCATAAAGTGCCTTAAATACGGAGCATGGGATTACATCACCAAGCCAATCAGGAGTATGGATACATTTAAAGAAACTGTTGACAAATCTCTAAACCGTGCAAAACTGCTGCAGAGCAATGAACAATATCAGAAACATCTCGAGGAAGAGATCAAAGAAAGGACCTCCGAGCTTATTGATAGGAGTC
>CALZHP010000084.1 GCA_945787325.1 uncultured Desulfobulbaceae bacterium
ATGATCCTTTTATTTTTCCTGAAATTCCTTTTGAAAGTGCCCTGCCAGCAGTAAAAGATCATCAATTACTTACTATCAATGGTTCGCATGAGCCTCCGCTGCAATTCTGGTTTTATAACAAAAAGGATGAGACTGAGAACAAGCCAATTCTCAAAAACGAAGCAAGAAGTCGAATAATCAACTCAGTAGCTAATGAAATAGTAGACCTTCTTAAACTAAGTTTAGAAGGCAGAGCAAATCTGGGAAACAAAAAACTCACACCCGGAGATATTGCTATACTCGTAAGAACCAATCGGGAAGCTCGTACAATACAGACTTCGCTAACAGCATGTAAGGTGCCCAGCGTACTTCACAGTGCTGAAAGTGTTTTTGTTTCCAATGAAGCTTATGAGCTTGAGCAGATCATAGTAGCCATTGCAGAACCAGGAAGTGAGCATAAAATTAAATCTGCGCTTCTGGCAGATATTATCGGCATGTCAATTTTTGAAATCAGTATCCTGAGAGAAAATGAACTGGAATGGGAAAAGTGGCTCAATTGCTTCCAGCTTTACCATAATCTCTGGAACAGTTTCGGTTTTATGAAAATGTTCAGAACATTTATGGCAGAACAGGGTACAAAGGCCCACCTCCTTAAGTTTTCAGATGGTGAAAGAAGGCTTACAAACCTGCTCCATCTTACAGAACTTCTACACAAGCATGAAGAGGAGCATAATATTGGTATTCCCGGGGTTATTCATTATTTTGCTGAGAAATTAAATGATCCTGGCGTCGGCAGCGACGAAGAACAATTGCGTCTTGAAAGTGATGCTGAACGAGTTCAGATCGTTACGATACACAAAGCAAAAGGCCTCCAGTACCCTGTGGTTTTCTGTCCATTCCTGTGGGAAGGCTTGAAAGCAACTGATAAAAAAGAAATATTATTTCATGAAAAAACAGGAGATAAATACCGCCAGGTGCTAGACCTGGGATCACCTGAATTTACAGAACATTTAAGTATAGCGGCTATTGAAGAACTCGCGGAAAATCTAAGGCTGCTTTATGTGGCGCTAACGCGTGCCCAAAATCGATGTTACCTCGCATGGGGGGCATTTAAAGGTGCTGAGACCTCAGCACTGACCTATCTGTTGCACCAGAAAGACAGCATTTCTGCTGGACACTCATCAGAGATAGAGTCAGTGATGAAGGCAACAGCTGAAAATTTCAGGAAAATGACTGATACGCAAATACTTGCTGATCTCACTAGAATAGTTGATCTTGCAGGTAAAGCAATAAACCTGAAAGTAATTACTGAATCCGCTATTCCTTCATTATATTCTCCTGATCAGGTTGAGACAGACAGCTTTGTGGCAAGAGATTTTTCAGGTTCAATAATTGCGGATTGGCGAATCACAAGTTTTTCTTCACTCGTATCTGGATTTAGTAAATATTCAGATATGCCGGACAGGGACAGCATTTTATCTTATACGGAAGATGTCGAAAATTTTTCAAATGATATACAGGATTCTAGTTCCATATCAAATTCACCTCAAGATATGTACACATTTCCACGTGGGATCAGAACAGGAAACTTCCTACACGATCTACTGGAAAACCTCGATTTCACGTGTAAAGATAATAATACGTTCAGAGATATAATCAGAACAAAACTGTCAAATTACGGTTTTGAAAATTCTTGGGAAAATACCCTTTTCGAATTGGTCATTAATTTAATATCTACTTCACTGCTTCCTAAAGCTCACTATAAACAAGACCTGTTGCTGTCTAATGTCAATCCGCAGCAATGTTTGAAAGAACTTGAATTCTATTTTCCACTTTCAAGAATCACAGCAAAGTCTATTAACGAAATTTTTGTAGATAAAATTTGTGGCGGCACTGAAACGGACAGCTCAAAAGCTTGGGAAAATCTTAATTTCAATCAGGTTCATGGATTTATGAAAGGGTACATAGATCTCGTCTTTGAATCTGGGGGCAGATACTTTATTATTGACTGGAAATCAAACTATCTAGGCGCCAACCTTGAGAGTTACCATTCCAAAAAGTTAACGGCTGCAATGAAACAGGGTTTCTATTCCCTGCAGTATCACCTGTATACCCTGGCACTGCACAAGTATCTTGAAAACAGGATTAACAACTACGGGTACGAATCGCATTTTGGCGGTGTTATGTATATTTTTCTTCGAGGATTAAATAAACAAAGAGATCCGGATTTCGGTATTTTTTTTGATCTACCCTGCTTAAGCCTAATCCGTGAAATGGAAAAAGTTCTTATCCCGGATAATAAACAACTATGATGCTCTCGTAAAAAGTATTGGGATGGATAAGTAAAAATTTTGATATACAGATAGCGAGCATAGCGAGACTTCGAGGAGTAGTGATTTTTCGAGCACGAGACAATATCCGCCTGAGGCGGATCGAGTGCATGAAAAATTGCTACGACGCAGTAGATCGGACTTTTTACTTAGCCATCAACTATAAGAAATGACATTGGATATAATGGATTATAATCCCACTGCAGCTCCTTCCGACACTTTAGGAAAACATTTTGCCAACCTTATGTCACGCCTGGCAAATTTTGACAGCCCAGAGCTGAAATTAGCGGCAGTACTTCTGAGTTATCGTGTCCAAAGTGGAGACACCTGTCTTGACATAACAAAACTTGCAGGTAAACCCCTCACTATAGAAAGCACATCTGAAGATATGGTAGTACTTTCAAGCTCGACTAATGGGCATAACTTTCCTGAACTGGATATATGGATCAAGAATTTACAAAAAAGCGGTGTAGTTGGTCGGCCAGGTGATTTGGAACCTCTCATACTCGATGGTAATCACCGGCTATATCTGCACCGCTACTTTGAATATGAGAGATATGTAGAATGTTTTCTAAAAGAACATGCAGGCAGAACCAACAGCTACGACAGTGTCCAACACATTAAAAAGGTAATCCAAAATCTGTTCCCACCATTACAATCAAATGAAACAGATTGGCAAAAAACTGCTGCTGCGGTCGTAGCGCTGAAAGAATTTTGTGTAATTTCCGGTGGACCTGGAACTGGGAAAACATACACCGTGGCAAAGATTCTTGCCCTTCTTGCCGAATTGAAAGGAGGGCGCGAGAAACCTAGAATAATACTTGCCGCGCCAACCGGTAAAGCAACAGCACGCCTGCAGGAATCAATCCGTGAAGCAAAAAAATCTCTGAGTTTGCCGAAGACAACCCTGGATGCTCTTCCAGAACACGCATCTACTTTGCACAGGATTCTGGGAACTATACGGTTTTCTCCATACTTCAGACATAACAAAAATAATCCGCTGCATGCCGATGTAATTGTAGTTGATGAGGCATCAATGGTAGCATTGCCTTTGATGGCAAAGCTTATGCAGGCAATCCCACCTAGCTGCCGCCTGATACTCCTTGGAGATCACAATCAGCTGGCATCCGTGGAACCGGGTTCGGTTCTTGGTGATATCTGTCACCCTGAACAAATTAATACTTTTTCTGAAGAGATGAAGAATTCCTTAGAAACTGTAACCGGCGATGAGATTTCATCCCAACTCGCTATTTTAAGGAACAGGGGGATATGTGATTGCGTTATTGAATTACGCAGCAGCTATCGTTTTTCTACCCAAAGTGGCATTAGGGCCGCAAGTATTTCAATCAACGAAGGCAAAGCTGATTTGACAATGGATATACTTCAGGACCAGAAGTACAGCGATATATCATTCAATAATCTACCAAGTCCTAGTAAATTTAATAAATCTATTGAAAATTATATACAAGGGCGTTCTGAAAATTTCATTGATTCAAGTTCTCCTGAAAAAGCATTTGAACTCTTTAACAAATTCAGGATCTTGTGTGCACTTCGTCGCGGTCCTTACGGAACAAATTCGGTTAACAGTATTCTAGAAAAATTACTTTCAGGGAAACGGCATGGAAACCATTCAGCCTCAAAACATTTTCCAGGCCTTCCAATTATGATCACAAAAAACGATTATCGTCTTGGCCTATTCAATGGTGATATCGGAATTATTCTTCCAGACCAGGAAGCAGGTGGGCAACTACGTGCATATTTTCAGGAAACCAACGGCGGTTTTCGCAAATTAGCACCCCAACGTCTGCCAGATCATGATACAGCGTATGCGATAACTGTTCATCAAAGTCAGGGTTCTGAATTTGATAATGTCATGCTTATTCTTCCGGACACTGCATCTCCAATCATTACAAGAGAACTGCTATATACTGCTATTACCAGGGCAAAAGAAAGTGTACAGATATGGGGTACTGAAGAAATAATACACACAGGTGTGCAGAAACGAGTCGTTAGAGATTCTGGACTTGGTGAAGCTCTTCGGAATGATTAAGTTCAGTTTGAATTTTCAACACTCTTCCTAACAATTATTTCACCTAAGGACCTTTTGGGAACATGATGGACCTGGTCATGGGTTCTCCAGTATTTAATGTCGCTATCTGCATCTAATTTCTCAACAACTACAATTTCCTTGGGTTTCCCAAGAGCAAGAACAAGTAAAATCTGTAAATGGCTTGGAATACTAAATTCGTTGCGTATTTCAGGAGAAAATGATGCTATCCGACACCCGCCAAGTCCCATCTCGGTGGCCCCCAACATGATGTTCTGTGTAGCTATTCCAAGATCACAATCACCTTCAGTGCTAAGTGAAGTGTCTAGCAGACAAATAATATATGCCGAGGGCCGTTCCCCCTCTTCAGGGCCTTTCCATTCAGCAAGATATCCTGCCCATCCAAGGAAAGGAAACATTCTGGCATTGTCTTCAGCTTTATTGAGGATCATATACTTCAGAGGTTGAGCGTTTCTGGCCGAACCTCCCATCCTGGCATAATCAATCAACTTGTTTAACTGATCTGTCTTCACATCAACTTCCTGGTAAAATCTCCGATAACTCCTCGTATCCAGAATCAGTTTTTCAAGCATTATAACCTCCAGGTTCATTGAGTGGCAAAATTCATTTAATCAATATTAAATAACTTCATTTCAACTTTATTTCCGGGCATTCCGGAGTTTCCTTTTTCAACAAGCCCTTTTTTTTCGCTAATCTTCAATCTATTTTCATCTATCTTTCCATCTTTCAAAAGGTAGTTACGCACAACATCAGCTCGCTCCTCAGCAAGTTCAAGCAGTTCCTTGTCTGAAACGACTGGTGAGAGCTTTTTTTCTTTCTTCTTCTCTCCGGAGGTTTTCGGCTGCTTGCTAATCTCTTCACTGCCGTATTGACGTGCTATTTCTGCTGACTTACGAATCTCTTTCGCTAGCTGCTTGCGTGCTATTTCCGTTTGTTTTTTTGAGAGAATAACCTTTCTGTCTCCAAGGCCATCGGCTGAACCCATAAATTCCAGACCAAGAGAAGGACGTTCCCTGAGAAGCCCTGCAAGATATTCCAGCTTTTTGGCTGTATCGCCTATAATTTTTTCTGTTCCAAATGGAAATTCCAGGTGGTCCAAATCACCTTCAGTTTCCGGCGTTTCAATATTTGTTAAAACTGCACGTAACAGGTTAAAAGGAGCTACAGCCGTTTTAAGCAATGTATTCCGGAGAACCTTTATGATCCCGCTCCCAACAGAAAAAGAGGGATCATCAATTTTTCCGTTAACTGGTATGTCCATGACTATATGGCCGTCAGGTCCTCTTAAAAGCGCAACCGTAAGCGGCAAATTACTGTTCCCTTTTAGCCGACCTCCAATTTTAACATCTTTTAGATCAAGGTGGTTTTCAGAGGAAACCTGCCCGTTTTGCAGATTATAGGCAGTATTCAGCGTAAGATTGCCTTCATTTATTTCCCAGCCCAAATGCGGAATAAGATATGGGGTAAGTGCCCTGACATCATAGTCAGAAATATTTATCACAAAGTCCGCATACTGACTATCATCAAACGACCCCAATACCCCTTTGAAGCCTATGGGACTGTTTGCGGTTCTTCCTTGCAATTCATATCTCGCCCTATTGCCGGATATATTCTGAAGGTTATTTATTGCACCGCTAATGTCTGATATTTTTGAGAAAAAATTAGGCAATACAGTATGGTCGGAATAAGCAAGCTCTCCACGTGAAATATTCAACTCACTAATGTTGAAAGCTATTTTTTCTCTTTTTTTGTCTTTACTTAACCCTGCAAACAGAGATTTCAGGCTTGAATCTTTATTTTCGTACAATGCCCAATAAAGGTAAGGTTTTTCGATATTAACTCTGTCAACCACAATCGAAAAAGGATTAACGGTCAATCTAAGATCTTCGGCTGTAGCAGCATGCCAGATAACAATGTCCGTTTCTCCATTAGAATTTTCAACTTTGCCATCTCTAAGAATTCTGCCGGCCTTGAAAGAGTCCACAGCCACAAGCCCATCAAAAACGATATCCGGAAATTGAAGTAAACCTCTCGCCTGAAGTACTCCTTCCACAATATTTCCCTGCAGTGTTTTTTTGAAAAGGGGCCCAACAGTTGCAAGATCCAATCCTTCTATGTGGCAGTTAAGGCCAGCTGTAAATGGGGAGTAGGAAATGCCACCATTAAACTCCAACTTACCGGAGCCAGATATTATTGCAGAACCTTCTATAGTTGACTTGTCTTCAATATTCGTTCTTTTTTTATCTTCACCGGCAGAGTCGCCAACGTTCACAACCACATCTGTTAGTTTTAATGAATGAGTATCGGCAATATCACTTGGAGACAGAGATCTATAACCCTTCTCATCCCATGAAATATTGATGCTATCCATTTCAAATCCCTGCATTCGCAGTGACCATTTCTTTTCATTTTTTATTCCGACATCATCAGAATTCATGAAAGAGTAAACACCTACACTTCCATCAGCACCTTTAATAAAACCAAAATCAATAACACTGTTTACTGAATCCAGAGAAGCTTTTTCGAGGGTGGCATCCGTCAGCCGTAAAATCTCTCGATCGTCTTCATTTACCGAAATATCTTTCAGCCGAATGGCAGCATCCTGAACGTGAAAAACCGATCTTTCATCTCTGCTGTAATTTTTACTTTTTGTATTTGCTGCCTCATAAACCAGCCTGGCATCTATATCTGCTACACCCTTTGCAATATGAATGTTACTGTTTTTCAGATAAGCCTCATATTTTGGCAGCTGGATTTTTTTGAATGACATTAGTGAATCTATCCTGAGTGGAGCAAGATGAAAACTTCCGTTCCCCGACAAACTTGAATTATCCTGAATGGAGCCGGAGTAAGTGAAAGACACCGGCTTAACTTGATCCCCACCTTGAAATACTTCTGAACCTGTCGCTAATCCACTCATTACAAAACTTATTCTGGATATGTTTTCTTTAAATCCTCCGGGCACTGATGAATCGGCAAAAGTGATTCTGCCATTATCAACCTGTAGGTGATCAACCTTGAACTCTCTGAAGCCACTGTTAATACTTGATGTTTTTTTCCTCTCGACACTTTTATTCTTTGAAACTGGCGACTGAAAAGCGTCAGGAAAAATATTCAAACCTGCACCGGATCTCTTTAAGGACAGGACGGGCTCCATTATCTGGACCTCATCAAAACGGTACCTGCCGGTAAGTGGCATTACAGACCCTGCCACAAGAGATTTAGGAATGCGGGCCAATTCATCCCCATTGCCATCTATCAAAACAATCCCGGTAAGATTTGCCTTTCCATCCACCAAAAAGTCTGATTCCGAGGTTTTCCCCGAACTGAAGAGCACACTCAATTCCAGGTCTGCTCTACCTTCTGTCAGCTGGACATCATTGCTTCCCGGCAAATAAGAAAGATAATCCGGCACGTTGACATCTGTGAAATTCATCTCAAGAAGGGTTTCAATTTCATCTCCTTTCTTGCCTGTTTGCCCGGATAAATCCACTGGGCTTCCATTTACTGTAGCTGTCAATTCAGGTCTGATGTAATCTGCTGCTTTATAGTCAAGGTTGGAAAGTACAGGCAGAACCAGATTAATGTCTTCAACATTGTGAACCTGGTCACCTGGCGTGTCAGAAAATACGATGCGGCCATTGCTCATCCTGATATTATTCAGCGAGTACCGTGAAGCTATTAAGGACAAGACTCCACGCTTTTGTAATTGGGTATCTTTTTGTAATAATTTAAGAATTTCTGATATGTTGAATGTGGAATCTGATTCTCTCACTAGATGTAGAAAAAAACGATCAATATCAATTTTCTTACATACTAATCCTCTCCTTATTAAAGATATTGCTTCTCCATCCACTACCAGTTCACTGAACGACAGTATGGGATCAACCAGATCATCCGGATTGGAAAGTTTTGGTCCGATAATACCATTCCGCAGGGTGAGAGTGAGTGTGAAAGGATTAAATTGGCTGGAGCCGATCGTGACTGGGCGGTCTATTTCTGCTGCCAGTTTCTTCGGCAAATATGAGCGAAAAAGGTAAGGAACCAGAATGTAGCCGGCAAGGATATAAGCACCATATATCACTAGTGCAAAAGCTATTATCCATGAAATCCCTCCCAGAATACGACTTTTTCTTTTTTTACGGGGGAAAGAAGGCTTTTCTGCTGGATGGACTACTGTTTCCTCAGCATGTTCTTCTATTATTTCATCCTCCTCTTCTTTATCAAAAGATTCAGGAGGAGTTATTGATATTTTGCTGAATTTATCTTCTGAGTTGTGCTCACTCATAATTTTCTAAATGTTCCTGTTATGCTTCTTTTTGAATAATAATAAATCTTATTT
>CALZHP010000085.1 GCA_945787325.1 uncultured Desulfobulbaceae bacterium
CTCTTGCTTGCTCGTATAGTAATTGAAAATTATGGCCAGACCATTACGAATTGAATATCCAGGAGCCTGGTATCATGTGATGAATCGTGGTAGACGCGGGGAAAATATATTCTCAGGCGGGAAAGACTACGGGGTTTTTCTTGTATTACTCCAAGAGGCCGTCGAGATATTTGACCTCCAGGTCGCAGCATACTGCCTCATGTCAAACCATTATCACCTGCTTGTCAATACTCCTTCAGGAAATCTCTCACGAGCGATGAGACATATCAATGGTGTATACACACAGCGTTACAATCGACAACACAAAACAGATGGTCAGTTGTTTCGGGGGCGCTATAAAAGTCTCCTGGTCGAAGAAGACAGCTATCTTCTTGAATTGTTACGCTATATCCACCGGAATCCAGTGCGTGCTAAAATATGTAAATCAGTTGATGAATATCCGTGGACCAGTCACAATGGTTACATATCCAATGCTAAAAAATGGGATTGGTTGCACAAGAGGTTTCTGCTTGGCATGTTTTCCAGACAAACAGGCAAGGCGAAAAAAGCTTATATTAATTTTGTACAAGATGAGGATTCTCTGGAAGTAACAGAATTTTTCAGCAAGAAAAATATAGCATCGGTGCTTGGTTCTGCTGATTATATTGAATGGGTAAAAGGGAAGTTCTATGAGCATAAACAGCATGATGAAGTGCCGGAGTCCCGTCAGCTCGCCCCGACCATTACAGATATAAAACAGGCAGTGTGTCGGCACTACAAAGAAAATGAGAAGATTTTGGAGCAGACCAAACGAGGCCAGGTAAACGAACCGAGAAATCTAGCAATATATCTTGCTAGGAAACACAGTGGCTTAAGGTTGTCTGAGATAGGGGCTGAATTCGGACTCGAGAAATACAGTTCCGTCAGCAGCATAGTAATGAGAACCGAACAGTTGATATTACAGAAAAAACAGCTTAAAAAAAGGGTAGAAAACATACGTTCGACATTGAGCAAGAGTCAAGCAAAGACTTGACCCCTTTTTTTGACCCCTTTTTTTGTTACTTTTCTTGTTCGATACAATATTGTTTCAATTGCACATGAGGTGAATTTATGACCAAGACATCGCTTTTCAAGACTATAATTATATCAATGTCCATCTCATTCTTCCTCGCTTTTCAATCCGGATATATATTTGCCCATAGCTGGGAGGCCCCGAAAAAAGAAGCCCAGCGAAATAATCCGACCCCTTTTACTCCTAAGTCAATCAATAATGGCAAAACAATTTTTATAGAACTCTGTTCACACTGCCACGGCGAGAGTGCCACAGGTTTAAAATCTGAAGAAACAGGTCTCGAAAAAAACACTGGTAACTTATACAAAAGATTAATGAGCCACTCTGATGGAGACTTCTTCTGGAAAATACGAAACGGCAAGGGAGAAATGCCTTCTTTTGCTGACGAGCTTAATGAAAATCAAATATGGGACGTTATCAATTACATTAAGAGTACTGGCAACAAACTTGAAGAATAGGCTTGCTAACCAGTCACTTCAGCGGACTGGATGAAGCGCGGCGGCCTTAATGGTATGTTTGGGTGGCCAGCCGTTGAGTTCAACCGTTAAGCGCGCGACAAGGAATAATTATGAATCAACAAGAAATGCTTTACGGATACAGCAGTGTTGTAATAGTAACATTGCTCTTCATTGCGATGATCGTTCTCAATGAAGTTGGATTTAGAATTGGGCGTTTCGTTCAATCCCGTACAGACAGTGAAGTTAAATCTCTCACTGGTTCAATTCAAGCCAGCATTCTGGGTTTATTGGCTTTATTGCTTGGATTTACGTTTAGTATGTCCATGCAGCGCTATGATAATCGAAGCATGGCTTTAATAGATGAGGCGAACGCCATAGGTACCGCTATATTACGTGTTCAATTACTTCCAGAACAATTTAGAGAAAAAGCTGTCAATTTATTTCAGGAATACGTCGGTTTACGCGTAGCCATAGGCCAACTGGACCTAACCAAGACTGAAGAACGGAATATTTACAATGAAAAAATTGCCAATTTGCAGAATAAATTATGGTCAGTGGCAATATCAGCAACCGAGATTGATCCACGTCCGGTAACAACGGGTGTATTTGTCAAATCTCTTAATGATGTTATCGATAGCCAAGGCAAAAGAAATGCATTGCTTCAAATGCAAGTACCAGAAGTTGTACTAATTTTACTATTTATTGTCTTTGTCTCGTCTGGAGGAATAATGGGTTACTCCGCAGGATTGAGTGGCAAACGTATGTTCGCGCCAATAGTTTTGGTTTCCATATTAATTACATTAATTGTTTTCATCATAATTGATCTTGATCGACCAAAACGCGGTCTTATACAGGTAAATCAAAGTGTAATGATTGAGCTGCTAAATGATGTCAGAAACTGACTCACAAGAAAAAAATCAGCTTTAGTCGAGTTCTCCAAAATAAGACCGCCTAACAATACGCTACACTCGGACAATTATATCTGAATTCTGGGGACAAATTCTGGAGACACCATGCTTAATTATTGACTATTTGTCTTTCTGCTGTAATTCACTGGCAAAACCTGCCTTGAGAAATAACACTATGAAAAGATGTGCATGGGCAACTGATAAAGGACCTGAAAAAGAATATCATGACAGGGAATGGGGAGTTCCGGTTCATGATGACAGGCTGCTTTTTGAATTTCTGATTCTTGAAGGGGCCCAGGCAGGTTTAAGCTGGTCGACTATCCTGAACAAAAGAGATGGTTATCGAAAGGCTTTTGACAACTTCGATGCCCAGAAAGTAGCCGAATACTCTGATAAAAAGGTCCAGGAACTTCTACAAAATCCGGAAATTGTCAGAAACAGGCTGAAAGTGAATGCCGCGGTTACAAATGCAAAGGCATTTCTGAAAATACACGAACAATACGGCAGTTTCGATTCCTACATCTGGTTATTTACCGGTGGGAAAGTCATACAAAATACATGGTCAAAATTGACTGATATACCGGCAACTACTAAGGAGTCTGATGCCATGAGTAAAGAATTAAAGAACAAAGGCTTTAAGTTTGTCGGCAGTACTATCTGCTATGCTTTTATGCAGGCTGTCGGTATGGTGAACGATCATACCACCGACTGCTTTCGTTACTCCGAAATATTGCGGCTCAAGGATTAAACTTCTGAAAGAGGGCACAGGCCATACTGGCCCTCCCCTCCTCCTCATCATGAATACGAAAAAAACAATTATTATAATCACTGTAGTTATAGCCGCCTTATATTTTGGTCTGCAACAGAAAACACAAGTCCAAAGGCAAAGCCCTGTACAGGTGAGTCAGGACAGTGGTGCAATCCTGCAAAATGCTTTTGAAACACGCACCAGCAATCTCCAGGTTAACGGACAAGGAGTTGTCATTAAAATTCTGCCGGATGACCGGAAAGGCAGCAGGCACCAAAAATTTCTGGTCAAATTAAAATCGGGTCAAACCCTGCTGATTTCTCATAATATTGACTTGGCTCCCAGAATTAACAAACTCCAGACTGGCGATAACATATCTTTCTATGGAGAATATGAGTGGAACCCGAAAGGAGGCCTCATTCACTGGACCCACCATGATCCTGCCGGACGCCATATTACCGGCTGGATAAAACATAATGGCTCTACTTATCAGTAGCCATTAAACCGTTTATTCCTCAAGATATCTTGCCTCACTCTCTTTAAGTTATTATTTATATTATAGTGATTACATGTGTCTCCGTGGTCTGATGATCCGTATCCATAGAGATACGCTGAACCAATGTTACACTGCCTTTTATAAGGAGCGATATAATGAGTTTAACCGAAGATCTTCAGCAGTTCAGTGATAAAACCTCGCAAAGTATTCCTCCCGAAATTTCAAATGTCATGAAGGCAGCTAACTATCGACTCAAAATATCCGGAATTGAAGATACAGCAATGAAGGCAGGCAACCGGGCCCCTTCCTTTTCCTTGCCTAATGTGACAGGAAATACTGTATCTTCCGAACAGATGCTAGACAAGGGCCCTGTGGTATTAAGTTTTTACCGCGGCGGCTGGTGACCGTATTGCAACCTGGAGCTGCGGGCATTGCAGCTCAAACTACCTGAGATCGAAGCACAGGGTGCCAGTCTTGTTGCAATATCGCCGCAACTCCCTGATAAATCTCTTTCTACCAAAGAGAAACTGAAAATCGCCTTCGAGGTATTAAGTGATGTAGGCAACAAGGTGGCTCGTAGTTTTGGTCTGGTCTTCACTCTTGATGAGGAATTGCGTCCCTTGTACACGGATTGGGGGGCTGATCTTCCAGAGTACAACGGCGACCAGACCTTTGAACTGCCGCTGCCGGCAACATATGTGATTGACAGGGACGGTACCATTGTACTTGCCTTTGTAGACACGGACTATAGATTGCGCCTTGATCCCGAGGACATAATTTCAGCACTTATCAAATTAAAAGGTAAAGATCATTGAGAGAAGCTGAATGACAGGCGACTACAGTTTATACAGATTCAAGCGGGGCGGCCCTGACTTCTGGGTCAAAACCATTGAATCGCTGTGCGTGATCGTCTGGCTGCTCATGCTCATAGCGCTGCTGGTAATCGGCACTGCAAAACCCGAAATAGAGACTTTTTTTGGTCGTTATTATAATATCCCACTGCGCAGAACGTGGGACCTGGAGTTGACCAGGTATGTTTTCTACATCATGATCCTTGGTATGTTTCTCAGCGTGTTCGGCCTGATAGTCAACTCCAAAAGGATTCGCCGTAAAGAGGATTCTTACCGGGATTCCCTTGTAATTGTAGGAATTATTTCATTTATTGGAATTATTAAATACCTGTTTTTCTTTTAACAGTTGGTTAATTACTCTGCTGTACAACAGTTAAAATTTAATTGAGGGATAAAGCAATAATAGCACCTGTGAAAGGCTCTCCAAATGAGAGCCATTTTTTTATTGATGACAAACTAAGGAAAGCAATTTAGCAGCTCACTCAAAACTCATAATTTAAGACATTCATATCAATTGAAAACAACTATAATATTTCATTACTTAATGTTGATCGGCTCCCTGTCGATGCCCCTGGGCCTTATATTACTTACTGTCCTGCAGATGATGCTTACCAGGCGTCTAGGAGAGAACAAGATGAATTTTATTAAGCTTCTCGGTAATCCCAAGGTAGAACTCACAGATGACGAACAAAGACTTCGTAAAGCCGGTGTATCTTTATTGCTGGCCGGGATTGCGCTGGTTCTGTTCTCCGGCACAATTGTGGCACTGACCGGTTGATTGTGTGCAACTGTGGGGTAAAATAGTTCACATAATGCAGCCTATTTCCCGGGGTTAACCTGGATATTTCACGAGCCAAGCTGGTTGAATCTCGTATCTTCAACCAGCTTGGCTCGCCCTTTGGGTAAGTAATTTTGAATAAAATAATACTTCACCTGTTTGGTACAAATTAAATTTAAAAAAACCTTTTGGCAATGTGCTGGAAAAGTAGATAAATTAAAATGCTATACAAACTTTTCAAAATTACTCATGAAACATTCGGGTTGAACTAAAACTCAGACATATTCGGAGGGTAATCGAATGAACAGACAGCAAACTTACATAAGAAAATTCTTGGTTGTGGCCTTAATGCTTGTTATAACTTCCTGCGCCACTGTTGGAAGGGAATTCCCGGTCGATCCTGTTCCCCATATCCAGATCGGCAAAACAACTCAGGACGAAATAAAAAACACATTCGGATCTCCCTGGAGAACAGGTATTGAAGACGGTTTTACAACATGGACATACGGTAAATACTCCTACAGCATGTTCCGGGAAACATCTACACAGGATCTGGTAGTCAGATTTGATAAAGACGGCATTGTTAAGTCATACACTTTCAACGAGACCGCTCCATGAAATTGCAAATATGAAAATGAGGAAACTTGATGAAAAAATGCCCATGCGGGTCGGGAAATTCATATGCAAACTGCTGTGAACCGCTATTAAAAGGAGAGAAAAAGGCTGCCACCGCCGAGGAGTTAATGAGATCACGTTATTCCGCTTATGTTAATAATGAGGTGGATTATCTGATTGATACAGTCCATCCCAAGAAAAGGAAAGACCATGATGCGGAAGGAATCAGGGCCTGGTCTGAAAAATCGGAGTGGCATAGCCTTGAAATACTGAATACCAGCATGGGTGGTCAGGAAGATGTCGAAGGTGAGGTAGAGTTTGTAGCTCGGTACAGCGAAAAGGGCAACAGGCACAATCACCATGAACTGGCATACTTCAAAAAGAAAGATGACACCTGGTTTTTTATGGACGGCCAACCTCCCGAATCAAAACCATTCGTGCATGAAGCCCCTAAAGTTGGTCGTAACGAGCCCTGCCCGTGCGGCAGTGGTAAAAAATTCAAAAAATGCTGTATCGCCTGAAAGTGTTGCCTGTTGACCGTCATGGATGATCCATCTCCATTTTATAAACATGTTAGCCGTTATGAACAGTGGTTTGCAGACAATCAATGGGTATACAGAGCTGAACTTGAAGCGGTGCGCCAGCTGCTTCCGGATGAAGGACCCGGAATTGACATTGGTGTCGGCACCGGAAGGTTCGCAGGGCCGTTAGGTATATCCATCGGGGTTGAACCTTCAGAACAAATGGCTGAAGTCGCCAAAGAGCGTGGAATCAAAGTTCTGGACGGAGTAGCAGAATCGTTACCTGTTATGGATTCGGCCTTTCGTTTCGCACTCATGGTAACCACAATCTGTTTTGTGCAGGATACCAGTACTGCCCTCTCAGAAGCTTACAGAATACTTACTCCAGGCGGCCGCTGCCTTGTGGGCCTTGTAGACCGCGAAAGCCCCCTGGGACAGAAGTACAACAAACATAAAGATGAAAGTGTTTTTTATAAAAACGCAGTCTTCTATTCTGTGGAAGAGGTTGTGGGCCTTATGAGCAAAGCCGGGTTCACAGATTTCAGCTACCGCCAGACTATTCACACATCACTTTCGGAAATAACAGAGCACGAACCTGTAGTGCCAGGATACGGGGAGGGATCGTTCGTGGTTATTTGCGGTATAAAAAAATAACAACGTCATTCGGATTCTATAATGGATACTTACAACAAAATAAATGAAGCACGAAAAATCCTGGAGCTTCCCGAAGAAGCCACTTTTGCTGAAATCAAAAAAAACTACAGGAACCTCATCAGGAAATGGCATCCAGACCGCTGCAAAAAAGACCAGGAAATCTGTAAGGAAATGACTGCAAAGATTGTTGCGGCTTATAGAACAATTACAGCTTTCTGTGACCGATACAGGTTTTCATTCTCTAAAGATGAAGTAGACAACTACCAGACAGATCAGGAGTGGTGGGCAAGTCGTTTTGGTAATGATCCCTTGTGGGGAAAAGTTGCTGAGGATAAGTGATAAAAAGTATGCAGCCCTTGAAAACGATGTGCTAAACCAACAACGTCTTAATGTTCGAATGTAAAGCACAGAATTCCCGGATTAGTATTTTCCGGTCCTTGACTGTGAGCCTGAAATAAAACGGGCTTAACATCAGATATCTTATTGCTTCTCTTTGTGTCATCATAACGTTCACCTTCCCTGGCAGAATGTTATTATTTTTCTTTTCTTCCTTAACAATACTATCGGAATAACCAGGACGGCAATTTAGTCTGGAATTTTTTTTTTTTGACGCTACATCTAAATATTATGTCGGATCAGGCTTTGTATTCGTCATAATATTTTTTTACACGTGCCAAGTACTCTGTCGTTTCTTTTGGTAGTGATGATGTTCCTTTACGGTCTACATTTCCGGGCCCCCAGTTGTATGCTGCAAGTGCTGTGTCCAGGTTCCCGTCATATTTATCAAGAAGTTGTTTAAGATATCTTGTTCCACCCGCCACATTCTGTTCCGGATCAAAGGAGTCTTGAACACCCAGGTCCCTGGCAGTTTCCGGCATAAGTTGCATAAGGCCTTCGGCGCCGACCCTAGATACGGCCTGTTGATCAAAAGAGCTTTCAGCTTTAATTACTGCCCGGATCAGGGCGGGTTCAACCTTATTTATTCCGGCAGCATTATCTATTATTTCATCAAGAGGCTTCGCTATCTGATATTCATTTGCTTTCCGATCTGTTATACTTTCCTGCGATTGCAGGTCATATTTTTGACTGACAAGAGATGCCGTAGGTTGTGAAATACGGATTTTTGACGGTGCAAATGTAACTGGCTCTTTAGAATCGGGGTCATCGGACGACAGAATCCCCCGCATCATTTCCAGCCGAATCATACTAGCCAAGGCTGCGGCGGAGACTGCATCACCACCAGGCTTTCCCTCCCTGCCAAGCATTCCAGCCAGGGTTTCTGCAAAATCTTCAACTGAAGATTTTGATTGGTTTAAACTGCTCTCTTCAGCCTTCAGTTGGGACAGCAGTGATCTGATTGTGCTATTTATGTTAATCGACATAGGTACTACCTCAAACAAACGGTTTTATAACTGAATATTTTAGCAGCAATTCCCGTACCATTTTGAGGCGGAAACTTTACCGTGAAAATGTTAAATGGTAAAATGAGATGTCATTTCTATAATGCTGCTATTCTTTAACTGAAGGATGGACCAATGAAGAGAACAGCACCAATTCTAGCAAACAAACAGTATGAAGAGCCGACGGTGTTCACTGCCGAGAACCTGCTTCGCGAGGCGAGGCGGCAGAAATCACT
>CALZHP010000086.1 GCA_945787325.1 uncultured Desulfobulbaceae bacterium
CCATACAGTTGAAGTATTATATTATTCTAATTTACTCATGAAATATCCAGGCTAGTTAAACAGGAAGGAATCCCCTGAGAGCATAATACGGATAGGGTATGGGCCGTTGACATTTATAGATAAATAAGATTCTTCAATTCACAATTCACAAATTGAACCTGACCTCGTTGTGTTCTATCGTAATAATAGGATCAGGATAAAAGGTTAATATGAACTACAAATTTGCGATAATCTGCCTGCTTTTTCTCGTTTTTTTATCTGGATGTAAAAAACTGCATACACATCAAATTCAAATTATCCCAGAATCAATTAAATATACATCATCATATACGGCATTAATCCCAGCTGAAGATGTAGATGAGGTTAAAAGGATTCTTGAACTGGCAGCCAATAAATTTAATTTGGTTGATAAAACTGACATTTCTCGTGTCCCAGATACTATAAAATACTACATTGAATCGGACCCAAAATTCCCATTTGCAATAGGTGTTCGCTCAATCAATGATAGAATATTGATTGATTTTAATCACTTTCATCCTAGTGATGGTGTAATACCAGCCTACTGGAAGACAAAGACATTTATTCAAAGAGAACTGCAAAAAAGTTTTGGAGATAATGCCCACTGGGCAGATCAAGACAATTTTATACCAGCCGATTATTGATAAGGAATAGATTTTCAAACACAAGGTTTAGGAGACGAAATATTATGAGTAAAATTGAATGGGAAAGCTCATTCAGTGTCAACGTTCCTGAAATTGATGAACAGCATAAGAAATGGATCAAGATAATTAATGAACTGCATGATGTTATGGTAGATGGAAATTTAAAGGAAGTTATAGAAGCACCCGGCAAGGCCCTCACTGAAATGAGGGATTATACACGACACCATTTCTTATCTGAAGAAGAATTCATGAAGAAAATTAATTATCCGGACTTTTCTTCACACAAACAAATTCATGATAAATTCTATGTTGAAGTCAACCAGTTATATCTTGATGTGACAGAAGGTAAAACGGTTTTGAATACAGAAACAATGAGTATGCTTACAACCTGGCTTCGTGATCACATCTTAAAAGAGGATAAGAAGTTTATTGAGTTTGTTTGAAGTGAGGGACTCAGGCGCAAGTTAGCTAACATGCATCTAAGCCCCTTCATTCCATAAAAATAAGGTTGGGATAGATTTTATTAGAGATCAAACTTCTCAAGCCGGTAGATGAGAACGTGACGGGGAATCTTAAGAAGCCTTGCCAACTGAGATCGGTTGCCTTCAGCTTCCTCCAGGGCTTTCAAGATAAGCCCCTTTTCTTCCTTAATACCTTATAACTAAAGATTATGGTAGAATCCAGAAAAAATGGAATAAATTTATTAATAAATATAATTTTCTGTCAGTAATACATTTTTCACCTCCATATTACCTCCGAATTTCCCAAAAATAATAAGTTTTTTTACTTTTCACTAAAGTAGCTTCCTTATAAGGCCGAAATATATAAATACATCACTTGGTGAGGGAAATGCTTGCGTCGAGTTAATTGAATTAAACTTTATGATTTGTGAGCAATAACATTGTTGGCATGAATGGGCTGCAACCTGTGGGAGGAGCAAGCTCATTTCTCAGAGCTGTAAAATTCTAGGAGGGTATCGATGAAAAAATTACTTGCAATCTGTATCTTAATCATGGCTGTCTCCTTGGCGGCAACATCTTTTGCCGGTAATTACCAAGGCAAGAAAGTTTTGTTTGTGGATTCTTACCACGAAGGTTATGCCTGGAGCGATGGTATTACCAATGCGGTAGTGGCTTTCCTTGAGGGGACCGGAGCAGAACTGAAAATAGTGCGTATGGATACAAAAAGAAACAAGGACAAAGAATTCAAAAAAGAGGCAGCTATGAAAGTTAAGAAGGTTATCGAGCAATACAAACCCGATGTAGTAATTGCTGCCGATGACAATGCTTCAAAATATCTGATAGTCCCTTATTACAAGGATTCTAATATTCCTTTTGTATTCTGTGGTGTAAATTGGGATGCTTCTAGTTACGGTTTCCCCACCAAAAACGTAACCGGCATGATCGAAGTTTCACCTGTGCCCCAGTTGCTTGATCAGCTTAAACCTTTTGCAAAAGGGTCAAGGATTGGGCATTTGGCAGCTGACGTTACTTCGGGCAAAAAAGATGGTGCAAACATCAAGAAAGTTTTCAATCTTGAACTGGTTGAATACTACGCTAAAGATATGGCTGATTGGAAGGATGCCTTTGTGGACTTGCAAAAACAGGTAGATATTCTAATTGTGGGTAATAAGTCTGGAATCAATGATTGGAACGCTGCGGATGCCGCAGCTTTTGCTGAGGCGAACACAAAAATCCCCACCGGTGCTATTCAGCCATTTATAGCCGATTATGCGATGATCACCTTTGGTAAGGTTGCAGAAGAACAAGGGGAATGGGCGGCAAAGACTGCATTAAAAATTCTTGATGGCGCCTCCCCTGCAAACATTCCTACAGTCAAAAACGTGAAGGGAGAACTGATCATCAATGCCAGGATTGCCAAATCTGTTGGGGCAGAAATTCCCTTTGAGATAATCGGAGCTGCAGACCGGATCATCGAATAATAGATTGAATAATTTATTGATAATGCAGGCGGTGGCACTGACTCTGTGATGCTGCCTGTTTTATCAACATTGATATGATGAGGTGTATGCGTGATTAAAAGTCTAAGGAGCAAGATTCTCATCCCAACTCTTGTGTTGATTATTCTTGGTATGATCTTCTCGACTGTTGTGTCCTATAACAATTCCAAAAGTGCTTTGCAGGAATCAATTACAAATCAGGTGACTTACATCGCCGGCTCAACGGTCAAATCCATCGATGCATGGATACAGGCAAGGAAACTTGACCTGGAAAGTTTGAGTGAACAGAAGGTATATCAGGCTGCCATGGAGAACACATTTGTGGGCAAGGCCGCCCGTAAGAGTGCAAACATTGAGTTGGCAAAGTTAAAAGAAAAGTATGCTTATTTTGAGGATATTTTCCTGGTTGACATAAATGGTGATATCATATCTGCCTCAAGTCCAGAGATCATTGGGACCATGCAGGTGGCCGGCAAACAATATTTTGAGCAGGCCACTACTGGTAGAACATTTATCTCTGATGTGATGCCAGATATTCATGAAGGTAGTCCCGTCTTTATTATTGCAACACCTGTAATAAAGAAAGACTTAGTTTCAGGTGTCTTATTGGGTTTCATGGATATGACCTATTTCAACGGAGTTTTCATTGATCCTATAAAATTGGGGGAAACAGGCTATGCCTACATATGCAATAAAAATGGCATGGTACTTGGTCACCCAGACAAAAGCAATATCCTCAAGCTTGATCTCACCACTTATGATTTCGGTAAAGAGATAGTGGAGAAAAAATCAGGCCAGATAATCTATACATTCAAAGATGTTGAAAAACTGGTCTCATTTACCACCTATGATGAACTCGGTTGGATTGTGGCTGTTGGGGCAGGCGTTTCAGAGCTTTACGCTCCCGCAAAGAAGTTAAGGAATGTCAATATGCTTATTTCAATTTTCATTGTTTTTGTGGTTACCATCGCATTGGTTATTATCAGTCAAAGGATAGTCAACCCAATCAAAGATGCTGCCAATTTAGCCATGGCTATTCGACAAGGCGATCTTTCCAAACGGTTAGACACCTTTGGTAAAGACGAAACAGGTCAACTGGCAAAAGCCCTGAATGAGATGGCCGACGGCCTTGATCAAAAAGCAAGGATGGCAGGAGCTATTGCTGACAGAGATATGACGGTTGATGTGGAAATTGCTTCAGAAAAAGATGTCCTTGGTAAAGCACTGCAGAACATGAACCAAAATCTCAATAAAGTACTGGACGCTGTGAAAAAGACTACTCAATTCGTAGCCTCCGGCGCAACCCAAGTTTCTAGTGCCAGCCAAACCCTGTCCCAAGGGGCCACGAAACAAGCTAGCTCTCTTGAGGAAATCTCCAGCTCCATGACAGAAGTTGCTTCTCAGACCAAAACCAATGCAGAGAATGCCAACCAGGCCAATCAGCTAACCGGTCTAGCCAAAAATGCGGCCGATAAAGGTGATAAACAGATGCAGGAAATGGTTAAGGCCATGGGTAGTATTAATGACTCGGGCCAGAACATATCAAAGATTATCAAAGTAATTGATGAGATTGCCTTCCAGACCAATCTTCTGGCCTTGAATGCTGCTGTAGAGGCGGCCCGTGCCGGCAAACACGGTAAGGGCTTTGCCGTGGTGGCTGAAGAGGTTCGCGATTTGGCGGCCAGAAGTGCCAATGCGGCCAGGGAAACTGCAGAACTAATCGAAGGGTCGGTTGAGAAGACTACAAACGGTACCGCGATAGCCAGCCAGACAGCTGAGGCTCTCAATGAAATTGTCACCGGTATAACCCAGGTGAGTGACTTGGTGGAGGAGATAGCTTTAGCCTCCAATGAGCAAGCTCATGCTATTTCCCAAATGCATGCAGGGCTGGAACAGGTGGACGAGGTAACCCATCAGAATATGTCAAGCGCTGAGGAGTCAGCAACATCAGCCGAGCAGCTTTCTAATGAGGCCGCCAAACTTCAGGAGATGTTAAGCCGTTTTCATCTGAAAGATCAAAGTATTGCTGCTATCGACCTTGCTGCATCACCACAGAAGCCCCAAAAGACAATTGCAGAGTATGGTGAAGTTGTGTGTGAGAATCATGCTTTGGTTGATGTTCCCTCTATCTAAACAGATTAAGGAGTCTGCTCAAAGCAGTAAACTGAAGAATAAAATTAATAGAAATAAATAAGGACATATATAATTCTTACAGATCAAACTTCTCAAGCCGGTAGATAAGGACGTGACGGGGAATTTTCAACAACCGCGCCGCCTGGGAGCGATTGCCGTCGGCCTTTTCCAGGGCTTTCAAGATAAGTCCTTTTTCAACTTCCTCTAGAGAGATTCCATCCTCGGGAATTTCCAGTACAATATCCCCCTCTGTTTTGGCCGATGAATGGGTCTTAATAAGCACGTCTTTTATTACTTTGTCCTTCCTCAGGATTACACAGCGTTCGACAATGTTCTGCAGCTCCCGTATATTGCCGGGCCATGAATATTCCATCAATGTTTCCATGGCCTCTTTGCTGAATCTCACTTCCTTGGGGGCACCCAGTTTTTTCAGAAAATGATCTACAAGAGCAGGTATATCTTCCTTCCTGTCCCTTAAAGGCGGCAGATGCAGAGGAATGACCCCGAGACGATAGTATAAATCCTCTCGAAATTCGCCTTTATCTATAGCTATCTGCAGGTCTTTATTTGTAGCAGCAATAATACGGACATCCGTTTCCTCTATAGTATCGGATCCCACAGGTTCTATTTCCTTTTCTTGGATGGCCCGCAGAAGTTTTGCCTGCATATCCATCTTGAGTTCACCTATCTCGTCGAGAAAAAGCGTTCCACGTGCAGCGGTTTGAAAGCGGCCTTTGCGATTTGCAACAGCACCTGTAAAAGCACCCTTTACATGTCCGAACAGTTCACTTTCGATCAGATTGTCGGGGATGGCTGTGCAGTTAACTGCGACCAGGGGGGCATTCTGGCGCGGGCTGTTCTGATGAATAAGCCTGGCCAGCACCTCTTTTCCGGTTCCCGACTCGCCGGTTATGAGAACTGTTGCCTCACTGTTAGCTACCTGCATGGCTGTTTGCAGGAGTTCAGCCATAGCGGAATTAGCAGTAACTATACCTTCGGTTCCGGTAAGTCGATTGACTTCATCAGAGAGCTGCCGGTTGCGGTTCCGGAGTGATTTCATTTCCAATGCCTTGCGGCAGGAAAGTCTTAGTGTGTCCCTGTCGAAGGGCTTTGTTATGAAGTTGAAGGCGCCCTGGTTCATGGCTTTTACTGCCAGTTCGATGGTCCCGAACGCGGTAATGACTATAACCGGTGTATCCGGGGATACCTTTTTGATTTCTCCCAGGACCTCGATTCCGTCCAGGTCGCCCAGCTTGACATCGGTTATGACCAGGTCCGGTTGATATTTGCTGAATTTTTCTAGCCCTTCTTTCCCGGATGCAGCAGTAATTACTGAAAAATCTGCCGAAGTAAGATTGTATTCCGTCACCCGTCTAAGGCTTTCATCGTCATCTATGAGTAGAATTCTGTCGTTCATTTTAATCCATGGCCACTGTTATCAATGTGATTGAGGATCATCTGACGCTTTTATATAATCCATTTCATAGGGGAGAAACACGGTAAAACAGGCCCCACCCTCATCTGATTCACAGAGTGTGAGGGTCCCCCCATAGCTTTCCACGATTTTTCTGCTGATGGACAATCCCAAGCCGGTACCGTCCTCTTTACCTGAATAAAACGGTGTGAAAACTGTTTCCCACTCACTTTCAGGGATACCGGGGCCATTATCTGAAATCGTTATGGAAAGTCCTTTTTCCACTTTATCCAATTGCATATGAATGGTCCCTTTTTTCGGTAGGGCTTCGATGGAGTTGAGGAGAATATTGAGAAGGACTTGGGTGATTTTGCCGCCATCAACATAGAATTGTTCCCCGGCCTTCTCACCACGAACTACAAAGGTTATAGCCTTCCGGCGCAGATGGCTTTCAAGCAGCTTGGAAACCTGGTATGAAACCTGTGCTAACGATTCCGTCGCCGATTTACCCTGCCGTGGCGCCTTGGCATACTGGAGGACATCCTCAACTGTGCTGTTAAGTCTGCCAATTTCTTTGAGAAGTATTTCAACAAATTCACGTTTCGGATGCTCTTCGGGAAACTCATCCAACAGGATTTCGGCAGTCCCCTTGATCGAACTTAGCGGATTTTTTATCTCATGAGCCAAAGATGCAGAAAGTTGGCCCAGGGCAGAAAATTTCTGACTGGCGCTGAGCTGTTCTTCCACCTCCAGGAGAAGTTCAGTTTCTTCATGCAGGCGCGAGTAAGACTTCTTTAGTTTTTCGGAGAGCAGTTTATATTTTTCTCTTAATTTTGCTTCTTTACTGGTGATAATTCCGGTTACCGTCCCTGCAGCCAGATATAATAATACCTCAGTTAATTCACTGAGATAAGTCGACGGCTCCTGTCCCATAAATAGCAGCAGGTGGGGGATAAAGGCGATTGATGACAACACCGCAAGGGAAAGCCCGCCCCAAACTCCGAACCAGATAGCACCGAGTACAATTGGAAAATAACTTAGACGGCGATATGTATCGTGATAAAAGATATATTGGCCCGGGGTGACGAAGTGGAGAACTCCAATGGCTATGACAACTAGGACCAGTGATATGTAAATGTATTTCTTCATGAATATTATAGAAAAGTTTTATTAACTACATGTTTTTGTAGGATGAACATTGTTTTATTGCGAATATACTTGATGCAATTATTGTTGATTTAATAATTATTTTCAAAAATATTCATGAAATATGCAGGGACGACAGTGTCATTTCATACTATTTATAAATAAATGGAACCGCACGGTTTTTTTGTACTTCTTCAGGAAATGTCCAAAGGACTCATCCTGAAAATAGGAGCTATTTACTGCATACTTTCAACAAGAAACAGGCTGATCCAGGGGAAGTAAGTTATGATTGCCAGCGTTAGCAGGAGGAGGACAAGAAACGGTATTGTCGCCTTGTAAAGCTGTATGATGGGACGCTCAAATCGGTAACTGGCAAGAAAGAGGTTTAAGCCCACCGGCGGAGTACAGTACCCTATTTGCAAATTAGTAAGGAAAATGATGCCAAGGTGTATGAGGTTAATACCATATGCTTCTGCAATGGGAACAATAAGAGGCACTACAAGAACGAGCGCTGAAAAAATGTCGAGCATGGCTCCAACGATCAGTAGAAAAACATTAAGTGCCAGCAGAAAAGTGTATTTGCTTGAGATATATTCCCTTATGAATTCGAACAACCGCATGGGAACTTCCTGATCAACCAGGTAATTGGTAGAAGCCATGGAGGCGGCCAGAACGACAATTATGCCTCCGAACAGCACCATGCTCTTGACCATAATGGCCGGCAGGCGGGAGAAAGGGACATCTCTATATATAAATACTTCTACGATAAGAACATACAGAGCGGTAACAGCCGCTGCTTCACCAGCTACAAAGACTCCGCCGTAAATTCCTCCAAGCACTATTACAGGTAATGGCAGCTCCCAGAAAGACTCCTTTAATACCGATATGGTTTCGTTAATGCCTGCTTTTTTTTCAATTTCCGGCGCTGAAGGTCCCTTCTTAATACTGTAGCCGACAAGTAGGGCAAGCATCAGGGTGCCTGGTAGAAGCCCCGCCAGAAAAAGTTGGTCAACTCTGGCTCCGGATACAACGCCATATAAAATGAGTGGCAAGCTTGGTGGAAAAAGAAGCCCCAGACTGCCCGATGATGTTAAAAGGCCCAGTGAGAAATTTTCAGAATAACTATCTTTTATCAGAGCAGGAAATAGAAGACCACCGACGGCAAATATAGTAACTCCGGATGCGCCGGTAAAAGCCGTAAATATTGCGCAGACAAGTAGTGATACCACAGCCAGACCACCTGGAAGCCATCCCAGCAGAACCCTTGAAAGATTTAATAATCGTTGAGGAGT
>CALZHP010000087.1 GCA_945787325.1 uncultured Desulfobulbaceae bacterium
ACTGCATCAGAAGTATACTGTTGGTATTGTTCAATTATTCTTACGGGAAAGGATAAATTCAGCTGCTGCTACCATGTTTTCGGCAACGTGGATTTGGTCCTGCTTTTCAAGCATCCTTGTTTTGTCTTTTTCACCCGGCTCGTTAATGAAGGGAATAAGGATTCCTGTCCCGCCAATATTGAGCCCTGTGCGTACATCACTTGTTTGGTCACCTATAACATATATATCTGATTATGAGTTCAGATCTGTTTAATATTCACAACTCAAATTACCTGTTCAAACTCTTAACAGTTTCCACATAGGCACAATAGTCACAATCATGGCCTGGTTCGGGAATGACATCACCATTCAGACATGTATGAATATCGAAAATGACCTTTTCGACCCAGGCATCGGTGCCGGTGTAGGGAATAAGAGTCACATCAAAATCCAGCCTTGCATCGAATTTTTCTCTGCTTCTATCCCCGTTGCAGTATACAAAATATCCTGTATTTGCAACATGATACCCATTCATGCGAAGCAGCCATTGATAGATTTCCATCTGGCGTTTATAACTGATTTGCCACTCTTTGTTCAGCTCGGTAATCGGTTCGTTTTTGCTGGTAGCCTTATAGTCCACTACAATATAATTACCTTGGGGATCCTGCCACAAATCGTCTATCGCCCCAAACACCATGAGGTTCGTCGGTTCGTGCAAGTACTGAATACCGGTGAAGTTTTGCCGCCACTTATCCAGTTCGTCATGCTGTACCGGTACAGCATCAACACCATAGCGCTTTATAAGCGGGTGTTTTTCACCTCTTTCACGGTAAGAATCAAATTCTTTTTTCAATAATTCATCAACAGCGCTGTTTAAATTAAATGGAAATCCAGGTGGCCGGCCTGTCCCGAGACGCCGATCCAGGTAGAAACAGCGGGGACACTCCATAAACAGTTCAATCTTGCTTCTGCTGATTTTAAAAGGTTTATCTGAGGTTGGATCGTAGAGATTTCTTGTCCGTTGCGGATTGTAAAACTCTGACATCATTTTTCTCCATTGGCAAAACTTCAATCTCTTTAAATAATATGTTTTTTTATAGCGTGATGGTGAAAAAAGGTAAATTACAATCTGGTATGATATATGGTTCAGGGGTCAGGAAAGACAAATACAGATAATTGTCAGAATAAGAAAGAAGATAATTAGCTGCAACAAAAAAGGACCAGCTAACCTTGCTGATCCTTTTCATATCTGGTGCCTGGGGCGAGAATCGAACTCGCACAGCCACAAGGACCGAGGGATTTTAAGTCCCTTGCGTCTACCAGTTCCGCCACCCAGGCTTCCAAGTGTTTTTAGTAAGCGCGAGATTCTAGTATATGAACTGCCAAAATGCAATTTCAGATTTGTTGAAATCATTTTTTTGTCATTTTTTCTAAATAAACATGTTGGTTAAACCAAGAAATAATTGCATATCTCCTTCGGAAGCCAGCCTTAAGCCCCTGAAACCGATCTAAACAATTTTCATATAATATCCAATAATCCAGCACTTCAAACACCCAATAATTGAAAACCTATTGAAAATACCGCATTTTTCTTGACATGAACTGTAATCTTTTGTTAGTCATAAATAAATCAATGGGGAACTCATCATATAAATACTCTTGTGGTGAGTGTAACATCCGGCTCAAATTGCCGGTATGTTATTAGCTACATGTTTAAATTGGAGGTCTCTTATCATGGCGGATCGAGAGGTAGGTACGGTAAAATGGTTCAACAACAGTAAAGGTTTTGGTTTTATTGAGCGTGAAGGAGGAGAAGATGTATTCGTCCACTTCAGCTCGATAAGAGATACGGGGGGATTTAGATCTCTGGATGATGGCCAGAAGGTCGAATTTACCGTTACACAGGGCCAGAAAGGACCTCAAGCTGAAGACGTTGTCAAAGTTGAAGACTGATACCGCAGAACCAAATCTGCATTACAAAAAACCGGGTTAAAAGCCCGGTTTTTTTATTGGCATCATCAGCCAGATATTCCTCAAATTACACTTAACACTATCTTACTAAATAGGCACCCTTCACATAAAATCCCTACTGGCACATATCTTTCACTGTCTGTAGAAGATCAGCCAATGTGTATGGTTTCTGCATAAATGGAATTTCCCTCTCCTTGATGGTTGAACCCTGCGCTTTATGATCTGTATAGCCACTGCAGAGCAGAACTTTTACATCCGGCGCATCAGCTTTCAGCTCATCAATCAGGTTCAACCCATTTTTATCCGGAAGTACTACATCGCTGAAAATCAAATGAAAAATCCCTTTTTCCCTGGTAAACACTTCGTGGGCTTCTTCTCCATTCCTGGCGGGGAAAACTGTGTACCCGTTTTCCTCAAGTGCCATGGTAGCCAATTCCCTCAGGCTCTTTTCATCCTCTACCAGGAGAATTCTTTCACCATTTCCATGAAGCAGCTCAGAAAGAATTGGTATACAGTCATCTGTTTCCTCGTCGCAGGAAACTGCTGGCAAATAAATTTTAAATACAGTTCCTTTTCCATTTTGACTGTAAACGTTTATCCAACCCTTATGCTGTTTAACTATGCCATAAACTCCTGAAAGACCTAACCCTGTTCCCTTACCAACTTCCTTGGTTGTAAAAAAAGGTTCAAAGACATGCTCTATCAAGTCCTTGTCAATTCCTGTACCGGTATCAGCAACCTCCAGGCAGACATAACCACCGGGCCTGGCGTAATTGACATTACGGCAATAATCCTCATCGATTGTGACATTACCGGTTTTGATGGTTAGTTTACCTCCGTTTTGCATGGCATCCCTGGCATTAACTGTCAGATTCATAATGACCTGTTCAATGTTTCCGGCATCTGCTGAAATTTTCCACACATCGGTATCCAGATCCGTGCAAACTTCTATATCTTCTCCTATGAGACGACCAAGCATTTTCATCAGGTTGGATACAACGAGGTTAATGCTGATAACCTTGAATTCCATAGGTTGTTTGCGGCTGAAAAAAAGCATCTGCCTTATGATATCTGCCGCACGTTTACATGCTTCCTTTACTGCCATTAAATGAATCCGCTTAGGGTCGCTCTCATCAATGGCCCTCATAGTTAGTTCATTATACCCCTGGATAGCGGTCAGAAGATTATTGAAATCATGTGCAACACCACCGGTCAGGGTTCCTATCGCCTCCATCTTTCTGGCCTGATGGAGCTGATCCTGCATCAACTGTTTTTCTTTCTCCATCTCTTTTCGTAAGGTTATGTCACGGAAAATTCCACGACTCGAAACGGTCTTACCGTTGATAGTATTGGCACCCACTCCACCTTCAAGAACAACTTTACGACCGTCACTTGTCCGAAATACCACTTCCATCTTATCAATGTTGTTTCCGGCCATTACCTGGTCAAACATCTCGTTAGTGTGTTCCTTGTATTTAGGGTGGATAATATCAAAGATAGTAAGACGATTAACCTCTTCTTCGGTGTATCCCAGGGTTTCTCGCCAGGCCCGGTTTACATAGGCAAAATGGCCGTCAGGGTTTACTGATTGAATAAGATCATTTGCGTTTTCAAACAGGTCGAAATACCTTGCCTCACTCTCTTTGAGAGCTTTTTCTGCCTGGATTCGCTCCGTCACATCCCGAACAACCTCTATTCCAGCTATTATATTTCCGGTAGTGTCTCTGACTGGTGATGCGGTAACATCTAAGTAAACCTCCTTACCGTCTATCTTAAGCTGTCTTTGTGACCGATGAGTCTTGCCGTCGTTAAAAGACCTTTCAACGGGACAGGCTGGACAAATACTGTCGTTGCTGTTTAAAGATTTATAGCAGGTTTTACCGACATGATCTCCGACCATTTTTTTACTAACCGCGTTCTGATATGTAATCGTGAATTCTTTGTTGATAATTTCCAGACCATCGCCAATACTCGCAATAATGGCATCTGATTTGGCCTTTTCCATGTCAATTCTCTGAACAGCATTCCGCAAGTCCAACTCAGTTCGTTTCCTTTCAATAGCATAACGGATAGACCTGGTGAGCAGATGCAAATCAACCTGCCCCTTGACGAGATAATCCTGAGCACCTCGGTTCACCGCCTTGATGGCAGCTTCTTCATCATCAAATCCGGTCAGTATGATAACTGCCACCTCGGGGCGCTCTTCCTGAACTCTGTCAAGGACTTCGAGACCCTGGCTGTCGGGCAGCGACAGGTCGAGGAGAATGGCATCAACCTCCTTTCCCTGCAGACCTTTGAGCCCGTCAGTTAAACTTTTTTCCCAGAACAGCTCAAATGCTGCTCCCCAGGCCCCTGTAAGCATTTCTCTAATCAGCCTGGCATCACCTGCGTTGTCCTCTATGAGGAATACTGAAATATGGTCTTGATCCATTGGCCTTTCCGAATTAATACATAAAAAAATCTTTCTTATTGCCTGTTATCTGCAAACCCTTACGGAGCAAACATTTTTTCCGAAGATGGGAGTTTAACAACGGTAAACCAGAAATTTTCTATACATTTTACCACTTCAATAAACTGGTCCATATCCACAGGTTTTGTTATGTAACAGTTAGCATGCAGGTTGTATGCATTAAGAATATCCTCATCAGCTTTGGAAGTGGTGAGAACAACAACAGGTATGCGCCTCAGATTTTCATCACTCTTAATAGCAGCAAGTAACTCTCTGCCGTCCATCTTCGGCAGATTGAGATCCAGCAGAATTATATCAGGTGTTTCTACATCTGCGTAATTTCCCTCTTTACGCAGGAAAGACAGCGCCTCGATACCATCTTCTACCACATTCAGAGAGTTCAGTACTTTTCCTTCTTTCAGAGCTTCTTCTGTCAAACGGACATCGCCTGGATTATCCTCTACAAGCAGGATTTGTATATACTCTTCATATGTTTGACTAATCATTATTTCATTTCCCCTTTTATTAGGCCTATCAATTTTTCGCCAAGATGTTCAGGTTGCTTATTATGTAATACCTGCTAAAAATATTCATTGTATTTTGCTATATCTCTTCTTTCTCTATCGACAGGAATTGAAAACTTAAAAGTTGTTTCATCACCTTGCTTTGATTCAAACCAGATTTTACCACCGTGACGCTCAACAATCTTCTTACTTATCGCTAAACCTATACCGGTTCCCGGGTAATCATTTTTTCCATGAAGACGCTGGAAAATATCAAAGATACGATCTTTAAACTTTTCATCAATGCCTATACCGTTATCCTTCACAGAGAATATCCAGTTTCCATCAACCTCTTCTGCAGATATCCATACCCGGGGTTTTTCCTTCCCGTGAAACTTTAAGGCATTACCTATCAGATTCTGAAATAATTGGCGCAGCTGTGAAGCGTCGGCCAATATTACCGGCATCGTTCCCCGTGTGACGACTGCATCGCATTCCTCAATCACCAGCTGCAGGATGGAGAGTGTCTGGTCGAGAATTTCTTCGCAGTTAACCGGAAGAATTGGCTTTGCAGAGGTCTCTACTCGAGAAAATTCCAGCAGATCCTGGATAAGTTGACTCATCCGGTTTGCTCCATCCACAGCATATGAGATGAATTCATGGGCGTCATCATCAAGTTTTCCTTTATATCGGCGCTCCAGAAGCTGAACGTAACTGGACACCATTCTCAACGGTTCCTGGAGATCGTGCGAGGCAACATAAGCAAATTGTTTGAGATCTTCATTGGATCTTTTCAATTCTTGGGCATGTTCTGCAAGTGCAAGTTCCGAGCGTTTCCTGTCGGTAATATCCTTAAAAGACTCTACAATACCAATAACTTCTCCATCATGCCGCAGGAATGGAGTTGCAGTAACTATGCAGGACACGGCCTCTCCATTTCTGCCCTCTTTTTCCTCTTCAACTTCAACCGTAATGTCACCTTTTACAACCTGCTTCACAGGGCAGCTTTCGGTACCGCATCGGATACCTGGAATTACATCATAACACTTATTACCCTGGGCATTCTCCCGATCCACTCCGAAAAGTCGCAAAAACGGCTCATTGATCCGCATGATATTATAATCCATATCAATTACAGCCATACCGTCGCCCGCCGAGTTAAACACCAGGTCCAGTTCAGTATATGCCCGCCGGCTTTTCTCTTCCGCCACCTTACGTTCAGCTGCCTCGGCACGAAGTTCCTTGTTCAGTTTATTTAATGCCGCAGTACGTATTTTGACCTTTTCCGCCAGGTTATTACGTGCACGGGCAAGCAAGGAACGTGACTGGTTAAGCTTTCTGTTCAGCCACATTACATTGACTGAATATAAAAAGAGGATAATAACAAGAGAGCATAACAGCAGGACTACATGCCAGTACTGTCTGAAAACATCTGATAAGCTGATCTTGCCCAGGCCCTCATAGGGTCCGATTCGGAGGTCAATAAGGCTGCCGTGTACCGGTTGGTAATGGAGTGGAGGAGTCCAGCCGGCAATCCGGGCCGCTGAAGCTGCTCTGCTGTCAGCAGGCATATTTAAAAGAGCGACTGTAACCTTTTTGGCCAGAGTGTCTGAAGTTTTCATGAGTCTTGCAAACGGCCACTCCGGATACAGCATTGTACTAAGTAAAAAAGGAAAATCTTCTTTCAAATAATATGACTCTGAGGTTTTCAGGTGTTTGTCCAGCACTTTAAATTCCTTCAGGCTGATACCACCTTCTTCTGCCATGCGTTCAAGGGTGTCCGTTCGAACAGTACCTGCATCAACAACACCGTTTAGCACATCATATACAACTGCATCGTGTGTCCCTGAAAACTTGAGGCTGGAGAAATCTACATGGGGACTTATATCCAGCAGATGAAGCTCCCGCAGTGCCATTATCCAGCCGCCGAAAGAGTTTGTTTCCACTGCGGCAAATGATTTTCCTTTGAGGTCCTGGAGCTGTGAGATATCTTCACGATCTGCTCTTGTAATAATAACACCACCAAAAATTGTATAGGCGGTACCCTGGCGAAGATTTGCCATAGTTGCGACCCGACTCACCCCGTAAAGGGTCTCAAGCTCTACATAAATTGCAGGATTAGCAAGAACAAAATCAACTTTGCCGTCGGCAACAGTCTGGATTATTTCTTTGAAACCAAGTGGCACTATTTCGAAAGAATATTCCGAGATCTGTGCGTTGAAATAATCAGCAGTTGCAGACCATTGATCCAGGCAATGCTTGTTGCCCCTTTTGGCAAGAACACCTATTCTGACTACATCTTCAGCGGCATGAACGGAATAAAAATGAGAACTGATGGTTATGATAAAAACAGCCGAAAGGAGGATGGCTGCATACCTCTTCACCTTTGAAAACTTTAAGACTGGTAATAAATCAAAGTGTGAGGGAATAGAATTCAACTGCATACTAATTGATATAACCCCTTATAAAGAACAAAATGTATGCTGTATCCCCGATTGAAACTTCGTATGATATGACAACACATTAACTCTGCTATTATTGAGAATTTATCACCACAAAACGCGATTATTTTAGCATATTTTTCACCTGGCAACAAGAAATGAAATGGGGTATTACATGCTCCATTCTAATACTATATACCCAGCACTTTTATTAGATCAGTTGCATTTCGAGCTTTTGCTGACAGAAGGGCCAGGGGTATAACTTGGCAAAAGTCTTGTAAAAATAAAGCATTGAGATTACTTTTCACTGCTGCTGTCATACTGCGGGAAAAACAGACCTGAGACAGGACAAGATTATCCCGGACATTGAACTGAAAAGATCTGGTAATTTACAGACGGACAGACCATGAAAAGAGTATTTGCCTGTTTCTTAATGTTAACAATTATCCTGTTCCTTGGCACCACCGGATACATGACCATTGAGGGAAGTTCATTTCTCGATGCTCTGTACATGACGGTGATTACCATAACTTCAGTAGGATATGGCGAGGTCGTTCCTCTAAGTCCTAGCGGCAAATACTTTACGATCGCCTTGATCATGGTTGGCCTTGGTTTTGTCCTGTATCTGGTCGGAAAAATCACAGAAGCTATGGTCGAAGGAGGCCTTCAGACTATCTTGAGGGGAAAAAATATGGAAAAACTGGTTGCAGATCTCAAAGACCATTATATTGTTTGCGGCTATGGTAGGATAGGCAAGGTAATCTGTCAGATTCTCCAGGAAAACAATCGTCCTTTTGTAGTAATCGACAATAATCCTGAAGAAATAAAAGCAATTACAGATCAGGGCTATCTTGCACTTGAAGGCGAGGCCGCAGATGACAGCACATTATTGAAAGCACAGATTCACAAGGCAAAAGGGCTTATAGCCGTAGTATCTTCAGACGCCGACAACGTATATATAATTCTCTCAGCAAAGGGTTTGAAGCCGGATCTGTTTATCCTGGCCCGCTCCAGCGGTAAAGATGGGTCGGAAACTAAACTTCTGCGTGCCGGGGCAAACAAGGTCATTTCCCCTTATTATATCGGTGCTACCCGTATGGCACAATTATTGGTCCGCCCCACTGTTATTGATTTTATAGACCTTACCGTCCACGCCGGAGAGCTGGGG
>CALZHP010000088.1 GCA_945787325.1 uncultured Desulfobulbaceae bacterium
AAGTACCCCAATAATTGATGATGGCAACATAGAGGGAGCAGTCGTTACGTTCAGGGATATAAGTGAACGGGTGCGCATTGAAAATGAGCTGAGACAGGCACAGAAGATGGAAGCAATTGGAACACTTGCCGGTGGAATAGCACATGATTTCAACAACATACTTACGTCCATAATTGGTTATGCAGAGCTGACTATGCTTGATGTTGATGAAGATAGTGAAACATACAAATATCTGGAAGAGATTACCGGTTCTGGTACACGAGCGACAGAGCTGGTTCACCAGATTCTTAACTTCAGCAGACAGACGGAACAGGTACAAAAGCCATTGAAGCTGCAACCACTTCTCAAGGAGGCATTAAAACTTCTTCGAGGACCCCTGCCTTCTACAATAGAAATTAAGAGAAATATATCAGTTGAATGCCGACCAGTAATGGCAGATGCCACGCAGTTGCATCAGGTTGTAATGAACCTCTGTACCAATGCGTATCACGCTATGCGTGATAATGGAGGTGTTCTTGATGTTTCATTAAAGGAAATATATGCTGGCCCTGAAGTTGTTGTAATATTGCCTGATCTCGAAATCGGCAGTTATGCAAAGTTAACTGTGAGTGATACAGGGAATGGTATGACTCGGGAAACAATAGAGCGTATATTTGAACCCTATTTTACTACAAAGAAACAGGCAGAGGGAACCGGTTTGGGCCTTGCGACTGTGCATGGCATAGTAAAAAGTCATCGCGGAGCGATCAATGTTGAAAGCACACCCGGGGAGGGATCAACATTCGAAGTATACTTACCGCTATTGCTTGACCACCGTGAAGATCAGCCGGAAAGAATAAAAAGCAGCAAGGTGTTGCCAAACGTTTCAGGCCGCGTTCTTCTTGTTGATGATGAGGAGATGATTGTGCAGCTTGAGAAAAAGACCCTTGAGAGAATAGGATGTACCGTAGTTGCTCATACAAAAAGTACAGACGCATTTGAAGAATTTTATTCTAACCCGGACAGGTTTGATATTGTTGTTACAGATCAGACTATGCCTCACCTGACCGGTGCCGAACTGGCAAAAAAAATAATCAATATAAGACCGGATATTCCCGTGATTCTTTGTACAGGTTATAGTGAATCAATAGATGAACTACAGGCACAGGCTATCGGGATTAAGGAGTATCTATTGAAGCCGCATGGTATAGGCGAACTTGGCAATACCGTTTCCAGGATTTTTGAAGAAGATAGTCGCAAATTTTTTACAAGTTAGCTGGCCATTTATTATTGTCCGATGTTACCATAAAGCTGAATCGTATTTTCATGGACAACCTCTCGCAGTTCCTCTTTCCGGACTTTCTTTAACCGGGAAATTTCTTCCAGAGCGATAATAGCATTGGCAGGCTCGTTTCTTTTTTCAGGGTCAGGTCCCAAAACCGGGCTGTCCGATTCCAAAAGCAGGCACGAAAGCGGTAAATGGCCTACAAGTTTCTGTTTCTGTTTTGAACGGACGATGGAAGGTGGTACTGAAAAGAAAAATCCAGCTTCAACAGCTGGAAGGGCATTGCTTGCTTTTCCATCAAAGGCGTGAAGCTGTACCATTTTTGCTCCCTTTTCCAGAAGAATGTTAACGGCATGTTTGCCTGCGGACCTGCTATGAACATTAAGGGGTAGATCAAGCTCCAGGGAGAGGTCAATAAATATTGAGAAAATGTGCCTCTGTAGTTCCCTGTCCTGTTCCTCTTTTGCTATCCAGTAATCAAGCCCAACTTCACCAATTGCAACTAGGCTTTCTTTATTGTTGCGAATAAATGATATCATTTCTTCTGCTTTGGAAATGTCCACACAAGATGGATAGAGACCTGCAGCAGGTTTAATGAGACCGTGATATTTTTTTGATAATATGATGTTTAATTTTGCATCAGAAATATCCTCGCTGACCGCAATTATAGATTGTACGCCAACAGACTCTGCCCTGGCCAGCACATCATTTCTGTCAGTATCAAAAACAGAATCACAAATATGTGCGTGCGTATCAGTAACAGGGATAGTTTGAGAAATTGTCATTGGTCAGATCAGGGCAAAAAATATTGAAGCTCTTCTAGAGAGCTCATAAATGCAATATCGATAATATTTTTTGAGTATCGGCCTATGTTGATCAGCATGTTAAAACTCTGGTTGTATTTTTCTTCAGTCATCCGGTCGGCCATATACAGGACTCGTGGGAACAGCAATGCGTTTAAGAAAGGTAAGTCATGTTTTTTGCAACAACGTGCAGCTTTACCATCGTCAGTAATTATGAATGAACTTCGGTCAGGTTGAAACAGCATTAACGTGTCATGCTCACCCTTTCCCAGGGAATTGATGTCTTCTCGAAACTGTAATGGCTTTGGAGTAAATTTTGATTCGGAAAGTAAAGTTATTCTATTTTCAACGACACACTTTTTTATATAGATACTGTCTGGATAGCCATTGCAGGTTAATTCATCATACACTGATTCTGCCATCCTCATATTATATGTGTCGAGCAGTTCCGGGAATAAATGGGCTTTGTACAGCAGAATAGCTGAGGATGCATCCAGATAACCTGTTTTCATTTTTTCTGGTACCACTCAATTAATTTATTCATTATCAGTCCAAAGAAACTTTTTTCACCAGACTGAAAATGCCATCCCAGGTGGATATGGCAGTTAGCACACAATGACAAGCTCCAAGCGTACCCCGCGAACCAGGTATACTCAAGGGTCGGTTGCCCGGTTGTTGTACACCCTCTGGCAGAAGAAAAACAGCCGATATTATAGATGACGCCTTCTGGATTGTAATGCGTGTGTTCGTGCTTGCCGTTTATCTCGATTATACATCCCTTGAAAGTAATAAGATTTCCACAGCTTTTGCAGATTATTTTTTCTTCATCCCTGTCTGTATCATCTAAGTCTTCATCTATATCTACAATATGTGCGATATCGGTATCATCTGCTTCCCTGAGCCTCACTACGTCAATAAACCGGGAAGTATCAATCAAACCGGTATGTTGTCTTGTTGTGCTGCTGAAATTCGTCATGGTGACTTGTTTGATGAATGGTCTTTTTTACCAATCTACCCTGGATATTTCACGAGTCAAGCAGGTTGGAGATACGAGTTTCAAGGTGATTCGCTATACAGAAGTATGCGGATCACTTTGAACAGAAGTAGGTTCGGCCTGATCGGGTCGTGAATCATGGTCTAGTTTTTCAGGATCAGCACAACACCTCCAACAAGCAGGAAGACTCCAATAATCCTCAAGGAATTTATTTGCTGTACCTGATAGCCAAGCAAACCGTAATGGTCAAAAACAAGCGATACAAACATCTGCCCGGCCACAATCAAAGCCAGCATGGGTGTTGCACCAAGTTTAGGGACAAGGATAACAGTTGCAACCACAAAAAAAGCTCCAACCAGACCTCCGGTCCACATCCACCAGGGGTGAACGGAAAGGCCGGCAACAGAGGGGATAGGTATTCGCAGCAAGAGGGCATAAAGGGCTAATCCGACAGTACCGACAGCAAAAGAGATAGTAGTTGCAAGAACCGGGGCGCGGGTCCAGAGGTCAAGCCGGGCATTGATACCAGCCTGTGTGGGCAAACAGACACCTGCCAGAAGGGCGAGAATAATATAGGAAATATTTGAAGTCATAGGACCTCCTTTTATAATGTCGATTCTCTAACCCAGCGCAACATCAAGGATCATCATAACTGAAAATCCGACCATAGTCGCCATAGTGACTATATCAATGTGTTTGCTTATTCGCTGTGATTCAGGTATCAGCTCTTCCACCACAACAAAGATCATTGCGCCTGCAGCAAAACTGAGCGCATATGGGAGAATTCCCTGCATATATAGAACAAAAGCAGCTCCTATAACGCCGGCAAAGGGTTCTACCATGCCTGAAGCCTGGCCCATTAGAAAACATTTAAACCTTCCCATACCTTCTCTGCGCAAGGGCATGGAAACAGCAGTGCCCTCTGGGAAATTTTGAAGGCCAATTCCTATTGCCAAAGCAACAGCGGCACCTATGGTGGCAGAATCCAGCCCTGCAGCAACGGCACCAAAGGCGACACCCACTGCAAGACCTTCAGGAATATTATGGAGCGTGATGGCCAGAACCAGAAGTGTACTGCGCTGCCAGCTGGTTTTTACTCCTTCACTCTTGCTGATATCCAGTCCGGGATGTAGATGAGGAAGAAACATGTCAATAACTCGCATAAAGATGCCGCCCCCCATGAATCCTATTACTGCAGTGAGCCAGGGATTAAGCCCCATCTGTTCCGACATCTCAATTCCCGGTGCTAACAGAGACCAGAAACTTGCTGCAATCATTACCCCCGCAGCAAAACCCAGCATGCAGTCCATGAACTTCTGGTTGACTTCTTTTGTAAAGAAAACCAGGCCGGCACCTGCTGCTGTGACAAACCATGTGAAGAGTGTTGCCAGCAATGCCTGATAAAGAGGAGGAAGATGTTGCAGGTATTCAATCATGTTTTTTATCCAGTTAACTTATTAAAATTACAGATACTTCTTACCTTGCGTGATAAAGATCAGAAATAAAAGGACGGCAAGAAGCACAGTCCATAACAACATGGCCGAGTGCGCTGCTTTTTTTGCCTTGCTTGCTTCCCACCAGTTCGTAGGTTGAATGCCTTGAGCAAAAAAAGTAGCCACCCCTGCAAGATTAACACAGATAAGATTAGTTAATAGCAAGAGAAAAGCTCCAATTGATAACTCTGTATTTCCCGATCCCAGCAGCAGTCCAAAGGTTACCAGTGGAGGCAATAGAGCAACAGCAACCATAACACCAATAAGAGCTGTAGGAGCTCCGGTGGTAAAGGCCAGGGCACCGGCAATCCCTGATGCGAGTGCCAGGATGATATCAGCCGTGCTGACAACTGTTCGGGATGCTATTTCGGGAGTTGAAGGGTCAACGGTCAGGAAAAAACCGAATAGCAGTGAAAGGGTCAGGGCAATAGTTATCCCTGTCAGGTTAGTTTTTAGGGCGTTTCGGCCAAGATCTTTGTCTCCCAAGGTATTGGCTAATGACAAAGCAACATTTGGGCCCAGAAGAGGAGCTATTACCATGGCACCTATAACAACGGCCACGTTATCGCGCATAAGGCCGATAGCAGCGACAATTGATGACAGAATAACCATAACGATAAAGACCCTGGTGATCCTGGCATTATCATAAACTTCGTCATAAAGTTCGTGGCGGCTGACGCGCAATGGAACTCTTTCTTCTTCTGTTTCTTCAGGTATGTTTTTTTCTGTTTCACCATTTTTGTTTTCAGTATCCGAAATGCGGGGTAAAGAGGCCTCCACCGGCAAGAGCACCATGCGGAAATTTTCAGTATGCCCGAACCTGTTTTCAAGGGAATCTATTATTTTTTCGGTTTTCTCGGCCGGGAGAAGTATTTTGAAAATAACGGCAGATTCGCAGCTGCAGGCCTGCCAGTGCTCGGTGACAGAATTCTCATCGAGGATTTTCAACATGCCGGAGGCGTGCTCTTCCGGAATTATAATTTCAATAAGTCGCAGGGCCATGATAATACTTATAAATCAGGATTATTTTTTTACAAACAGATAAACCGCAAGCCCAATCAAAATAACAGCAAAAACTTTTTTGAATCCTGCCGTAGAGATATGGTCCGTAAGGCGGGCGCCTATCTGAGCACCAATAATACCTCCGACTCCCAGCAGAATACCTAACTTATAGTCAACATGAACCAGTTTGTTATGTGCTATCAGTGCAGAAGCGGAAATAATTAGAATACCCAGAAAAGAAGTGCCTACAGCTTTCTGAGCAGAAAGACCGAGAAAAAGCAGCAATGGAATCATTAAGAAACCACCGCCGAGTCCTGTAAATGAAGCGCCGATACCTACGATCAAACCGCTGGCGATGATAATGAAAGAGTTTGTATCCATTTTTTCACTTAATTTATTTTATAGAAACTGTATTTCAGATCAACCGATTTCTACCCTGTTTCGGCCATTTGCCTTCGCCTTATAGAGGGCATTGTCTGCCCTTGCGATCATTTTTTCAGGAGTATCATCTTCTGCACCAGAAATGGCCAACCCAACACTTATGGTGATCTGGACTTCCCCGTGTTTGCACTGTGAAGTTATCTTTTCCACAGATTCTCGTATCCTTTCAGCAGCAGCCTGCACACCCCGACTGTTTGTGTCGACAAGAAGGCAGCAGAACTCTTCCCCGCCATAGCGTGCGGTGAGATCTGTTTCCCGAAGTTCGGAGGCAATGAGAGCAGCTACTTCTTGTAGTACTTTATCGCCGCATTGATGACCGTATGAATCATTAATTTGTTTGAAAAGGTCAAGGTCACACATGAGAAGACCAAAAGGCCTCTTGTATCTCTTAAAACGTTTAAATTCCTCTTGAAGTTTTTTAGCGAAATAACGCCTGTTGAAAATACCGGTCAACGCGTCCTTTTTGTTCATTTCGATGAGCTTCTGCTCAAACATGACGATATCCGTAACATCCTGCACAGTGATAAACAGAAGCTTAACTTTGTTATTTTCATCCAGCAGGGGGCCCATTGTACAATTTTGCTGCATCTTATCGATTTCAATACCAAGGGCTGAAACAGGATTAAATGGAAACAGATATTTATGGAGTTTACGGGAAAAGAAGATGAAATTTCCAAAGGTGAAAACTGATTTACATTTCCGTAAGAAGCTGGGATTATTTAGATTTGGAAAAGAATCAAACAGATTGGTTCCGATTATTTCCTTGGCAGATATATTGCTGTGGACATCCATCCAGCGGTTCCATCTTTTGACTTCAAAATTATTATCCAGGATAACGATACCAATGTTAACCATGTCAAATATCTGGTGTTCGATCATAATACTGACTTGCAATAGTTGGTTGTCATTAAGGACCCGGCGATATCAACATATCTCGGGAGTGAAGTCTGCCCGCATCATCTTTTTAGTAAAAAAAATTGTATTGTAATGTAAATCTATCATGTTTTTCAATTGTGAAGAAGGTCTTTTGTCAGGAGACAAGTTGTCAGGTGGAATTGTTGTTTCGTAATTGCCTGATTATCAATTCTCTGCCAATCATCGGCAGATGCGTATGACATTAATATTAAATATTAATTCCCTAAATCCTTCGCCTGAAATCTTTATTTTTCCCAATTATTTACAATAACGTTTAATCTGGTGACTGCCAAAGCATCTGTAATTTAGCTTTTAGTTAGCTGCTATCTTTTCCTGATCCCCAGTGCCCGGAACCTGAACCCTGTTTCCCAATTCTTCAATTTCTACCCATCAAGACTGTCAAGCGGGCTCACCACACCCTGGCCGCCCTGGCGCAACACATGAGTGTAGATCATAGTGGTCGATACATCCTTGTGTCCCAGCAATGCCTGAATTGTTCTGATGTCAGTACCGCTCTGCAGAAGGTGGGTAGCAAAGCTGTGCCGGAAGGTATGGGCAGTTATTTTTTTAGTAATACCAACTTTTCTGACTGCGACCTTGATTGCTTTATTTATAACGCTTGGATCGACATGATGTCTACGCATCTTGTTACTACGCGGATCATTTGACAGGTTTCGTGCGGGAAAAACATACTGCCAGCCTGTTTCTTTTGCTGCCTTCCTATACTTTCGTGCGAGAGCATGAGGCATATATACTTCACCATATCCTGCATCAAGGTCCTGTTCGTGAATAATTTTTACTTTTGCCAATTGATTCTTAAGTAATGAAGTTAAAGAAACAGGAAAAGTAGTGATCCTGTCTTTGGCCCCTTTACCGGAACGGACGGTAACAGTTTTATATTCAAAATCAATATCCTGCACACGGAGACGTGCAGCCTCCATTATACGCAATCCACTGCCGTATATCAGTTTTGTTACAAGCTCTGGAACTCCGTCTAAAAAAGTGAGAATCTCAGCTACTTCTTTTTTGGTCAAAACCGTAGGAACGTTAATTTTTTTTGTAGCTCTAACAGAATTAATTTCATTATCCAGAGATTGTTTTAAGACCCTTTTATACAAAAAAACCAGGGCATTCATAGCCTGATTCTGAGTGGATGGTGCCACATTCTTTTCAACCGCAAGGTGTGTTAGGAAGGCCTCAATTTTGTCTTCTCCATTTATCAGGTCAGCCCGGGATTTCATATTATGAAAAAGGATAAAACGTTTGATCCATTCACAATACGAATTCTCTGTATGGATAGAGTAATGCTTGAGTCGCATCACCTCCCTGACTTCATCAAGGATTTTTTTATTGTTATTCGTTGACTTCCTTTTCATGATAGGATATGAAAACATTTAGTTATATTAGTCAAGGGCAAATTTGCCTGAATTTGTACCTAATAGTTAATATAGAGGCAAATCTGCCTAATAATAAATGGTTCGGCGAGAGATAATACTATCAGGCATATATGAAATTCAGGACTAAAGAACATATTATACTTTCAT
>CALZHP010000089.1 GCA_945787325.1 uncultured Desulfobulbaceae bacterium
ATTTCCCGGGCGACAATCGCCGGAATAAAGCCCTGTGCCAGATGCCCCACCTTGTCGTAATTGTTCCGTGTGAGTGAGAAATAGTCCTTTATCCAGTCAAAGAGCGGTACTTCGGCATAGGTGTAATGGCCCCCCACCATCAGGACGATGCAGTGGATGAGGATCAGGAAATAGGAAAGTGCTGTAAGCCGGAAAGATTTGTATGTCGCAGCCATGATGCCAAGTCCGATAAGGGCCGGCGAGACTTCCAGGAACCAGATAAAATAATCTTTTGGATTAATACCGGACCAGATGAGGACTGCAAAATAGGTTATTAGCCAGGCTGCTATCATTTTATAACCCCAATATATCCTAATGAAATTAAGGAAATATGTCTTGATCAGCGTCTTTTAACACTAGTTTGGCAGAGAAGGGAAAGTCAAGGACAAAAAAGTGAAAGTAGCAACATATATCTTAAAAGAAAAAAACTACATTTAAATCACAGGTCTTTTTTCCTTTTCTTTTAGTCATTTGCAAAAATAACAATGAACTATATCAATACATAACCTATCATTCTCTTGACATAATTCTCAGCACATGCTATCGGTTAGAGATGAATCGAAATTCATTTTTCTGATTTCCATAATGACGTGCAATATCAAGGCCTGAGACGATTCTTAGCTAATGCAAATGATTTCAAGTCCTTAATAAGTGAGGAACAAATTATGAAAGAAAAAAACAGGAAAATAATAGATAAAATATCCACTATTTTTGTTGTAATCGTTATTGCAGTTTCCACATTATATGTGGGAGCAACTACAATGGCTATATCTCATATAGACCCTTTCGACATCTGTAAAGATTGTGAAAGTCATAACAAATACAGTTATTACTCGCGCGTTGCTCTTATAGATAAGTAGAAATCGCAATTGATCAATTTCTATGATTGATAAGAGGATAGTATGTTTGTCGCTAGGACAGATACATGAGTCGAGTCCCAGGTGGATATTTTCATGCTACATCATCTATTACATAGAGAACAACGGCCTTTAACATATTGTTCTTCAAAATGTTTTTTCTTAAATCTCCTTGATAAGTCAGAAAAAAAGTAAGCATTACCCGCCGCCACTGTCGCAGAATACCAAGCTGTTTCTTTTATTTTATTACAATCTGGCCATTTAAACTTTCATCCCTTTGTCTTTATAAGTCTAACCAAACATTTATAGTATGCAAATACATTCTCCAGACTTTCCTGCGTATATAAAAAAAGTCCTAAAGACGTAAATTTACTTTACCGATAATTATATGAAGTAAAAAATATTAATAGCTTGCTTTTTACTTAATGCAATATCCAAGGAATGGGAATGTTCTACTTTTAAGAGTGAACTTCCTGTCGTCGCAAGTGTTTTCGGAGTCAGTTAATTATGAAAATAAACTTAAGACCTACCATCCAAAATAAGCTCATTGTTGGCTTCGCTTTCGTAACATTCATCTTGGTAGCGGTCGGGATTGTTGGCTTAAATGGAGCCGTTCGCCTGAAAAATTACATTAAGCAGACCGGAGAAGTAAGTATGCCTGCCTCCCAGGCAATCCTGAATCTCAACCAATCATTAACGGAGATAAAGGCTTCGTCACGAACCCTGTTGAACCCGTCACTTACCCCAGAAAATCGACAGGTGGAATATCAGAAAATAGAAAATGCTTTCACTCATGCGGATGAGGAAATGGCTAGTTATCAGGCTTTGATAGCAAATGAAGAGTGGAATACCTTTATTGAAAACTGGAAGACTTTAAAAGGAAATGTGAGGAGTTTCCTGGAACTTGCCCGAAAGATTGATTCGATTCAGATTCAAAATCCTCAAAAAGTGGCTATGGAAGTTGAGCGTCAGTTCGGTAAATACAGGAGTTGGGCTGCTGAAACTGTGAAAGCAGTCCTGGAGCAAATCCAATTTAAAGGTAATCTCGATCCAGAGAAATCGGACTTCTGGATTTGGTTGTCTTCTCAAGAGGTGCGGAACGAAGAAGTCCAGGTAGCGGCAAATAGACTTAAACAGCAGATTACCCAAGTATTTGATGCAGTTAGAAATATCAACGACTTTCTCTCAATTGAGGAGTACGATCTGGCAAAGGATGTCTACACAGCTGAAGTGCTTCCCAGTATAGATAGTATGCAGTTTTATGTTGATGCTCTGATGATTCCTATTGTTCAGGCCCTTGACTACTTTAATCAAATGACAAATCATGAACGGAACTTATGCGCCAAGTCAATGGAAGAAACAGAACTAACATTAAACAGCCTGGTTAGTGACACCAATACTCAAGCCAGGCATAATGTTGCTCAAGGCAATTCAATATCCAGCAAAGTAACCATGCTTGTCCTTGCTGCTATTTTATTAGGGGTATTAGTGGCTTTAACTTTCGGCTTTTTTATATCACGCAGTATCACCCTGCCAATTAAAATGGCCATCAAGGTCATTGGCAATATTTCCCAAGGAGATACCAGCTCTAATATGGATGTAGGTGAAACATTCAACTGTTCCAGCATCAAGAAATGTGGAATATCGGATTGCCCAAGTTATGGAAAAATTGATCCATGCTGGGTAAACAGCGGTTCCTTTTCTGCTGTAAAATACTGCCCTCGAGCTCAAAAAGGTGAAGATTGCAGAAGCTGTGAAGTTTATGGCGATAGAACCGAGATGGAAGAGCTGGGTTCAATCATTATGGCATTATCAAACACTATTCAAGAACGGGAACAACTTGCCCTTGCTATTTCCCAAGGAGACCTGGTTAAAAAAGTTGCAATTGCTTCAGATAAAGACAATCTTGGTAAGTCTTTAATGATCATGCAGGAGAGCCTCAAAATAATCGGTCAGGTCCAATCTATAGGAATGCAGATAGCAAATGAGTCCACCCATGTGTCCACATCCAGCCAGAATCTTTCCCAATGCACTATGCAACAGGCTTCCTCACTTGAGGAAATAACCAACTCCATGGTCCAAATGGGTTCGCAGACCGATCAGAACGCTGAAAACGCATCCCAGGCTAACCAACTCGCCGCCGAGGTCAGGCAGGCGGCAGAAAAAGGCACCATCCAAATGGATTCAATGATAGGGGCCATGGGCGATATCAATAATGCAGCACAAAACATTTCAAAAATTATCAAAGTCATCGATGAAATTGCTTTCCAGACAAACCTGCTGGCCTTAAATGCTGCTGTGGAAGCAGCCAGAGCAGGTAGGCACGGCAAGGGCTTTGCAGTTGTTGCCGAAGAAGTGCGCAACCTTGCCGCTCGTAGCGCCAAAGCGGCAAAAGAAACGGAAAATTTAATAGAGGGTTCGTTATTAAAGACGGAAAACGGCATGGACATCGCCAATACTACTGCCGCAGCCCTTGGTGAAATGGTGAATGGGATTACCAGTGTCAGCGATCTGGTGGCGAAGATCGCCACTTCCTCCAATGAACAAGCACAGGGCATCTCGCAGGTGAATCTGGGTTTAAAACAGATTGAAAATATTACCCAGAAAAACACAAATAGTGCCGGAGAATCGGCTGAAGCTTCTGTGGTCCTGTCTACTCAGGCAGAACAACTGCGAAAATTACTGGCCCATTTTAGATTGAGTGAATATGAAACAAAGGACATGCCATACCAGGAAACAGCACTTTCTCCTTTGCAAATTGATGGGGGAGAAAATTCTGTGCATAAAAAGGGCTATTCAGTGGGCAAAAGTCTCGAAGAAGGATCGATTAAAGCTATCACCTGACATCCAATCAGCAGCATTCCTGCATAATATAATGTTCCTGCTTCTCGTCAACGGCAACAAAGTGAACACCTTCCGGTTTAGGTAGTCCAGCTATGCGCCAGGCTTTTATGGGGTTGATAAATTTCTCGTTCACACAATTTTTGGGTTGATGGATGTTTTTGCAGACGTAATTCAAGATGGGGAAAGCATTGAATTTCTTATAATAATCACGCATAAATTTAACGATTTCAAGCTGTTCTTCAGAAATATTTGTAATTCCTTCTCTTGTTGCGAGTTCACCTGCAACCTTTATGTCCCAATCTTCTGTATCAAGAAGAAAACCATCATTATCAATTTCTATTTTCTTTCCGGCAAGCTCTAATTTCCCCATGTTGAACCTCCTTAATCATTTATTATTTAGAAAGATATTTCTGGTTGTAAATCATGTCCTGCAGAAACCTCTATTCATATAATAAGCATGCGTAATTGGAAGTACAATGAAACATTATCGTGTAATTGCGACATGTTTTGGTAAAATTTCCAGTAGTCGAAGTAGAGGAAAGCTAACTTCTGAAAATTTTTCTTGTTCCGGTCAGTATGACCCTTATCAGGCTCTTCCTCCTTAGGAGAAATTCGGCCTGAGCGTCTACTACTTCTTTGCCGACAGCCCCCTTGAAAGAAGATGATTTCATTATGGCAAAAATCTGTGAGGGGTAGACACTTCTATGCCCGGTCATCAGAAAGCTGGTAACGCAAGCCACAGCTGCATATGGCGCTACCTGAGCTCCAAACAGTTCAACGGAAAGTATGCTTGCTGCAATGGGCGTGTTGGCAGCGCCCGCCAGAAGGCTGACCATACCAATAGCCGCGAATGTGGCCGGATCAACACCCAACAAGTTGGCGAGTAGAACTCCAAAGGTGGCTCCTATGAAGAATATAGGTGTAACCATTCCGCCGCTTCCTCCAAATGTAAGCGTAATGCAGGTGAAAAGTATTTTAAGTGCAAAGGCGTACCAGACGACATTCCCTCCGGCCAGTGACGATTCAATAGTTTCCAGCCCAAGACCTAAAAATTGATCGGAAAAGATGAGGGCAAGGATTACGAGAGCGGCCCCACCGATAAGGCCTTTCAGTGGCTCCCACAGCTTAATTCTTGCATTGATGACCTGGGAAAACATGAGGGTTTCAATAAGAAGCAGTGAGCAGATTCCAAAAAGGACACCTGAAAAAATCACCTTTATAAAGAAAAGTTCTGAAAAAGCAGGCACAAAATCTATGGCATGGTAGAAATAAGTAGTCCCCAGTGCCGCGGAAATCTGGTGCCCCATGACTCCCGCAATAAACGTGGGCAGAAGAACATCATACATTATGCCTCCGACAAAGAGGACCTCTATACCGAAAATTGCCCCGGCGATCGGAGTGCCGAAAACGGAAGCAAAACCAGCACTGATGCCGCAGATTACCAGCTTTTTCCTGTCTGTTTTATCAAACTTGAAGAGGTCCGCGAAAACAGAAGCGAGCCCACCACCAATCTGGGCGCATGGGCCTTCCTTTCCCGCAGAGCCACCACAGGATAGTGTCATGACGGTGGTCAGTAACTTCACTGGAACTACGCGGGCTTTAATCTTTCCAGCCCTGCGGTGTACGGCCTCGATTACTTTTTCGGTACCATGCCCTTCGGCTTCTGGAGCAAGGTATTTGCTGACAAGTGAGCTGAGAAAGAGGGCAATGGGAAGTAGAAAAAAGTAGTTGTTGATCTGTCGGGTTTGCATCGTGCTCATGTTGAGCACGAAAAGAAAAAAAGATGTAGAGGCGCCAACGATGACACCGATAAGGCTGGCCAGCACGAACCATTTTGTTACGCTGATTAAAAGAATCGATTCTTCAGCTATCCTCTTTACCATACCGATGCTGCCTTTTTTATAACGAGATGAAATATTTGATTATTGCTAAAAAAATAAGATTTTAACATACCAGTTTTCATTTAATTGACAACCGGGAAAGGGGAGGGAAATTGAATATTGAAGATTGAAAATTGAAGATTATTTAAAACTTTATAAGCCTACTTACAAATTAGACGAGACTACCTGCCCCGAAACCATTCTTTTCAGCCTTAATTTCAAAATCAATATTGACCATTAATTTTCCTACTACTTACGCTCTAAGCTCTTTGCCTCTCTGAAATATTCAATTTTCAATCTTCAATATTCAATAAAAACCTCTTAGGTTTTTCTGATTTTATCAATTATCGAAGTTGTTGAATTTTCACCAACAAAAGGTATGAGTGCTACCTTGCCGCCATTTTCTTTCACTTCTTTCGCACCGACGATTTCGTCTTCGCTCCAGTCTGCTCCTTTGGCAAGCACATCGGGCATTAGGGTAGTGATCATTTTGTGAGGAGTATCTTGATCGAAAAGGGCCACATGGTCAACGCACCCAAGGGCGGCCAAGATTCGCGCCCGTTCTGTCTGGCTGTTTACAGGACGATCCGGGCCCTTGATTGAGCGGACTGATTTGTCGCTGTTGAGACCGACGACAAGGCAGTCGCCTTGTTTTCTTGCCGTCTCCAGATATGTGACATGTCCTGCGTGGAGGATGTCAAAACAGCCATTGGTGAAGACTATTTTTTTGCCAAGATATTTATACTGTTTAACAATGTCGGCAAGAGACCCCAGATCGATGATTTTATCTTTATCATGAAACCGGTAAGGAGATGGTGACACTGTATTGAAACGTTTGCGTGTGGATTCGACATCAGCAGTATCGATATGAACTGAAGCGCCAGTTGGCTCCTCTCCTGCTTCAGAGAGGTTTGTGCCGTCCGGAGCCACGATCATGGAATGTCCAGCATAGGTGGTTCCTCCGGCCACTATATCCGCACCGCAGCGGTTACAGGCGATAACAAATACCTGGTTTTCTATAGCACGCGCCAATATCAGGGTGCGCCAATGGTCTTTTCGTGCCAGGGGCCATTGGGCGGAAATAATGAGAAGGTTTGCCCCCGCTGAGACCTGTGATTTTGCCAGTTCCGGGAACCTGAGATCGTAGCAGACAAGACCGGCAAGCAGTCCAAGATCCGTTTCAATGGGGTGAGGATTATCACCCGGACACAGGTTTTCGTCTTCCTGCATGGGAACAAAAAGTTGCTGCTTTCTGTATGCCCCAATAACTCCTTCAGCTCCAGTTATAAACAGAGTGTTAAATACACACTTGCCGTCCTTTTCCGGCAGAGAGCCTGCCAGGATAATATTATATTTCCGGGAAAACTGTTTAAGATCCTCAAGGACATCTGTTGTCCTGTCTGCCAGTTCAGTCAACCGGTTGTAAGAAAATCCAGTAGCCCACATTTCCGGGAGAACTATTATGCCGGGATGTTTTATTTCTGAACCGGATAAAAGTTCATGGAGGCCGGATTCTACCTGGGTCAGGTTTTTCTTGATTTCTCCGGGTCGTACATCAATCTGCAAAAACCCGGCTGTAAATGTAGTCGGCCGCTGCGTCATATTGTGTGTCTGCTAATTATCAGTGTTAAGAATCATTGCGTGACAATATCCTTTGTTTTCTGCATTTCCGCAAGGGCATCACTTGCCAACTTCGAAACAGTCGGAGATGTCATGGTATTATTGATGTATAATTGAATTGTGCTATCATCATCAATCAGTGTTCCAATCAAGCCCATTGCCTTGCTGTATTTCAATATACCAAGGGCCCATGCCGCAAGACCCCTTACAGTCGCGTCACGCGACTCCAGATATGGCAGAAGGTAATGGCCAGCCTTCCACTTTATCATCAGCTCAGGGCGGACACCGGCCAGGCGCCCCACACCCCATATAACTCCCCGTTGCATTGCTTCCAGTTCCTGGTAGTTGCCGTCCTCACGCATATAGGCAACCTGCATCTGCCCAAACTCAGAAGCCAGGCCTTCATGGCATACCATGATCTCGGCCATAGCTTCAGCGGCACCCCAGCCAATGCCTCCCGACTCATCATTCAAGCTCCACATTAGCCGACGCATAATGATACGACCTGCTTCCATGTCATGGTCAGCAATTTTTGCAACCATTCTCCCCATGGTTGAGACAGAATTCCATTTGATGGTTTCATCACTCTTACAAATCCCCGAAAATAGAGCGTGGATTATTATATGGTCAGGAAATTTATGCAGTTCGTTCAATATTTTATCAACATCCCTACCTTTTTTTAACAGAGCCAGAATATCTTGTTTTTCCTTCCTTTTGGGTTTCGATGCTTTATTAATCATAAACAGTCTGAGATGTTTCTTTGTCAAGCAAGTTTTTTTGAGTAAACTTATATACGACAGCATGATAACACTATGGATAAATGTGAATCAACAGTAAGTAGAGTTAATCTCAAATAATATTTCCTCACCTTTGCTTGACTTCCCGTGCAACCGAGCTTAATTTCTATTTTACGTTGATTTATTATAGATATCCTAGGGTTAATTGCTATGAAAATGAAAAACACCGGGAAGGAATTACAAAGAGCCTCCAGTGGAGAATCACTCTCCTTGGAGGCTTTTTGTGTCTTATTTACTAACTGAGAAAAAAGGAGAAACAGATGAAAAAAAGTAAGTATGCATTAATTGTAATGGTATTCCTGATGCCCCTTCTGCTGGCAAGCTGTGCCGGTAAAAGTAATCTGCCAGGATGGATG
>CALZHP010000090.1 GCA_945787325.1 uncultured Desulfobulbaceae bacterium
AATAATTTCACCAACTGATATAAGCTTTCCGTTATGATATTGACATAATCTGTTACATAAATAACTGACCAGAAAAAAATACTAATTTAACAATATGCTTTTGGGCTCACTTAATTACGTTGAGCATATATCAGCTATTTTCTATTTTTACGAAGCGCATTTTCAGATCATATAAAACATGCTTCAACAGATTCTTTTCATCTTCACCCAAGTTACCTTTAGTCTTATCTTCAAGCATGACCAGGGTATCGATAGTATGTTTTGCCAACGTTACATCCTTTTGTTTTTCTCCCGACCCAGGATCACTGATCTCACCCAGATGAAGCAATGCGGCAGTATTTAATGACATGACTAAAGCCGAAAAAGTAACATCCGGCATTACACATTTGCCATCTTTTCTTACCTGACCTTCAGGGCAGGAATCACAGGATTCATCATTTTTTCCCATAACTAAGTACCAGTATTCAAAGATTTTCGATATTTGATATTTGGCCTCTACCTTTCACCAAGCCATTCATAATTACATTTCTAAATCTGTGGAAGTTCAAGCGCCAGCGCATCATCAATATTTGCAAGATCACGGACTTTCTGCAACAATTCCTTTGATATCAGGCTGTCTGTATTCAAGAGTATTACGTTCCTGCCGTGCTCAATTTCGCGACCCACTGTCATCCTTGCGATATTTACATCGTGGTCACCAAGTGTAGTTCCAAGTTTACCGATAACTCCTGGGACATCATTATTATAAACGAAAAGCATGGGGCCGGTAGGTAGAGCTTCCAGACGGAAAGTGTTTACCCTTACCAGCCGAGGCTCTTTTTTCCCAAAAACGGTGCCGGCCAGCATATTTTCTCCTTCGCTGGTCTTTACTTTAATCACTAGCAGGCTTGTAAAGTCCTCCGATACGCCCGTTTTGGATTCAACAACACGGATTCCCCTCTCTTTTGCGATCAGGGGTGCGTTGACAAAATTAACAGCGTCTTGCAGGATAGGTGTAAATAGACCCTTCAAAAATGCAATGGTAATTGGGCTTGTTTCCATGTCGGCCAAATCACCACTATACTCGAGGTTCACTTCTTCAACTCCGCCTTTGGCAATCTGCATGTGGAACGAGCCGAGCATTTCAGCAAGGGTTACATAGGGTCCAACCTGAGAAAGCACATCACTGCTGACCGATGGTACATTGACAGCGTTTCTTACAACACCTTTCAGGAGGTAGTCGGACATTTGTTCGGCAATAGCAACTGCAACATTCTCCTGAGCCTCACTCGTTGAAGCCCCAAGATGAGGAGTGCAGATAAAATTATCCAATTCAAGCATAGGACAGTTTTCATTAGTGGTCGGCTCTTCTGCGAAAACATCCAGTGCAGCACCAGCGATTTCTCCATTTCTCAAAGCTTCGTTTAGCGCCTTTTCATCAACAACACCACCTCGGGCACAGTCAATAAACAAGGTATCATTTTTCATATTTTTGAATTCATTTGTGGAAAGAATATTTTTGGTCTCCTTGGTTAAAGGAACATGTACGGAGACATAATCAGACCTATTGCACAATTCCTCTAGGCCGACCAGCTCTATACCTAATTTATCAACCAGCTCTTTTGGCATATGCGGGTCGTATGCAATAACTTTCATCTTTAGCCCTTGAGCACGGCTGGCCGCAATACTGCCTATCCGCCCGACACCAACTATTCCAAGTGTTTTTCCAGTAACCTCACGGCCCATAAAACTCTTTTTCTCCCATTTTCCGGCTTTCATGGAAGCTGTCGCCTGGGGTACATTTCGGGAAAGAGACATCATCATGGCTATAGCATGTTCAGCGGCTGTTGTAGCATTTCCATCAGGCGCATTCATTACAATGATACCTCGTTTACTGGCTTCGGCTATATCCACATTATCCAATCCTATTCCAGCCCGACCCACAACCTTGAGGTTGTTAGCCGCTTCAATTATTTCAGAAGTGACCTTTGTTGCGCTTCGGATAACGAGACCATCATATTCCGGAATTATTTTTTTCAATTCCTCCGGACTCAGACCGGTATTAATGTCTACTTCCAAACCGGCATCTTTAAGTATCTGAGCCCCGACCGGGGCCAGATTATCACTGATGAGTACTTTCATTGCCTCTCCTTTTCAATACTTAAATAACTGAACGTATATAAATAAATGTATATGAGTATATATCAGATTATTTTGCAATGGAGGCCATGTGAAACATAACGACCTGTTAATACAAAAGAATATCTATAGATGACTCAGATCTGCCTACCACTTCGGCGAAAAATAAAAATATAAAAATAAAAATAAGTTTCATACCATTAACAGTTAAAAATTTCCAAGAATTTTTCAAAATATTAGAGATGGATAAGCCTTATTTTATCTCCAATAAAATAGTTATTCATACAACTTTTTTTCTGAAACGATCGTATACCTTCAATTCGCTTCAGAAAAGTTTATATTATATTCAGAAATTCTTACATGTTGAATAGTGCATGGAAAAAAGCTATAAGTACCACTTTTAATTTTTTTAGAATCTTACCTTATTGTGATGTTGACAAAATTTCACTGTATCAAGCTGACAATATTAACAGGAGAAAGAAATGTCTGAAGTTCGTCTGAGGTTCCCACCAAGTCCTACCGGATACCTTCACATCGGTGGTGCTAGAACGGCAATATATAACTGGTTGTACGCAAAAAAGCATGGCGGCAAACTCATTCTGCGCATCGAAGATACTGATACAGAACGATCCACAGATGAATCAATGAGCGGAATACTGGATGGTCTGAATTGGCTGGGGATCACCTGGGATGAAGGACCTTATCTTCAATCCGACTACGCAGATGATCATATACAAGCAGCACAAAAACTTATTCGGGACGGGCATGCTTACAAATGTTTCTGCACAAAGGAAGTGCTTGATAAAAAAAGAGAGGCCGCCATTGCTGCGAAACTCACTTATAAGTACGACAGAACATGCTGCAACCTTTCACAGGAAGAATTGGCCGACAGAGAAAAACAAGATGTGCCGTACGTTGTTCGTTTTAAAGTTCCTGACAGCGAAGGGGCTGTTATTTTTAATGACAAAGTGTACGGAAAAATCGAAAAGGCATATATTGACATAGAAGATTTTGTAATTGTCCGGTCCAACGGCAAGCCATTGTACCTTTTAAGCAATGTTGTCGATGACATTCGTGACCGGATCAGTCATATTATTCGAGGTCAAGACGGCCTCGGCAATACCCCGAGGCAAATCCTGATCTATAAAGCTCTAGGCTCTAACATCCCTGAGTTTGCTCACATGTCTCTTACCCTGGACCCCAGAAAAGCTAAGATTTCTAAAAGGTCTCACGGTGAGGTGGTTACTGTTCAGTTTTATAAAGATCACGGCTTTCTTCCGTGGGCACTTGTAAATTTTCTGGTCCTCCTCGGTTGGTCAACTGCGGATGACAAGGAAATCTTTTCCCAAAAAGAGCTCATTGAAGCTTTTTCGTTGGAAGGTCTTAACAAAGCAAACTCCGTGTTTAATTATCACAAGGGTGATCCAAAATTTTTCACCGATCCGAAAGCTTTGAATATTAATGCCTACTACCTGCGTACCATGCCCATTGAAGATCTGACAGCCGCTGTCAAAGAAGAGTTTAAGTCAGAAGGGCTCTGGGATGAAAAATACGACCATGAAAAGAAAAAGTGGTTTCAAACAACCCTGGACTTAATCCGTTCCCGTTTTCATACCGTGAAAGACTTTGCCGTTATGGGAAGAGCTTACTTTGCAGATGATTACTCCGTCGACCAGAAAGCTGTCAAAAAGAATATCACCAAATATGAAAATATTAATGAATGGCTTGGTATGCTGGCAGAAAAATTCTCTGAATTACAGAATTTCAGTAAAGATGAGATTGAAAGAGTTACCAGAGAGCTTGCTGCTGAACTTGATATAAAACCTGGTATTTTAATAAACGGCTGCCGAACCATCGTTACCGGGCAGCTTGCAGGTGCCGGACTTTTTGACGTGCTGGAAGCAATAGGTCAGGATCGGGTTGTAAACAGGCTCAAAGAGTGCAGGTATTAATTTTCAGCTTACTTATATTATTCACCATTCAAAAATTTCGCAGCTTCTTCCACATCATAACGACTTCCAATGATCAGCGGTACCCTCTGGTGGAGTGATTCTGGCTCAATATCGAGAATATTAGTACCGGCATCTGTAATGGCGCGCCCTCCTGCTTGTTCCATAATAAAAGCAAAAGGGGCGGCTTCATAAAGAAGCCTGAGTTTACCTTCAGATTTTTCTGGATTTTTACTATCTCTTGGATAGAGGTATATTCACCCTGTTATTAAATTACGATGCAGGTCGGCAACCAGCGATCCAATATACCTTGCACTATAAGGGCGGCCATTTCCTTTTTCTTTCAGGTGATTAACATAACGCTTCATGCCATCGGTCCAATAGTTGTAATTACCCTCATTGACGCTGAAATATTTGCTCCTTTCAGGAATCCTAATATCCGGGTGAGACAGATAGAACTCGCCAACACTGGGATCCAACGTAAAACCGTGCACACCCTCGCCTGTTGTAAAAACAAGCATTGTGCTTGATCCGTATATTATATAACCTGCAGCAACCTGATCTCTTCCTATCTGAAGTATATCACTCTCACTACCGCCCCCTAACAAGTCGGCATATCGCCTGTAACCAGGGTCTGTACTGCGACGGTTCCCGGCTTCCGTTGTCTTTTCTCGTTCCAACTTGTCTTCACGTCTACGGTGGATAGAAAAAATCGTTCCGATGCTGACATTAACGTCAATATTTGAAGAACCATCCATCGGATCAAAAGCAAGTGTATATTTGCCTTCGTAACCTTCGAGCACCGGGATGGCGTTTTCCTCCTCTTCGGAAGCCATAATACAGACATAACCACAGCGGGCCATACGCCGCTTGATGGTATTATTAGCAAACTCATCTAGTTTTTGAACCTCTTCTCCCTGAATATTGGTTTTGCCGGACATACCAAGGATATCAGCGAGACCTGCCATGTTTACCTCGGCAGAGATTGTTTTTGCTGCTACTATAAGCTCGTTCAGCAACCCGGACAAATCTCCGGTAGCTTCAGGGTGAAGACGCTGCAGGTCCATTATATGTCTGCTTACCGTAATTCCCAGTGGTCTGTTCATATCTTGAGTTTCCTCATTCACAAAATGTTATAAAGTTTAATACGAGCATTTAACTCTAAGCGGAATGTCAAACTTAGCAATTGCAATACTATGCCCAAATGAATATGGTGGAAATTCATCTTTTTCAGAGTGGACATTCAATGATATTAAGGAAATAGAACCCCCTTGTCAAATAAAACCGATGAGATAATTGTAATAATAAATCTTTGTAAATTTTTTGAATAATATTCTTAAATGTATATTACATATGCCTCGATTGAAGATTTGACTACCTTTGTTTTCAGAGGTTCTCCGGTTATTGACTTTACTGTACAATTGTGAAAAGCTGACTTCATGAAGCCAAAACAATCTATAGCTTCAGACAAGCAGGAACAATATCTTCCCGTAGGCCAACTCCGGTCTTATATTATACTTTTTTCGAAGAACATCCGATACAGAAAGTTCTGGATGGCGGGTGTTATCAGTCAGGTAGGCAACTGGTTTAACTATATTGCTATATTCGTTTTATTAACAAAACTTACGGGCTCAGGCAGCGCAGTAAGCTGGTTTTTAATAGCCAAATTTATTCCCACAAGTTTTCTTGGTCCGGCTGCCGGGGTTATCGCTGACCGCTTCTCAAGAAAAACAATAATGATTACTTGCGACCTCTCCAGGGTCCTTGTAGTACTCTGTTTTCTTTTTGTTGACAAACCAGAACATGTATGGGTTGTGTATCTGCTGGCTCTTGTCCAGGAATCTATTTGGAGCTTTTATGATCCGGCCAGGCGCGCCTCTGTCCCAAATATATGCAGACCAGACGAGTTAAACCTGGCGAACGCATTGAGCGGTGCGACCTGGTCTGTTATGCTCGCCGTGGGCGCTGCAATGGGAGGGTTTGTCACCTACCTGTTTGGCTGGCAGACTGCTATCTTAATAGACGCAATAACTTTTCTCATTTCAGCATGGATTATGCTTCAAATTGATTTACCACACCACTCGGTATCAAAAACCGAAAAACCGACATGGAAAGATTATACCGGTTTTGCAGATGTAAAGGAGGGGTGCAAATATGTGGTACGTCATGGTGAAGTAGCCAAACTGTTGCTTGTCAAAAGCGGCTGGGCAATATCAGGCGGTGTTCTCGTTCTTCTCACCATATTTGGTGAACAGGTATTTAATCCCGGGGGTCAAGGCGGCGGCAGTGGGATATTATATAGTTTTCGAGGCATTGGGGCAGCTATAGGTCCACTAATGGCCTGGCATTTTATAGGAGAAACACGCAGGGCCATGTACAAGGCTATAGCCATGTCTTTTTTTATAGCTTCTGCCGCTTATATAATGTTCAGCCAGGCGCCCAATCTCATCTACGCGGCTTTTTTTGTGATGATAGGACACCTGGGCGGTTCTATTCAATGGGTATTCAGCACAACCCTTTTACAGAGAATTGTTCCAAACGAATTTCGGGGTCGAGTATTCGCAGCGGAAATGGCATTACTCACCTTTGTTCTGAGCCTATCAACTTATTTTACCGGCCTCGGACTTGACTATGGTACAAATCCACGTACCCTTGCCATGAGGCTGGCCCTGCTCTTTCTATTACCTGGTTCGCTGTGGGCCCTGCATATATTCAGAAAAACTGATACAACTACTTGAAAATAGGAAGGAGGGATGACGGTGTGATATTAAATTGGAAGGGGAAATCAGGTTAAGGTCAATTTCGTTCATTAAATAAAATCTGTTTAGTGCCCAAAGAAGCTGTAATACATCAGCAACAAGTAATTCTAATAAGCTTGTCTTCTGCTTTAGTATTTTTCCAGAAAATTATGCAGCGCTGTCTTCAACCACTTCATTGAATCCTGGCTGGTAATAAGAAATAAAAAGCCGCTTATATCCCTTTCTTCAAATTTGAAAACTGTTTTCATTAGGATGGCAAGCTTTTCCGGATCAAACAGGTTTTTGGATACCGCTTCACTTGACAGGTTGTTAATTATTATGCGAGGAGGCGAGTAGGAAACAATATCATCAAGCAGTTCGGCCACTTTGCCTACACAAGCGCCAATCAGGATGTTACCCACTTCAAGAAGTGTCTCTTTCTCCATCATGACGTTATCACCATCATCGGCCCATTCTTCTTCATCATCGAAAAGGCATGTCAACCCCTGCCCGGCCGTTGATGGAAAAACAAGAAGAGCGGCACCCTTGAACTTGCCCCAGAAGTTCTGTTCGACAATGCTTATGACATCATATATCTTTATTTCCTCTCTGATGCGCGTAGGAAGTTCAGCGGCTTTCATGACATC
>CALZHP010000091.1 GCA_945787325.1 uncultured Desulfobulbaceae bacterium
ATGGCTGAAGGCATGCGATACCGTGCCATTTATAGCAAGGGTGGTACCAATGCCAATACCGCATACCATGAAACCGGGCATGCTGTGGTGGCGAAGTCACTCGATAATGCCGATCCTGTGCACAAGGTTACAATTATTCCAAGGGGCAGGGCCCTCGGCCTGACACAGCAGCTGCCTATTGATGAAAAACACACATATCCGAAGGGGTATCTCATAAACAGGATGTGCATTCTTCTTGGCGGCAGGGTTGCCGAGAAACTGATTTTTGATGATATTACCACCGGGGCCGGCAACGATATTGAGCAGGCAACCAACCTGGCCAGAAAAATGGTATGCGAGTGGGGTATGAGCGAAAATATGGGCCCTCTTACCTTTGGGAAAAAGGAAGAGCAAATTTTCCTGGGCAGGGAAATTGCTCAGCACAGGGATTACAGCGAAGACACGGCTATTAAAATTGATGAAGAAGTGAAAGCCATGGTGACGGAGGCAAATGATACTGCCACGAAACTACTTACGGATAATGTTCCTATTCTGAAAGAGATTGCCAATGCGCTTCTGGAACGTGAAACCATAGTTCTCGAAGACATTGAAAAAATAATTGCCGGCGATAAGGAAAAAGACGAAAGCCCTAAACCTTCGGATGAAGTTGCGCCGGAGACGGCCGATGAAAGCCCTGAGCCTGTTGACGAGTCAGCACCGGATAATGCCGACGAAAACCAGGCCGATGAAGCTGGCGAAAAACCAGAAGAGCAGGGGCAGGAAGAGTAATATTCTTCAATGGTATCAGCTTACGGTAATAGCTGATGATTATTGGTCTAAACTTCGACCAATGATTGACAGGCAGATTTTTCACTTTTCAATTTCTTGCATAGTTCTCTTTCACCCATGTCTGATCCAGTGTCTAAAGTTCAGATTATGGGAATCCTGAATGTAACACCGGATTCCTTTTCTGACGGCGGTAAATATACCTCAGTAAATGAGGTATACCGCCAGGCGGAAGAAATGATTTCTGCCGGAGCGGATATTCTGGATGTAGGTGGAGAATCGTCCCGCCCATTTTCCAATCCGGTTCCTGTTAAGGAAGAACTTGACAGGGTCATACCACCTATAAAGGCAATCCGAAAGAATCACTCCATTCCCATTTCAATCGATACAACCAAAGCTGAAGTAGCAAAAGCCGCACTTGGAGCCGGAGCTGATATAATAAACGACATCAGCGCGCTCCGTTTTGATTCCGGCATGATTTCTCTTGCTTTGGAGACTGATGTTCCCATTATTATCATGCACATGCTGGGTAACCCGAAAACAATGCAGTTTGACCCCGCGTACGATGATGTTGTGGGAGAAATTAGCGGTTTTCTCGAGGAAAGACTCCTCTGGGCAGAAGAACAGGGTGTGAGTCGCGATAGATTCATTGTTGACCCAGGTATTGGATTTGGAAAGACGGTGGAACATAATCTTTCTATCCTCAGACACCTGTCGGAGTTTAACAAACTCGGGTGTCCAGTCCTTATTGGGCATTCCCGTAAGGCGTTTATCGGTAAGATTCTGGAACGGGACGTGGAGGATCGAGATATAGCAACCGCAGCAGTTTCAGCTTTGTGCACTATGAACGGGGCGTCGATTATTCGGGTCCACGATGTTGAAAAGACCGTCCAGGCTGTGCGAATGGCCGAAGCTGTCAGAGACGCCAAGTAGCTTAAATTAATGCGGGCTTCTCGTTTGTTTTAAGCTCACCGTAAATTCCAGTGTCTCATCAGGGAATAATTTATGTGGCCTTTTTACTGAGACCACGACTTCTTTGCTTTTCTGCTTATATAGCATTATCAGTTTAATATCTTCCAGGGATGAAACAGGTTCCTGATCAATGCCAATGATAATATCATTTTTTCTGATTCCGGAACTTTTTGCCCGGCCGAGTTCTGAAAGTTGAGCTACTTTGATGCCGATTTTGTCTTCGGTTTCTTCCAGCATGACACCCAGCATTGGTGCAGGGGGCAGGGAAACAGAAGGTGAGAAGAAGAGATAATCTGCCTGCAGCGGGTTAATGTCCTTACCATCTGTGTTGAGGACTATTGTCTGTTTTACCGGGATTCTCCTGTAAACGCGCGGAGGAATGCCGGTGTCTTTGACTGTGTGTCCTCGTCCGGCAAGAACTACAACCCTGTCCTCGGGGTGTGATTTCAGATAATCCGCAACAGTTTCGGCCATGGTCTCGTCCCAGAGAGCCTGGGCCTGCAGAAATCCACTGAACTTTCTGTTCTGACCGCTGCCGGGTGATGGGTGCATTTGAAACGCGGATTCAATCCTTTCACGGTATCCGGGAACATCCAGGTCTCTTTCGTCAGGGATTTGCTGAATTTGTTCTTCGTTAAGCGCGGATGTTCCTCCTCCTTTGAAGACACTGTTGACAATATTTCTTTCAGTATTGAGGGCAATGATCGGAATTCGGTTCCGCCTTGCAAAATTAATGATATCCCTGTACAAGCGGTAGTCAAATTTCCATTGGATATAATAATGGGACTTTTTGAGGAACTCTTTTTCTTCCATTTTCCGCGCCAGGTAACTATCTATTACAGGTTGCGTGGAACGGGTAAACATTTCCATGCCAATTGCCATGTTGGGATCTTTTTCATGCAAGGCCCTGATAACACGAAGTTGAAGTATGTGGTCTTCGTAATTTGTATGACTTTCACCAACATAAATAACTCGATCGTCCAGCATATTATTAATTATGTCATCAAATGGAACTGAAGAACTTGTGTCAATTCCCATAGGTGTTTGGTCAATGGTATAGCGTACACCGTGGTTTGTTTCAGGAATAATTTTGTCTTTGATCGTTCCGTCTTCAAAATGAAGAAAACCGTATTTGCCGTAATGTGGCAGTTTTGAAATTGCTGCTGTAACTTGGGAATTATCTGCAGCAGATACAAGGACGGCAACATGATCAGTATTAAGAGGATTTTCGCGAATATCCACTGTAAACCCACTTTCCGGGTGAGCGGGCCGTGCAAACAGGCCTCGCCCTGAAAGACTTTCTATGCCCAGAAAAATTACAGCTGCTTCGGATAGAATGGTATCAGTTGCCTCATCTGCACTAATAATACGGCAATTCATTTTTTCCAGAAGATCGATCAGTGGGGCATACAACGCGGAGGATTTCTCGGTTTCTAAAACTGCAACTTTGGAAACTGCCCCGGCGAAGCGTGACCAAGTTGGTGGTAACTCATCATGGTGCAATTCACGCATAAGGTCATAGGATTCATCTATAATTAGTTCAAGTGGCGAGGACGAAAGGGGTATTTCAACCGGGGTGCTATGCCCTGAAATCGAAATAATTTTTTTGATTTCTCCTTGAGAAGTTCTGACCATAATTGGCACGTCAATGTCATACGATGGAGTGCTGCCCTGAATAATCTGGAAGGAGAGAACAGGGCGGCCGTCCTCCTCAATCAACTTTATTTTATTTGCCCCAATACTAAGAATATCTGTCCGAACTAACCATTGACCAAAAAAATCAGCAAGTTCACTGTTTGTTACATTCTCAAAACTTGCTAGAAGATCGGCCCAGCCGGCTCGCCTATGAATCATTCTTTTATAGAATTCTCGCAGCGACTCATAAAAATTCTCATCGCCAACTTTATTTTTCAACATATGAAAGAACATGCTGCTTTTACCGTAGCCTATTGCCCTGACTTTCTTTGCATCGATACTGCTGTCCTCTGCTCCGGAAAAGTCGAAAAGTGTTAGCTCATTGTCCTTCATTACATAACTCATATGGTTGACAAGCTGTTCCTTGCGGAATTCGCTGCCCCGACCTTTATCTTCAGCAAACGACTGGTCCGCCAGGTAAGCGGTCAGTCCTTCCGCCCAGTTGCCTCCGGTTGGGTCGATCATTACACTGTTGCCGAACCACTCGTGAAGAATTTCGTGGCCCAGTGAAGTGTCCTTTATAAAAGGAAGCCTCACCACGACCTGCCCAAGTAAAGTGAAAGAAGGCATGGCATACCCTGTTGGTAGCAGATTTTCTACGATAGAGAAGCGCTGATACGGGTAAGGTCCCAACATTTTTTCGTATCTTTTCAGATACTGAAGTGCTTTCTCTCTATATGAGGCTGCCAGGTCTTTATCTTCTGGGAAGAAGTAACTTGCGAGGATCTTTCCGTCCGAAAACTTTTCCTGGCTAACTTCATAATTTGCTGCAATAAAATGGAGCACCTGTACAGGATGAGTGTATCGAAAAGTTAAGAGCTTGCCTTTATCACTTGGAAAAACAATAATTTCATCAGCCTCGGAAACTGCGTCAAAGTTTTTCGGGATGATGGCATTAAGTTTAATAATCATGTCATGGTCGGCTATAGGATGCCAGAATCCTGTGAGAATAATGGCTTTAGACGTAATAAGATTTTGACGATTTCCTGAAGGCCAGCTTTTCCTGAAAGTTATAAATATTTCTTTATCTTCAGGTGTGGCAGGGATGGGGATAACACCGTCTTCAGGCATCTCATCCAGCTTATTCCTGTTAATTTGGAATGAATTGATATCAAGCTTGCCAAGGTCTAGATTGAAACCTACTTCACCAGGCACGGTAATCCTGGAAAAACCTGTAAGATTTTGCTTTTCCAGATCAAATTCAATGGAAAGATTATGGATAGGAAGTGGGCCAGTAATTTCATGTGCATAATTCGTAGTGGGGTTTGTCATAATGAAAGCCAGTGTGGCAATGCTTGAAAATATGAGAGACATGAATCGCTTAAGAAAAGTCATTGTATTATCCGAAGAAAAGTTTTCAATTATAATATCAGCTTACAATTCATAGTTTAAATTACTCTAACCATAGTGGCCTAAAAAAGAAACACCGCGATAAACAAAAACATGTGGGTTTAGTACCTAACCTTCGTACTTCATGAAAATTAAATTAATAGCGTTGAATGCGCGATATATACACTCCTGCCTGGCATTGTTTTATGTGCGTAATGAGCTTATTAATCATTTGCCCGATTGTGAAATTGATTTTTCTCAGCTCACAATAAATGATCCCTATTATGATACTTTAAACCGTATATCTGAAGGAGATCCGGCGGCTATTTTTTTCTCGGTTTATATCTGGAACAGTATGTATGTGTCCAGGCTGCTTGCGGACATTAAGAAGATTCTGCCAGGTGTGCGAATCGTGCTGGGAGGTCCGCAGGCTGCATATCTCGCTGGTGAGAATGGTGACGGTACATTAGAAAATTGTACCGTTGTCCGGGGGCCAATAGAGGGGGTACGCGAGTCTTTTTATAATGATCTCATTGAAGGGAGCCTGAAATCTGAATACCAATGTGATTCTGTAAATATGTTTCGTTTACCATACCTGGAAGCTGATTTCAGGGAAGAACTGGCAAATAGACACATCTATTATGAATCATCCAGAGGTTGTCCTTTTTCATGCACCTACTGTCTTTCATCAGCGCGGCCAGGGGTCTGTCATAAAGACATAAACATTGTAATTGAAGAACTCTCGTTCATACTTGCTCACCGACCCAAAGTAATACGTTTCGTGGATCGGACCTTTAATGATTTACCAGAAAGGGCTTTGGCAATCTGGGAATTTCTGGCACAGCAGGAAAGCGGGACCCTGTTTCACTTTGAAATTGCACCCGATCGCTTCAGTGACAGAATGTTTGAATTTCTAAAGACATTGGATCCTGGTCGTTTCCAGTTTGAAATAGGTGTGCAGTCTACGAATGCAGAAACCCTGAAAGCAGTGAACAGGAAAATGGACTGGAAGCAGGCTGCTGAAAATATCACCCGGTTGGTTGCCCTGGATAATGTGCACATCCATGCGGATCTGATACTGGGCCTTCCCTATGAAACCCGTGAAACGTTCAGTAAATCGTTTAATGATGTTATTGATCTCAACCCACACTATATCCAGATGGGATTGTTAAAGGTTCTGCTGGATACAGCAATCAGCAGGTCTGTTGATGAGTTCGGTATAATACACTGTACACAACCTACATACGAGATACTGGCAAATCGCTGGCTTGATCGAAAGTCCTTATGCGAGCTGTATTGGTTCGGCGAATGTGTCGAGGCCTTTTATAATAATCGTTTTTTCAGAAGCACGCTGGCGTATGTCAGAAGAAAGAGTGAGACATCTTTTGATTTTTTTCTGGGATTGCTTGAGGTGTGTCGTAAGAATAATTTTTTTGAGAAAGCTCATACCCAGGAGCTGATGAGCATCATTCTTTTTGAGCTGGCACAGCAGCGACTTGACAAGGAACTGCTTGTAGAGCTGCTGCGATTTGACTGGCTTCGAAGCGGTCATCGTTTTCTGCCGGAGTATCTGGGCAAGAAATTGTTACAGAAAGCCAAGACAGCACTTAGGAAAAGTATGCCGCAGAACCTGCAGGATTTATATGATTACCACAACCGTGATGAATTTTTTCGGCAGACACTGTTTATACGTATGTCGGGCGCTGCTTTGCGAGAAACAGGACTATCAGCTGATGAAGAGGACCGGTATATATGTTTTCTGCAGGAATTTGAGGCAGGTGTATTTAAATTTTGCAAGGTAATGCTTGTAGAATAATCCCGAATGGGAAACTCATTAAAATATCATTATTTTTTTGTTTTTGAGGTGGATTTTATTTGGCGTTTCTGCTATCTTTCCCGGCTTGCCGAAAAATATAAAAGCGTTTTATGCCGCAGGAGGAATATATGAAAGCTACGTTTAAATCAAATGTATTTGAAACAGAAATAATCAAACTTGCCGACACCGAGGAGATGATTGTTCGTGGTGGGCGGGACAAATTTTCATCACTGCCCAAAGCCTTTGCGGGCATCAGCCAGATAGGAGTTATCGGATGGGGGTCGCAGGGACCTGCCCAGGCCCAGAACCTGCGTGATTCTCTAGAAGGTACAGACATCAGGGTTAAAATTGGTCTTCGGGAAGGAAGCGCGTCTATGGCAAGTGCCGAAGAAGCGGGCTTTACGAAAGCCAATGGAACACTGGGCGAAATGTATGAAGTAGCAGCGGAATCCGATATGGTAATCCTGCTAATTTCCGACGCTGCCCAGGCC
>CALZHP010000092.1 GCA_945787325.1 uncultured Desulfobulbaceae bacterium
CACATGGATTCTGTGGAATTATACACGGTTAAGACGCGTATCATAATTACCTGTTTTCTTGGGGTATTGATAGCAGCCCTGTTCGCTGGTTCCTGGTCAATACCATTTCTCTTTGAGTCCTCATCCATCCTTTACAAATTCGGAATTCAGAAAATCTATCTGCGTAGTGGCAAGCTTGTGGGTATTACTGTTGCGGTGCTGGTATTTTTACAGATAGTGCTGGCTTTTCGATTTGCACCACTGTTGAAGATTGTTTCTCTTAAAAGGCTGATTGGTATTCACAGGGCAAATGGTATTTGCCTGTCAGTATTTATCATGCTTCACCCCTTACTGATGCTTGCATCTGAGGGTTTCACTTTTTATCAGTTTGAAAAAAGATACTGGCCGGAGTTTGTCGGGATTGGCCTGCTGGGGTTTATTGTTCTTTATTCAGCAGCAGCTTTTTTTCGTAACGCGATGGGGTTTCCTTATGCTAAGTGGCTGCTGACGCATCGCATTGGCGCTGTGCTTGTGGCAATCGTGATGCAGATTCATATCCTGAATGTTAGTGAATCATTCAAGGCTGGTTTACCAAGGATTGCCGCATTAGCGATAGGTGGTCTTACTTTACTCATGCTTGCCGGTATTTGGGTTCGCCGTTTGTCAAAGAATACCTGATATATAAGTTTGGACAATTCGAGATATACAAGGTTTACAACGCAAGTACTCAGCCATACTTTTAAAGTAAGAAATTATTGAACAAGTAAACGAAGTAAAAAGACAGATAAGGAGCACAGCTATGAAAAAAATACTATTAGTTCTACTTTCTTTATTCCTTCTAAGCCAAGCACAGGTGCTGGCAAGCGAATGGAAACTGGACACAGTGCATACCAATTTTTACTTTGAAGTGAGCCACACCTATGCCGTTGTCAGGGGTCAGTTTATGGGTTTTAAAGGTGATGTATTCTTTGACCCCAATAATCTTGAAAAAAGCAGATTTAATTTTGTTATTGACGTGAATAGCATTAACACCAATGTCAGCAAGCGTGACAACCATTTGCGTTCGCCTGATTTTTTTGATGCAGGCAAATATCCCGAAATGACTTTCAAGTCTAATCGTGTTTCCCGCGCCGGAGGAAATGACTATCTTGTTGAAGGGAAACTGACTATCAAGGATGTAAGCCGAGATCTAGTGCTAGTTTTCACTCACTTGGGACAGAGAGAAAATCCTTTAAAAAAAGGTGAGCTGGTAACCGGCCTTGATGCGGATCTGAAAATCGACAGGCTATCATATAATGTTGGTGACGGAAAATTTTATAAAAAGGGTGTGGTTGGAAAAGATATTGACATTCTTATTACCCTTGAATTATTGAAGGATATGTAATTTCAACAGGAACTCAGTCAGCAATATCGTCGTTAAGACGTCATTAACAAATGCAGACCTTTTTTGATTTTCTTTGTCATTGTTATTGCAAGTAAAATCAAGAAAGTATATTGTGCTTTCGTGCGTCGTTTCTCATATTACTAGAGTTATTAGCTGTAAAAGTTGTAAATATGTGCATTTCAGGATGTTGGCTGGCAAAGCCTTAAACCTGATTTGGGAACCAGAACCGAGGGATCTTTAATGCGCTGTCCAAAATGCAACTACATTTCTTTTGATCATTTGTTGTCATGTTCCAAGTGTGGTCGAGATCTGACCCAGCTTGTCGGTGAATTGCATGGAACCTGTATAAATGTAAAGTCGCCTTTTTTCCTGGAATCCGCTATAGGGCCGTTGTCCGAAGATGAGGGTGTTCCTGTTTCTGAATGGGAAGAGGAAGGAGCCAGTACCCCTGAAGAGGACAAAGGCATAGAATTGGATTCAGGAACAGCTGTAGCTGCCGGAGCAGCCGCTGTTGCTGGAGCAGCTGTAGCTTCTGAAATTGCAGGAGAGCAGGAAGGTGAGGGAATATCTTTTGATCTTGAGCCAGAATCTGTTGATGAGACCCAGGAAACTGTTGAAGCCAAAGAAGAAGAGTTTGATTTCCTGGTCGAAACAGCCGAAAGCGAAACTGCCGAAGCTGAAGTATCAGAAAGTCCCGCAATGGATGAACAAGTGCTTGATTCAGGGCTTGCAGTTGATGAAGATGTCGTTGCTGCGGCGGAAGCTGAGGTCAAGCAGGTAGTTGATGAAGAAGCTGAGGTCGAGCAAGCACTCGATGCTGAACCTGCTGAAGAAGAATTTGCTTTTGACCTTGAGCAGGAAGAAAAAGCTGTTGAAGAAGAGGAAGTTGAGCTTGAGCAAGAACTTGAGGAAGAATTTGTTGCACCTGAGCAGGAAGTAGCCGAAGAAGAGGTCGAACAAGCTCAGGATGAAAGACCGGTAGAAGAGGAGGCCGTGTTTGAGGCGGAGCCTGAAGGGGCGATCATTGAAGAAGAGGAAGTAGAGCTTGAAGTTGAGGCTGATGAAGAACCAACAGAGCCTGAGCTGGCAGCGGTTGAAGAGGAGTTTATTGCACCTGAGACAGCAGCAGCTGAGGAGGAATTTGTTGTACCTGAGCCGGAAATAGCCGAAGAAGAGGCCATACTTGAGGCGGTGCCGGAAGAGTCGATAATTGAAGAAGAGGAAGTAGAGCTTGAAATTGCGGCAGATGAAGAACCAACAGAGCCTGAGCCGGCAGCAGCCGAGGAAGAAGAGGTAGAGCTGACACTAGATGAAGAATCTGCCGATGATGCGGACTTGGACCTGGAGGAAACAGGTGTTGAGGAAGAAGAATTTGACCTATCTCTTGAAGATGAGTCTGCGCCAGAGTTAGCAGCTGCGGCAGAAGCCACAACCCAAGAAGAAGTTGAGGAAGAAAAACCAGCAGAAGGTATAAACTTTGCCAATCTTCTGGAAGAAGAAGATGTCTTTGATGATCTGGATCTGGACTTGTCCGATCTTTATCCAGGTGCAACCAATACGGATTCCACCGCAATGGATGACATTGAAGATCTTGAGCTGGATTTTGATATTGATGATGACAGTTCTGACTCGGGCAAAAAATAAGAGCTTAGCTGTCTGGTCAGAGCTAAACTGGAAGTAGAGTAAATGAATGACGTGCAGAATTCCAGTTGCGATACATTCCCCGCAGAACCTCTAGGAAAACAAAAAGCCGCATTTGGTGCACGTGTTATGGCTTTTCTGCTCGACTTGTGTATTCTTGCATGCCTGCATCTCGGCATTTTTTTACTGGCAGGTAATCTTGCTGTTCCTTTTTTTCTTTATGATTTCCTAACTATTTTTAAGGCTGTTTTCGTTTTGCTGGTTATTTTTTGGGTAAGCCCTCTCTTTGTTGCTATGGCCTATTTTGTTCTCTTTCACACCTTTGGTGGACAGACGATCGGTAAAATGATAATGGGAATTCGCGTTGTCTCGACATCCAATGTTGATTTGTCACCTGGCACTTCATTTCTGAGGTGGGTCGGGTATCTTGTTTCGTGTGTTCCTTTTGGGGCAGGATTTTACTGGTCGATCTTTGATAAAGACCATTGTGCGTGGCACGACAGGATTGCTGGAACCCATGTTGTAGCCTCAGAAATGACTTGACAAAAAAATAACCCTTCCCTATATTTGCCACTCTCAAAAGATGCGGTGCCGAGATAGCTCAGTCGGTAGAGCAACGGACTGAAAATCCGTGTGTCCCTGGTTCGATTCCTGGTCTCGGCACCATTGTAAATTTTAGGAGCTGCGGTTCTACCGCAACTCCTTTTTTTCTTAGGTTTAATAAGCCTAAGTGAGCAGGGTTTCATGTTTTTTTCTTGACAGGAACCTTGCTTCCGGGTATATCAGCGACGCACACGGCCCCGATTTTATGGAAAGGGCCGTTTTTTTCATGGAGTGGTACAGTATGCTTTTTTTCTGCATCAAGGAGGACAGAACCCTTACCGGGACTCCTTCCTGTCTTCCGATAACCCTTTGTGAAGCGGAAAGGTTTCACGGATCTTTGGGGCGAATTTAACGTATACATTTATAATTAAGGGGTTTTATTACTTACTGACCCCGATATTGAAAAAATGACGTTTCGGGCATGAATCGCATGTGCCTCTAACGTCAAATAAAAAGCTTGCAGGCTTTTAAGCAAATTATAGTATATTATTATAATTGGGGTGGTTTTGCACCTCAAACGAGTTAAAAGGAACGGTTGAGGAACAGTGATGATTAGGGATATAGAGAAAGTCCGTAATATTGGTATCAGCGCTCATATCGATTCAGGAAAGACGACTTTGACAGAGCGTATTCTATTTTATACACAGCGCATTCATGCTATTCACGAGGTCAGGGGTAAAGATGGTGTTGGTGCTACAATGGACTCTATGGAGTTGGAAAAGGAGCGTGGCATCACCATTCAGTCCGCCGCTACCTACTGCAATTGGAAGGACCATGAAATAAATATAATTGACACTCCCGGCCACGTCGACTTTACAATTGAAGTGGAACGTGCTTTGCGGGTACTGGATGGGGCAGTGCTTATTCTCTGTTCGGTTGGTGGCGTTCAGTCACAGAGTATTACTGTTAACAGGCAGATGACACGTTACAAAGTGCCAAGGATTGCCTTTATCAATAAATGTGACCGCACTGGCGCCAATCCTCAGAGAGTTACAAATCAATTGCGTGAAAAGCTTGGGTTGAATGCCGTAATGATGCAGTTGCCGATTGGTCTTGAAAGTGAGCTGGAAGGTGTTATAGATCTTGTCACAATGAAGGCTATTTATTTTGATGGGGATCAGGGCGAGAAAATTCGTGAGGAGGAAATCCCAGCAAACCTGAAGGCAGAGGCTGAAGAAAAACGTGAAGAGATGTTGGATGCGGCATCAATGTTCTCTGAAGAGTTGATGGAGGCCATTCTGGAAGAAACACCGACTCCTGAGATGATTTGGGATGCTGTACGGAAAGGGACGTTAAGCCTTGAAATGACACCGGTTCTTGTAGGCTCTGCTTACAAAAACAAGGGCGTACAGGCACTTCTTGACGCTGTAAATCTTTACCTTCCTACCCCTGATGATATTGAAAACATAGCTCTTGATCTTGCTGACGAAGAGAAAGAAATGGAACTTTCCTCTAACCCTGAAGATCCATTGGTTAGCCTTGCCTTCAAACTGGAGGACGGCCGCTATGGTCAACTTACATATGTCCGTACATATCAGGGAATTTTGAAAAAAGGGGATACAATAGTCAACAGCCGTACGGGTAAAAAGGTAAAAATCGGCCGACTTGTGAGGATGCATGCTGATGACATGGAAGAGATTGAAGAATCAGGATCGGGTGATATCATAGCTCTGTTTGGTATCGACTGCGCCTCTGGTGATACTTTTACATCACCGGATGTATCCTACTCTATGAGTTCGATGCATGTACCTGAATCGGTCATCTCTCTTGCCATCATTCCGGCCGACAATAAAGCACAGGTTAACATGTCAAAAGCCCTGAACCGTTTTACCAAGGAAGATCCGACCTTCAGGACCTATGTCGACCACGAAACTAATGAGACTATTATCTCCGGAATGGGCGAGCTGCATCTTGAAGTTTACATAGAGCGCATGAAGAGGGAGTATAGCGCCGAGGTAGAAGTTGGCCAGCCCCAGGTTGCTTACAGAGAGACTATTACACAGCGGGCGGAATTTAACTATACTCACAAGAAACAAACCGGTGGTTCCGGTCAGTTTGGACGTGTTGCCGGTTACATCGAACCTCTGGAAGAAGGGGATTATGAATTTGTGGATAAAATCGTAGGTGGCGTTATTCCCCGGGAATTTATTTCATCCTGTGATAAAGGTTTTAAGAAGTCAATAGCAAAAGGTACTCTGGCAGGAGCACCGGTTACAGGGGTTCGTGCGGTTATCAACGATGGAGCTTCACATGCGGTTGACTCATCCGATGTAGCATTCCAGCTGGCATCAATTGGTGCTTTTAAGGAAGGATACTTGAAAGCGAAGCCAGTCATTATGGAACCCATAATGAAGGTTGCAGTAGAGGGACCTTCTGAATTTCAGGGTAATATTATGGGCAGCTTGAACCAGCGGCGTGGAATTATTGTAGGTACATCGGAGGAGAGCGATTATACTGTTGTTGAAGCAGAGGTTCCACTGGCAGAGATGTTCGGTTACTCGACAATTTTGCGCTCCCTAACCCAGGGAAAAGCTGAATTTACTATGGAGTTTTCTAGTTACAAGCAGGTGCCGAAGAGTGTTGCTGAGGAGGTAATTGAAGCTTACCAGAAAGAAAAACAGGAGAAATCCTGATAAAATACACAGGCAACAGCGACCTGAGAAAATTATATAATAGGAGAAAACTATGCTAAAAGAGGATCTGGCCAATAAAAGTCCTTTGCGAGTACTTAATCCCGAAACCGGAAATGAGCTCGACCACCGTATGGGACTTGTGATGGCACGTGCTGGTATAGGCAAGACCGCTATCCTGGTTCAAATAGCTATGGACAATATGCTTCGTGGCAAGAAGGTCCTGCATGTCAGTATTGGCGGAGGCCTGGAAAAAGGTAAGGCCTGGTACGATGACATTTACGGATACATGGTAGGTGACCAGAAAGCTGACAATATGGTTGAGTTTGAAGACGAACTAATGCGTAACCGTATGATCATGACATTTAAAGAATCTTCCTTCAGCAGGCCGAAGTTGGAGGAAAGACTGAACGATCTTATTTACCAGAATATATTCAGGCCGGACTGTGTCATTATCGATGATTTTAACTTCATATCAGCAGATCGCGATGCTCTTGAAGATGTCAAAGAGCTTGCAGAAGCGATGAATGTACAGGTATGGTTTTCGGCTGTTCTTCATCGTGGTGATTCCAGGGTAAGTGCCGAAGGAATTCCGGCTCCTTGCCATGAAATGGGCGACATGTTTCATACTGTTATACAGCTACAACCACAAAAAGAAGGCATCCTGTTAAATTTTATCAAGGATGATACAGGTGCTGTAAAAACGGGCAAATCCATGCAACTTGATCCATCAACTATGATGGTAAAGGCTTCATAATCAAGATTTAACAAAATACCAGGAACAGGGCAGACGTATCGATTGGATTAAC
>CALZHP010000093.1 GCA_945787325.1 uncultured Desulfobulbaceae bacterium
GTGGCCCTTGCTCAAATAACCCGGAAGATTACTGTATAAATAATGGTAAGTTCTGCAGATAATACAGAAGAAGAATTGTCAGTATACAAGTTCGAAAATATAGTATTACCATTAAGGTTTTCTGTTATGGTAACATACAGAAATGGTTAGCTCCCAACAATATGATCTAATGGAGGTCAATTATGCCAATCATAATCCGCATTTCACCTGAAGAGGCCCGACAAAAGACATTATCCGGCGAAGCGCTGCTTGTCTGTGCCTATAATAGCAGTGGTGACAAGTTTGAAAAATATCATTTGGAAGGGGCTATTTCACTGCAAGAATTCAAGACAATGGTAGATGGCTTGCAAAAAGACCAGGAGATCATTTTTTACTGCAATTGAAACCACGAACACAGCGCTGCCAGTATGGCAGAAGAATACAGTAAAAAGGGTTTCAGTAATACCAAAGCATTAAAAGACGGTGTAGATGGCTGGAAAAATTGTGGCTTTCCACTTCTGTAATAAGATATGACTATAATTGAAGAAACTGAACCGCATAAAGCTTTTCAGGGCCTAACTCCGGACAAGGTTATCACCCTGGTGGAAAACGCCCTGAACACACGCTGTACAAATCTCTGCCGCCCCATGCTCAGTTATATAAACAGGGTATATGAGCTTGAGGGTGAAGACGGCACCGGTCTTGTTGCCAAGTTTTACCGCCCTGGACGTTGGTCAAAAGAGGCATTACAGGATGAGCATGATTTTCTTCTGGAACTCGAAGAGTATGAAGTTCCCGTTGTAGCACCGCTAAAACTTCAGAACGACAGAACTCTTAGCAATCATAATTCGATTTATTTTGCTATATATCCAAAAAAAGGAGGCCGCAGCTTTGATGAATACAATGACTACCAATGGCTTGAGCTTGGGCGATTAATAGCCCGTACACATTCAGTAGGCGCCAAGCACCTGCCAAAAGACAGAATCACCATGGCGCCGGAAAATTCGACACGACAGCATGTTGATTATATACTAAACAGTAATTTTATACCCCCTGACCTTGAGGACAGTTTTCGCAGCATTACGGACTCTCTGATAAACGAAATAAAGCCGCTGTTTAATAAAGTTGAAAATATCCGTATCCATGGCGACTGTCATTTCGCCAATCTTATTTATCGCCCGGGTGAGTCTTTTTATATTATCGATTTCGACGATATGGCGATTGGTCCACCGATCCAGGACTTATGGATGCTGCTCCCCGGATACCTGGATGAATCTCTTGTTGCGGTAGATACATTTCTGGAAGGGTATGAAACTTTTCGATCTTTTGATAAAGGCACCCTTCGCTTGATAGAACCCCTGAGGTCAATGCGCTATATCCATTATACCGCATGGTGCGCCCACCAGGTGGCAGAAGACGGCCAGTCCGGCGTTGCTCCTGATTTTGGTACACATGAGTATTGGCATCATGAAATAAATGACCTCGCAGACCAGCTGGAACGCATCAAGGCTGCGCCTGACCATTTCGGCAATTATTATTAATACTGGAAGCAATAGAGTATTTGGGAGGTTGGCTATAACATGCTGAGTGAACAAATGCTGCCCGTTTTTTTCTGTCTGATGTCGGCAGCCCTTGCATCCTGGTTATTTCTTACCAACCGTTTTATACACCTGCTTCGCTCCAGATACCCGAAAGTTTATAAATCTCTTGGCAGCCCTGGACTCTTATGGAGCAAAAAGGAACATGGCAAAACAGGCCTGCTGCATTACCTGGTCAACCGTAATTATCTGAACCTGAATGATCCTGAGTTGACCAGGCTCTGTGACGGAATGCTAGCAATCGGCTGCCTGTTCCTGGTATCTCTGGCCGGGTGTATTCTGCTCATTTCAGGAAGGAGTTAACAACGGGATAACGCGGGTCATAAAAAAATTATCTCTTTCAATAACCTTCTAAAGCTTCTCCTTTTTTCAGCCGATAAATAATAATATTGAAACACTTTGTGGCACGGTGCAGGTTGATATAGTTGCATTTACTGTTGAGCAGATTTATTTTAATTACTCGTATGAGGTAAAATAATGTCCCGAATTTTCCCTTTCTTCTCTCACTCTCAATTTGAACGCGTCTTCAATGTGTTAGCCTTTACCGCGATTTTTCTTTCTCTCTCAGTAAGCTATGCTAAAGCAGACCATGCCTATGAAATGTTGAATGTAGCCAGCAAAAGAATCAGTCAGGCACAAAAAGCGATTGCTAAGGGCGAAAACGATATCGCACACATTCATTTAAAAAATGCTGCAAAATTCATAATAAGGGCCAAAAATCTGGAACCTGACTATCCCCGAACTCCTGAAGTACAAGCTCTCTATGAAAAGGTTGCTTCCACCATTGCAACACCACCACCTGCGGACCTGAAACATACATCTGATGAAGAAAATGATCATCATGATGATGAAAAACCACATACCGACTGATAGTTATTATTCGGATTTGTTCTGCTGTCTGATGTAAACTCTACAGGCTTAGATTTTGTGGACTTCCCTGCCCTTTTGCAGCTGGAGGTATAAGATAGCCAGCAACATTATCAGTAGGAATGGCAAAGATCCGTAATTAACAATTTGCCAGCCGAAATAGTGCTGTATTTTTCCTGAAGACATTGATGAAATCACCATTGTTGAAAAAACGGCGAATTCGTTTATTGCCTGAGTTTTGGCCTTTTCCGCTTCGGAATACCCTTTGGTAAGCAAAGTGGTAGACCCCACGAAAAGGAAATTCCAGCCTATCCCCAACAGTAAAAGACCCAGCCAGAAATGACCCACAGCAGTCCCCTGCAGGTTTATTGCCACACAGAGGAAGTTGAGAATCACACCGGTCATCATAACCCTGAGAACACCGAAACGATTAATCAGGTGCCCCGTAACAAATGACGGCGCGAACATGCCGAGAACGTGCCATTGTATGACGAAGGCCGTATCGGAAAATATATGGGAATGAGCGTGCATGGCAAGCGGTGTGGCAGTCATCAGGAATGACATGACCCCGTAACTAACCACACCTCCTAATATTGCTACAGCTACGATCGGCTGGCGCATTATGACAGCAAGTTTCCTGCTTTTACTTGACGTTTCTGGTTTCTGCTCCAGCGGAATACGGACCATCGGCAACAGGACAAAACAGATAAGAGGCAGGAATGTTATGCTCATATAGGTGCCTGCAAATTCGGTCGCAAACAGATCACGGGAAAATTTGGCAATCTCAGGACCGATTATAGCAGCCAGTACCCCGCCAGCCAGAACCAGCGAAATGGCTTTGCTCCGGAACTCGACACTTGCCGTATCTGCCGCGGCAAATCTATAGTACAATGCAAATCCGTTAAAAACTCCCAGCAGGAAACCGCCCAGACCAAACAGCCAGAAAGTATTGGTGTGAACAGCTATTGTACAAATAATCCCACCGATAACCCCTATAACAGCTCCCAGCATAAAACCAGCCCGTCTGCCATGCCGTCTCATAAAATAAGATGCTGGTACCGCTGTAAGTGCTGTGCCAAAAAACTGGAGTGCCAAAGGGACATTGGCGAGAGACTTGTCCGATGCCAGCATGAGACCTGCCAATCCTGACACTGTCAAAACTATTGCATTGGTAGTTATGGTAAAAGCCTGACAGAGTGCCAGGATCATCACGTTTGTTTTTGTATGTTTCATTACCTCATACATATTCCGTTATAGTGGAACCTGCACGCTATTTTCCCTGCCACTGAAATTATTATTTTCGTTGTAATATCAGGGTGGAATGTCTATTCATGTATGTATAGTCTTTAATTAACAAATTGGGGGAAAACTGTGTGTGAATTCTGCATCAAACATGGTGACGGAGAAAAATGGTATCTGAATGCAGCTAATTATGCTGAAGAGCTTATTTATGATATTGAACGGGAAAAATATATAGAGGACTTTCTGCCTAGCATTATGGCAGGTGGCGTGAAATGGCTTAAAATTATCAACAGGGGTAACCGCTTTGTACCTATCATAACCAGAAAGATTCTGAAACGTAACTCCTCAGAAATGAAAAAAATACACTTTGGTCAGGTGGTCCCCCTTGAAGAGGTTCGGGAAATCATGAAAATTGTCGGCCAGGTTGTAAGGCTGCCATGTGTATGCCGACAAACCCTTCATAGTGTAGAGGAGCCGGCCTGTTATCTTCTTGCGGCCTCTCCGGACAAACTCGGTTTCAAAGAAATAATTGGCCGCCGGGATGAGGCGGTGCCCTTCATGGGATCAATGGAAAAGGTTTCCACCGAAACGGCACTTGCAGAAATGGAGAAGCTCGAAGAAAGGGGGATGATTCATACAGTCTGGACATTCATCACGCCTTTTATCGGTGCTATATGTAACTGCGACAGTTCCGGATGCCTTGCGGTAAATTATACCGCACGGGGCTTACAGCTTTTCTTCCCTGGTGAGGATGTTATTTATGTTGACTCCGACACATGTTCCGATTGCGGCAGCTGCATCGACATGTGCCTGTTCGGAGCCCTTTCCTCAAACGGCAGCGATTCTGTAAATATCGACAGTACACTATGCCATGGCTGCGGTATCTGCCGCAGGGTATGCCCCTCCGAAGCGCTTTCTCTAACATCTCGCTGATCACTGCTACATATTTGAAACATGTAAACAAGTATTTTACGTGCACCGTAGGAAATAGCCCCTCAGGCGGATTCGCAACTGCCTGACATCGGGTATTATCTCTTCAAGGGCTGCCCAGAAACTTCTGCTGTGACTTTTTATACGCGTATGGACGAGTTCGTGAAGTAGTACATAATCCATCAAGTCCTGTGGTAATTGTGCGAGTTTAACATTGAGGCTTATGTTGTTACGGGCCGAACAACTTCCCCACCTGGTTTTCTGGTTTCGAATGGTAACCTTGTTATAGGTAAAACCATATTGTACGGCAAGCTCCGCCAGCCTCTTTCTTATAGTCTCGGCCGAGACCCTGCTTTCAATAGTATTACGTTCATGTAGCAGGGGAATATAATGTTTTTCTTTTTTTTTCATGGAGGCGACGTGTTTCGCAACCCACTCCTTTTTCGCACGCACAAAATCTTCTGCCCGATCAAGTGAAATCCCAAAGGGAACAGCTACACGCACACCTTTAAAGGGACGAACAGTTATGCTGAGGCGTCGCGCCCGTTTGCTGTTTTCAATCAGCACCGGTCCTACACCACTTATTTCTATTGTTGTGAAAATGCCCGACATAATTTTCTAAGCTTTTGTCTGTTAGTTTCTGCTAATACCTTGGTAGCTGATTGCAATTAGCTGTTTTTTACCATTCTTCATTTTTCAATATTCAATTTCCTTTAAAGATGACATATTGAATAAGACTGTTAATATACCAAACCTGTTAACTGGAAAGAAATTATTCAACATCTATTTTTCATTTAATAACTAATGGTAAGCTATTTTGAACTCTATTGATCCCGATAGTCTGGAAATTACAAAGTCCGTTTTATACTGGAGCGGCCTTTTTCTTTTTCTTTTACTGGAATTGCGTTTTTCTTATCGTCAGGCATCAGTACCTAAGCTGAATCGCTGGCTCGCCAATCTGCCACTGTCAATTGTTAATGGCGTCATTTATCACGCTATTTATTATTCGGTTTTAGTCACTATCATGGTTCGGGCTGAAAGTCAACAGACCGGCCTTTTACAGATTGTTGCTATACCGTATTGGATGCAAATTGCAGCAGGCATTCTTATTCTCGATTTTGTTATCTATATCTGGCATCTGCTCAACCATGTAGTCCCTTTTTTTTGGCGTTTTCATCGTGTGCACCACTCCGATATGAATATGGATGCCTCAACAGCAAATCGTTTTCACCTAGGCGAGCTGTTGATGTCCGGCTTATTGAGGATGGCTGTTGTTTACACTTTCGGTATTTCTATCTTTGCTTATATTTTATTTGAAATGCTGGTGAACCTGTCAATCCAGTTTCATCACAGCAGCATAAGAGTTAATCCTGCTTTAGAGGAAAAACTGGTACTGTTGTTTGTTCCACCATCCATGCACCGAGTGCACCATTCGGTAAAAATCCGTGAACGTGATTCAAACTATGGGGTACTTTTTTCCTTATGGGACCGTTTTCTTGGCACCCTGACATGGGGAATTGACCAGAGCAAAATAATAATAGGCATTGGTTCTCATCGCAAATTTTCAGAATTAGGCTTCTTACATATTTGGATGATGCCATTTAAAAGGAAGAGCCGCTAGAATAATTATGAACTGGAAAAATCTTTTTACTCCTGTAGCAAATATGAGTGTTGAGGCGGTAAAAGAATTTATGAACAATCATGGGTCGTCGGAATATCAGCTCGTCGATGTCCGGCAACCAAAGGAATACGAACGGGAACACCTGCCCGGCGCCAAGCTAATCCCATTAAAGGAATTGCCCAGGCGTGCTAATGAACTGGATGTGGACAAGCCCGTGATCGTTTATTGTGCCGTTGGTGGACGAAGTAAAGCAGGAGCACAGCTCCTTTCGGCGCAGGGCTTCAGCAAAGTTTATAATGTGTCAGGCGGCATAAAGGCCTGGCGTGATCCCAAGGCAAGCGGATCTTATGATGAAGGTCTTGATCTTTTCAGCGGTAATGAAGAATTCAGTGATGCTTTCGCCCTTGCTTATTCCATGGAGGATGGGCTGCAACGTTACTACAATAACCTGAGTGACACTTTTGCTGACACAGAATACCAAGAGATGTTCCACCGGCTTACTGAATTTGAGAATATCCACAAAGAACGATTGCTTGAAGAATATAAGCATGCAACTGGAAAAGACCCAGATCGCAAAGCGTTATCAAATTTCGGCCACATTCCCGAAGGTATAGTTGAAGGTGGTTCGGTAAGCAGATTTCTTCATAAACTGACTACAGAAACAAATGGATTGTATGCAATAATTGATTTTGCCATGGCTCTCGAAACCCAAGCTTATGATATGTACGGCAGACTCGCACAAAAAAGCAGCAAACGAGATGTTCAGGATTTATTTATGCATCTTGCCGTTGAAGAGAAAGT
>CALZHP010000094.1 GCA_945787325.1 uncultured Desulfobulbaceae bacterium
TTTGTTTAGAGAGCTTTCCGTCATGTATTTTCACGGTCAAGCGCCGGCCTCAAATTATTGATGATATCCTCTTCCAATTCCCGCATATAACGGTTGAGGTTCCACTCGACCTTGCGGTCCCCTCCGACAAGACGAATTCCCAGCCCGAGCTTATCATCAAGACTGAAAGTAATTTCTTTTGAATTATAAATTTCATGTAACGTCTGGCGTAATTTTTCCTGTATATCATTGTCCAGGGGAAAACCGGAGAAAACATAATAATTGTCGGTCATCTTTTTCTTGTCTGTTGTTTCATTTTTCAAGTCTTTTTTTACTTCTACAATAAACTTGTGAACCAACTGATTCTCCAGGCGGCAGTCGGCCAGATCCTTGAGGACTTTGCCGGCAACACGCATTACCTGTTTTCCTAACCGCAGTTTCAGTTTTGTAAGAAAGGCATTCTGTTCAGCTTTCAGGTTGTCGAGCCACAGCAGACGTTGTTCGTCGACTTCATTTCTGGCGCGTTCCAGGGCCTCATCCAGCCATGCACTTGCCTGGTGACGAGCTTCTTCCAGAATCGATTCCCGCTCACGGCTCAATTCTTCCTGAGTCCTGGCAAGAGCCTGGGCCTGCCTGGAGTTTTCTGCCCTGATATTTTCAGCATCCTGCATTCTTTGAGCTATTCGCTGTTCGCGTTTTTCCATGGCTTTCACAATAGGGCCGTAAAGGAAACGTTTAAGCAGAAAGACAAGGATGAGAAAATTGATCACCTGGGCGAAGACGGTGAACCAATCTATTAGCACGTTTTATCCCCCTATTTTGGTAAGGAAATAGTTCCAGAAAGGATTTGCAAATATCAGAATCATTGAAACCACGAAACAGTAAATGGCTGTTGATTCGACCATAGCCAGGCCCACGAAAAGAGTTCGGGTTATCGTGTTGGTTTCATCTGGCTGCTGGGCGATGGAACTCAAGGCCTGGGCCAGTGCGCGTCCTTCTCCCAGTGCCGGGCCGATAGCTCCGAGGCCGATACATAATCCTGCGGAAATAATAGATGCAACCGCAACAAGTGTCAGACTGTCCATGTGATGTTCTCCTTTTTCTATGATAACAGGTCAGTTGAAGTGTTGTTTGTATTCCGATTCTGAGGTCCCAAAATATTTTGTTGCAACGTTATTCATTTATCGCATTTGAAGGTGGGGCCGGTTGATCATCCCCTTTTGTTTTTTCGTGGATTTCCAGGCCCGCTGCAATATATACGGCCGCTAAAATGGCAAATATATACGCCTGTACAGTACCGGTAAGCAGACCAAGTGCCTGCATGAGTACAGGAAAAAGAAGGGGGGCTATGGCCAGGAGGATTCCGCCGATCATGGTGCCGCTCATAACGTTGCCAAACAGCCGAACCGCCAGTGCAAGTGTTCTGCTGAGTTCACCGGTTATGTTGAAAGGAAGCATCATTGGTGTTGGCCTTATATAGTTCCTCAGGTAGGCAAGAAACCCCGTATCGGCAATGCCAAAAAGGGGAACCGCTACCAGCACGCAAAGTGCAAGGGCCGCTGTGGTTGAAAGGGAACCGGTCGGAGGATTAAAACCCGGTATAATTGCCATGAAATTGGAGACAAAGATAAACAGAAACAGCGTGCCGAGAAAAGGCAGAAAACGTCCAGGTTCTTTGCGTGTCACTTCCTTTATCTGGTTACTGATGAGATAGACAATACTTTCCAGCAGGTTTTGCCAGCGTGGTATTGTCTCATCACATGAAAGTTTCCTGGTCACCAGCCATGAAACAATCACAAGGATGCTAATTACGACCCAGGTGAAAAATATAGTGGCATTCAGGGTAATGAAATTCCGCTGCCATAAGATTATACCGTCCGGGCTAAGCTGCATGGTAACACTCTCTTTTATGCAATGGTCTGTTCACTATTTTCAGGGCAATGTATCGACACACAAAAAAAGATGACACTGTCAGGATGAAATCAGTTGGATGGGCGACAATAACTGCATACATACCCGCCAGAGTTGGAATCAGCCGAGCCGCAAAACTGACCATAAGTAAGCGCTTTGCTCTGCGGACCTTAGGCAGCAATCGCACCGTCAGCCAAAGACCTCCAAAATAATAGCATCCGAGCGCAACTCCGAGAAACAATGAGGCGATATGATTAAATTCAAGCATTGTTGTCCTCCTTGCCCGGCCCAATGTCACGACGCTCCCGCTGAATCCAGTACCATGCATTTGCGCAGCCGATCACCAGTCCAATAAAAAGAAGCATAAGCGTCCATGAATACTGACCCGGCCAGTTGGAATCGATCCACACCCCTGTAAAAGTAAGAAGAACTGTCGGAACGGCAACAGTCCAGCCAACCATACCGAACATGCCAAGCCCAAACCAGACGTTACGGTCTCCCTCCCGGCGAACCCTTATTTTGCGGCGTTCCCTTTTTTCGACCTGTTCCTTATAGGGAAGGTTGTTCGACTTCTGCTCTTTCATACGGAGTGTCTCCCGCTGAAATCCATCATTTTTTTTAAAAAACCAACCTCCAGTTTTGCAACCGCGGAAAGATTTTTCTTTTCCCTCTGATCAAGAGAATCATGAATTTTTGAAAGTTCGGAATGAAGAGAGCCTAGCGGGCCGGAAGCAACGTGTCTGGATGCAACCCAGACATTTCCCTGCTGTTTAACCAGCAGACCGCCTGCAACCGCCAGAAACTGTTCATCTCCTTCATGGCTGACAAATGCAAGGATTCCCGGCACCAGGTTTGACAAAAAGTCAATGTGCCTTGGCTTGAGGCAGAACTCACCAGCGCTGCCTTCTGCTGAAATCTGCAGAATTTTCTGCTTCAAAAAAATACCGGTTGGCAGATATACTTCGAGCAGCATAGTCCGCATGTCATACTCCCTTGTCATCTTCCGTTTGGGATGATGCGACCTTGACCTCACTTACAGGGCCAATCATATACAACGCACCTTCCGGTATATCGGCAAATTCATCGTTTAATATGCGATCGCAGCCGTCCTGGGTCTCTTCTATCGCAACCATGCGGCCATCAAGGCCGGTAAAATGTCTGGTGGTAAAAAAAGGCTGGGTCAGAAAACGTTCCAGACGTCTTGCCCTGTAGACTGTTCTACGGTCTTCACGGGTCAATTCCTCTATGCCGAGCATGGCGATTATGTCTTTTAACTCCTCGTACGCGGAAAGTGTCCTGCGTACTTCCCTGGCGATGTCGTAATGCCGTTGCCCCACTATTCTTGGATTGAGCATCATGGACTTGGACTCCAGGGGATCTATGGCCGGATAAAGCCCCTCGCTTGCCATCTTGCGAGACAGGACAATCGAAGAAGACAAATGTGAAAAAGTTTGAACAGCTGCAGGGTCTGTGAGGTCGTCGGCTGGCACATAGACGGCCTGAATCGATGTTATGGCCGCCTTTTTTGAACTTGATATCCGCTCTTCCAGTTCGGCAAGTTCTGTGCCCATGGTAGGCTGATAACCTAACCGTGAGGGCATGCGGCCCATGAGCCCGGACAGCTCCATCCCAGCCTGAATAAAACGGAAAATATTGTCAATAAGCAACAGTACGTCCTGTTCCTGATCATCCCGGAAATATTCCGCCATTGTCAGCGCGGTTCTGCCAACCCTGAAACGGGTACCGGGTGACTCATTCATCTGACCAAACACCATGACAGTATTTCCGAGCACGCCTGCGTCTTTCATCTCACGGTGCAATTCCTCTCCTTCACGGCAACGCTCGCCTATGCCGCAGAAAATACTTACTCCCTTGTGACGGCTCACCATATTGTTGATGAGTTCGGTGATAACGACAGTTTTGCCGACACCGGCACCACCGAACAGGCCTGCTTTGCCACCCCTTTCCAGCGGGGCAAGAAGGTCAATTGCCTTGATGCCGGTGAAAAAAACTTCTTCTGAAGTGACGCGCTGGCTTAAAGGAATAGGTGATTGATGAATGGAGCGGTATGTTGATGCCTCCGGTTGCGGCAAACCGTCTATCGCCTCACCGAACACATTAAACATGCGGCCGAGGAGGTTTTTGCCCACCGGAATCTTGATGGGGGTATTGGTGCCGGTGATCCTGTCATCTCGAGCCAGACCCGCTGTGGGTGTGAGAGCAATGCCCCGAACCCGATGCGTGTCAAGATGGTCGATAACTTCTATAATTGTATTATTATTTACGCCGGCTCTGGCCAAAGCGTGAACCGGCGGCAGTCCATGGGGATAGTAGATGTCCACTACAGTATTTCGGACCGCTTTAATATATCCTTCAAAAGTAGCTTTGCTGTTGGCCTTTTTATAGGACATCTCGTATCCTCGGTCGAACTGTAGTGAGTGAGAGGCAGAAAAAAGAATTTGGAAAAACTATCTTTCTCCGCTCATTTGTATAGTATCAATTTATAGCTGTCAAAATTATTGTGAGCAATCTGTGCCTCTATAGCATTTGATAAGACATGAAATTCAAAGTTGCAACAAATTGGACTTATTCTAAAGTAAGCAGCCAGATGTATACGATAGTATAATCATTTTTTCAGGCAGAGTTCGCCGGTTACCATGCAACTGGGAATTTTTTAGAAATAAATCAGGCGTACAAAGTTGAATTTCTCGGGAAAATATGAAAAAAAGACAGCTATAAGTAATGATGAGGCTTTAACATGGTAAAAACATGAATTGACCGAGAGATGTAATTTGAAAAATAGCCTACAGGCCCCAGGATTTTATCGTATTTTCATAATCCTCTTTTATCTTAGATTTCAGGCCGAGCAATTCATTTGGTGCAGTACCCATCATAGCCCAGGTCCTTGAATCTACGCCGGTAATCCGATAATCGAAGCTTTGCCCGATAAACAGGGTTTTCACAATCTGATTGCCTGCATAAACAGTGAAGATAAGTAATGAATCAGGATCATCCGGTTCAACACTGTCAACAAAAGGATTGTGATGAAATCTTATAGCTTTGGCATATTTATCGGGAAAGTTCCATCTATCAGATAAAACTGCACCGGCTTCCTGGTGTGTGAAACCAAATATTCTTTTTTCAGCTTCATTCTGAACCAGTTTTGCCTCTTTCATCATCCGTATTGTTGTTTTCATCTCTTCCGGAAATGTACTTAGCATTGCGATGATACCAATGTCGTGAATGAGGCCGCACAGGAAAGCCTCTTCCTCAAAACCGGGGTTAGTAATTTTTGCAAGAGTTTTGGCTGCAGAGGCACAGCCCAGGCTGTGTTGCCATAGTCCTTCCATATCGATTTCCAATTCTTTCTGATCAGTAAATATCTTGAAAACCGAAAGGCTCAGCGCAAGCTTTCTAATTGTATTAAAGCCAAGCAGCGTAATTGCCCTATCAATGGTTGTTACTTTTTTAGCAAGACCATAGTAGGCTGAATTAGCCAGTTTAAGAACTTTACTAGCAAGAGAGGGGTCTTGGCTGACAATTTTACTGAGCCCCACTGCCGTTAGACTTTCTGTCTGGGTCTCAATATTAATCTGGTTGGCAACGGAGGGAAGAGAAGGTAGATCTTCTATTTTATCCACAAAAGCTGATAAGTACATATACGGTTTTATTCTCCAGTTTTAACTCCAATAAATGGCACTTAGTGGGAATAAATTAATAATATACCACTGTCAATATAATATTACTGACTATTGGATTACAAATTGTATGCCAATTTGTAAAGGATATTTCTAATTATTTAATATCATAAGAAAAATATACTATCTAGAAAATATTGTCCACGAAACAGTGATGAAGATATAATGCTGTATTGTCTCAAGCAGGCTGAGAAGACAAAAAAATGACACACTCAGCTTCAAGTGGATACGGCTATTTTTTTAATATATTCCAGAAGGTGAGGTACTAAGCGACTGTATAGACCAGTGAACCTGGTGGCTTAGCTTTGTGTATAACAGGTTTGGCATCATCATTTTGGACTTGGACCGACTCAATATCAGTTTCCTTTGGTTCGTTATTTACTGATACATCTTTATTATCATCAGTTGCAGTGCTTTCCTCTGTCTTTGAGGATCGTATTTCAGATCGGGCACTTGTAGCCATTTGTGTTGCTTTTGCGGCAACCATTCTGTCCTGTGGTGAGGGATCTGCCGGTGCGAGGGCAGCTGTTTTTACTGTTTCGGCTTTGTTAAGAGTTGCTTCAGGGTTATCACGAACTGATGAAGTGTCTATTGAAACCTCACCGGCAACAGCGTAACGTCTACCATCAGGACCTTGTTTGTAAGTAAAAGATGAATGCCCGGTATAACGCCCCCCTGCTGCAACGTGAGCGGCTTCGTGCGCTCTTACCTTACGGTCTGTAGATGACAGTTTGCTGATTTCTCTGGCTTCATTGCTCAGGTTAACCTTATCTGCCTTCTCAGAGTTTACCCTGGAATTTCTGGCCGAATCTTCTGTGGGAGATGGCTTATTTTGAGTGGTACTCGATTCCTGAGCAGGTTGTTTGTTGTGTAAATCCTGCAACAATGAACGATAATTATTTGAAATAGTAATCTGGTCCATCATTCTTTCTCAGTAAATCAATATACTATCACTGATGTCCTGCAATTATTAAATTTATAAAACTGTCACAATTTCAAAAACTAGTAGAAAACACTATCTCTTATCGATATTATCGGATAGATAAAAA
>CALZHP010000095.1 GCA_945787325.1 uncultured Desulfobulbaceae bacterium
GGTTTCCCAATCGCACTGGTTTCATCCATGCTGGCAGGGGGACTTACAATGGATGAAATCCCCTACTGGCGCGACGGCACGCTTGAGAAATACACACCTTCAGGAGACTATGTAGTCGTTAAATTCTGCCGCTGGGCATTTGAGAAATTCAAGGGAGTTGATGATAAACTGGGCACTCAGATGCGGGCTGTCGGCGAAGTCATGAGCATAGGGAAAAACTACAAGGAGGCCTTTCAGAAGGCAATTCGATCACTTGAAAACAGCCGCTACGGACTTGGATTTGTTAAGGACTTTCATGAAAAATCCCTGGAAGATCTAATGGAGATGCTTAACGAGCCTTCCAGCGAGCGTCAGTTTATCATGTATGAAGCGCTTCGCAAAGGGGCTGATATAGATGCACTGCATAAAAAGACCCATATAAAGGCGTGGTTCATCGAGCAGATGAAGGAACTGGTGGAACTGGAAGAAAAACTTTTGGAACATAAAGGCAAACTGCTGCCGGATGAACTTCTGGTCCAGGCGAAAAAGGACGGCTTTGCGGATAAATACCTTTCTCAGATTCTTAATGTTCCGGAGGCAGATATCCGGAATAAACGGACCTCACTGGGGGTCGTAGAAGGATGGGAGCCGGTACCTGTAAGCGGTGTAGAAAATGCGGCTTACTATTTTTCAACATATAATGCTCCTGACCAGGTTGATGTTAGTCCGAACCGCAAGATCATGGTGCTTGGCGGCGGGCCCAACCGTATCGGGCAGGGTATCGAGTTTGATTACTGCTGCGTTCATGCAGCCTTTGCGCTGCGTGATGAGGGGTTTGAGACCGTGATGGTGAACTGTAACCCTGAGACTGTCTCAACCGACTATGATACGTCTGATAAACTTTATTTTGAACCTCTTACCGTTGAAGACGTTCTGGCCATTTATGAGAAAGAAAAGCCAGAAGGCGTTGTTGTCCAGTTCGGGGGACAGACCCCGTTGAACATTGCTGCAGAACTTGAAGCTGCCGGAGTTAAGATTCTCGGCACAAGCCCCAAGACTATTGACCTTGCGGAAGACCGGGACCGTTTCCGTCAGATCATGAAAGACCTGGGGATCCCCCAGCCCAAATCCGGTATGGCAAGCAATGTTAATGAAGCATGTGCAATTGCCGGGGAAATCGGTTATCCCCTTATCGTCCGTCCTTCATTCGTTCTCGGCGGGCGAGGCATGGAAGTTGTTTATGATGAAGAAATGCTGCGTGAATATGTTTCCGCGGCAGTGGATATATCGCCTGAACGACCTATCCTGATTGAACAGTTTCTGGAAAACGCGATAGAGGCAGAGGCGGACGCCATTGCCGACGGTACCGATGCCTTTGTACCCGCGGTTATGGAGCATATTGAGCTTGCCGGCGTTCATTCTGGTGATTCGGCTTGCGTCATTCCTCCTGTCAGTATCCCTCAGAAACATATTGAAACTATTGAAGAGTATACGAAGAAAATAGCAGTGGAATTTAATGTAGTGGGATTGATGAATATTCAGTATGCTATTGCAGATGATGTTGTATATATACTTGAGGCAAATCCCCGGGCAAGCCGTACAGTACCTCTGGTAAGCAAGGTGTGCAACATTGCCATGGCCCGTCTTGCCACACAGATACTGCTGGGCAAAAAATTAAGTGACCTGAAGCTCAGACGCAGGCCGATTCCTCATTTCGGTGTTAAGGAAGCGGTTTTTCCATTTAACATGTTTCCGGAGGTCGACCCCTTACTCGGTCCTGAAATGCGTTCAACAGGAGAGGTGCTCGGCATGGCCGCCAATCCAGGCCGCGCTTTTTATAAAGCCCAGGAGGCTACCAAGGTTAAACTGCCTCTGGAAGGCTCTGTCCTGATTTCAGTTTCCAGACGGGACAGGGCCGGTGTAATAGAAGCTGCACAACGCTTTGCCAAGGCCGGATTTACTATCAAGGCCACGGATGGCACTTGTCAATTTCTTTTCGATAACGGTATTAAGGCTGAACCGGTTCTAAAACGGCATGAAGGACGTCCAAACTTGATAGACGCAATCCAGAACGGAGAAATACATCTCGTAATCAACACCCCCATAGGCAAGCGAAGCGCCATTGATGATTCCTATATCCGGAAGGCAGCTATCAAACACGGTCTGCCCTATATAACATCAACCGCGGCAGCAATTGCTGCTGCCAAAGGGATCACGGCAATCCGTGAGAAAAGGAGCGAGGTCAGAAGTCTTCAGGAATATCACGCTGATATTGGTTAATAGTCCAACATAACAGAACACCAAATGAAACTGATAAGAAATTGCTTTTTCATCCTGACGCATGCCCTTAGTTTTATTGATGGAAGATTTGTAAACGGACTTTCAAATAAGAGATAAAACTTTAAGCCTACCTTCCGTGAACCTTCCGTGCATGCCCCGCAAAGCCTTTATTCATACGGCCTGGGAAGGGTTCGATTCCCACACGCTCTTATCCCATTAACTAATTGTAATATAATCTTATTTCCTCAACTCTCAAGTATTCACCTTGCTGTCAGCAATGAAATAATTATTATTTCAATAAATCCCCAAACTGGATGTGCATTACAATTGACAAAGTGGTTTTTCATTTGCTACTGCTCTGCTATAAAGTAATGCATGGATATTGATGATGCTGTGAAAATAATAAACGAACTGCTGATAGAGAAACGACCTGATAGATTCAATAGTACATGGATACAAAAACATTCTCCTCATGTTTATCGTTTTATTCGTCAAAACGTGCGATCAGAGACCGGTGGAATTGATTGGGACAGAGTTACTCGTGCCTTAGATCGTAGATTTCAAAGAAAATGGATGACATCCTCTCGAAACAGAAAAATATCATACAGAAAGAAAGCCGAAGTTGGAATTATTCTTCAAAGATATCACACTAAACTCTATACTTTTATTGCCCCGGCGAATAAGAACGATGAGCATATGCGGGATATTATCAGTATTGCATTGGTAAGAATTGCTCAAAAAGGAAACGTAATAGCTAAAGAGGAAGTCATTAAGTTGGTCCGGTTTACTATCGATGATTGGATTGAACGTCATCCTGTGTTATCTTCCTGGGAGGGATATGAGTCTTTAATTCCAAAACGTATTGAGGGCTGTATACGCTGCTACCGCTATTCAGGAACGTTTATTGGCTATATGTTCAAGACACTTCAATATGCCGGAAGAGGTTTAATACCTACATATACAATGACTGAATATTTAAAGTAAGCTGACTACTGCATAAAAATATACTTTTCGGTTTATAATATAAGCTAATTGCAGAGACTGTGTCTGCATTGCTAATAATTAATAAACTTTATGTTCATTTTGCTGGTTTGTAAATACGAGCAAATGCATACTTTGGCTATGCAAAATAATAACTTAAATAAACCTGATTCTGTTTTACTCGCTAACTGTCTTCCCGATGGGCTAGTGGTTAACCGCAAGTGGCTTAAAATCAAGGGATTTGAGCGCACGGTAGTGGATTACTTTGTCAGGGCCGGCAAGTTGGAGCGTGTAGGACATGGCGTTTACCGCCGCCCCGGTCCACCCTTGAAGTGGGAGCATCTGGTCTACTCGCTTCAGGAATTGGGCAGTCCGGTGCATGTGGGCGGGCGTTCGGCGCTTGACCTGCAGGGAATGGCACATTATCTGCCACTGGGCGGTATACAGACTGTTGAGCTTTATGGAGTTAACAAACTGCCTGGTTGGCTGAACGAATTTCAGATGTCTGTCAAACTTGTTGCCCGGGGAATGGGGGGTATAGATAAACGTCCATCTGATGCTTTAACGACACGCTCCTTTGGCCACTGGGACTGGCTGTTGCGTTTTTCTACTGTGGAACTTGCCTTATTTGAAGTACTGGGGAAAATCCAGGATGAGTCCGGATTTTCACTGGCAGATAAATATTTTGAGAGTGCTGCTACTTTGCGTCCCAAACTGTTGAGTAGTCTTTTGCAGGCGTGCAGGCAGATCAAAACCAAACGCCTGTTTTTATGGTTCTCAGACAGACATAGCCATGCGTGGCGAAATAAATTGAACACAGACAATGTAGACCTTGGAAGCGGCAAACGGATGATCGTAAAAGGCGGTGCACTGGATAAGACTTATTCCATAACCGTCCCACGTTCAATGACAGGAGGCCGGGATGCTGACAATATATTCTGATCAGGCCCATTTACTGATATCAGTATTACCACAGGTGGCAAAAGAACCGTGTTTTGCGCTAAAGGGCGGAACGGCGATTAATCTGTTTGTACGAAACATGCCGCGTCTGTCAGTAGATATTGATCTCTCATATCTGCCTGTAGAAGATCGTGATAGCAGCCTGAAAAATATTGATACAGCGCTTAATAATATTGAATCGAATATCCTCAAGGCCATACCGGGAAGCATTATTAATAGAAGTAATCTAACTGGAACAGGTTATTGCATCAGATTAATCATTTCCCGGCGCGATGTCATGATAAAGGTGGAAGTGTCACCAGTATTACGCGGCAGTGTTCATCCAGTGCAGGAAAAAGAATTGTCCGCAAATGCAGAAAAAGAATTTGGCTATGCAAAGATGCAGCTATTGAGTTTTGAAGACCTGTATGCTGGAAAGCTATGCGCTGCACTGGACAGACAGCATCCGAGAGACCTTTTTGATATTTACTATTTATTAAATAATGAAGGTATTACTGAGAGCATAAAGAATACGTTTCTGGTTTATTTGATCAGCCATAATCGGCCCATCAGTGAATTACTTGCCCCCAGACCTCAGGACATAAGTGCGCTGTTTGAGTCTGAGTTTAAAGGGATGACGTATGAGGATGTCAGTCTGGAGGAGCTTTATCAAACCAGGGGTAAAATAGTTGAAACGATCCACAACGGGTTAAATGAAAATGATCGTCAGCTGCTTCTTTCATTAAAAGAAGGAAAACCAAAATGGGAATTATTTGCTTTTCCGCAGGCAGCTTCGTTACCGGCAGTAAGATGGAAGCTCCATAACCTGGGCAAGATGACCTCACAAAAGAGAAAAGATGCACTGCTCAAGCTTGAAGATGTTTTATCCAGGAAATAACATGCTTAATTTGTCTTTATAATATTCCGCGACTTGATACACTTTTTCATGTCATGCTTTTTTCTTTCAAAGGAAAAATGGTTCAGTATGCCGGTAGACTTCATCGACTTTATCCCGGGACAACCGAAACAAGAATTTATGATTATATAGATGAAAATATTTCTGTTTTGTCAAAGATGTATCAACGGAGACTTAAAGCATATAGAGCAATGGGATATAAGGAAGTACATTTTTTTTAAAGAACACCCGTGAACAATTTATTAGGACTAACCACCATCACAATGGTAATAGCAAAACTAAGACCGTGGACAAACCGTGGACAGAACGAATCTACACCATGCAACCTATTGATAAATAATCGAAATAAGTTTTTAAATTATGTTTCGATTCCCACACGCTCCCGCCATTAAACTCCGCCAAGGCTTCGCTTAATTGGCGAGTGGAAATATGCGGAGCGGTGTTTATGTACTACTCGAAGCTTCAGCGAAGTGTATAGGGACATGGCATGTACTACACATATATTCTTAGAAGTTTAAAAACACCCGGCGCAACTTATATAGGTTATACGGGTAATTTGTCGTTGTGCAGGGCCATTACAGGGAATAAAGGAAATTCTAAAATCAAAGACCTGGCCCTGGTTCTATCACTATACAGCTTTCAAAATATAAAAAGAATATCCGTAATGGTTCTCATGCTCTTCAAAGAGCTTCATTTCTTCTTCTATTTCCTTAATAACGGATTGCATGATACTGTTTCCCGAGTGCTTGAAAGAGTTCATGTTTTCTCTAAGTGGTCCATAGTAATTATCCCTCCAGGCCTTTGCCGGCAAACGGTGAATTCCTAAAATCTCAAAACCTGATGAATGAGCATGAGTTGAGTTTTCTGATTCAGTACCCATTGCAGGGTAGGCTTTTTGCCAATAAACTCTTACAGATTCCGGCACTTCACTTGTGAAATAGTTCATTTCCGAAATTACAGCAATTCCATTCGCTGCCATCAATGGTCTCCAAGCTTTCAATGCACCTTTAAATGTCAAGTTATAAGCGGCTCCCTCGGACCAGAGCAGATCAATGGTTTCTGGTTTCCAGTCAAGACTCCCCATGTCGCATTCGATCGGTTCTATTAAGTGTTCAAGACCGCGCTGCTTTGCCCGATTTATCAGCTCATCAAGAAATTCTCTCGAGAAGTCTACTGCCCGTACTTTTGATTTAAATCTGTCCGCCAGCAATAGTGCTCCCGCACCAGCACCGCAGCCGATATCAGCTATACGTGGATTTGCCGGTAACTCTTTAATCAGCGAAAGTATATGATTCGAATAGTTTGTATCACCTGGGCCTTGTCTCTCCAGACCAAGATGTAATTTGATAAGTGCCTGAATATATTTCTCATGCTCTTCCATTTAAGTAGTTCTCTTTCTCTAAATTGATACATTAATCTACTTTATTGGTA
>CALZHP010000096.1 GCA_945787325.1 uncultured Desulfobulbaceae bacterium
AATGAACCATTCTAGCGTGGTCCCAAAACTGCGGATCGGCCTCTTTTTGAGCCTGTAAACAAGACTATCCGGTTCTTCAAGCAGTTCTACCAATCGCAGGAATTCTATATATTTTTGTGTAACTTCAACGGTGGCGTATTTTGACACATCATGCACAGTAAACAAATCCTGGTGTTTGATAACGTCACGAAGAAATATCCTGAAAGAATAGTGGCTCAGTTGTCTGTAGTATTTGTCGACCTGATCAGGTCTGTTTGGTACAAGTAGGTCCTGTTGCGGCGCTTTTTTATAAAGGGTTAATCCCCTTGTTTTTAAGAGGTTTTCAAGATTGGGGGCAACTTTGGAAATTACCTTTCGCAGCCGCCTTATCTCCTGGCGAAGATCACGTATAATTTCAGAATCCTTCATCTTATTATTTGTAATGCATACTTCCAGAAATAGGAAGGCATAAGACAGAAGAAATGAATGTGAAGAAATAATTGTAATTAATGAGAATAAAAATCTATTTTCCTTTAGAAATAGGAATAATTATTAGTTGTACATTACAAATAAATACTTACCTTATAACGTAGATATGTAACGCAGGAAGAATCTCTACAAATCATTAATTGGAGAATGAACATGTCTGTAGGAGTATTTTGTAACCGGGAAGTCATTGTCACCGACCGGGGAAGCACTATTGTAGAAGTGGCAAAGCTCATGCGTCAACACCATGTAGGTGATGTAGTTATAGTTGATCATAAGGATGGTAAAAACATACCAGTAGGTATCATCACAGATAGAGACATCGTGGTAGGACTTTTGGCCGGTGAAGTGGATCTGGACTCTGTGACGGTGGGTGATGTAATGAGTTACGAAGTAGTAACAGCCAGCGAAAAAGAAAGCATCTGCAGTACCCTGCAGAATATGCGCAAAAAAGGAATAAAACGTATGCCGGTGGTCAATGACCAGGGAGGTCTTGAGGGCATTCTGTCTGCAGACGATTTGCTTGGTGTATTTGCAGAAGAGCTGGCCGATCTGGCAAAGATACCTGAAGGTGAAATGTTGAGAGAAAAATCACGAAGGTTGTGAAATAACAAACATAACATTCAACAACTGGAGGTATGCCATGGAATTCCAGAAACTTCCAGACAACAGGGGTAAGATTTTTATACCCGAGAAAATGGTCGGCGGGTGCAGTAAACACAACTGCCCGGACTGTTTTTCCTGCCAATGGTGCGGAAATGAACGCTGCAAGGTCTGCTTTTGTGCGGATGTAAATAAACCGATTGCTACCGCTCCTGAAAAGAAATATTACACACCTCGAAATCATGGCCGCAGGAGAAATAGGCCTTGATTCCATAAATATACGGTGGCTAACTGTATATATTCTCGAAATTACATCATAAATATTTAAGAGTGATAAGTAATGAGTGATCCGTTAAATAATGATAAAGGATCAGATTTTGTATCTGCACCCCTGATAACTGTAGCAGAAGCTGCCAAGTACCTTGGGTTCAACCGCAAAATGATTTATCATCTCATCGAACACGGCAATATTGTCGCCGTTAAAGTCAAGGGTTCTGTCCGTATAGAAAAGAAAAGCCTGGAACAATACAGGGGAAAGGCGCTATAATTAACTGATAGGCTCCTATATTTCTATTCAACGACAATCTTTTCCCAGATAACAATAGTTACTTGAGCGTTTGTATTCAATAATCAATATTATTACGACCTGATTCAATAGTATAATAGTGATTATGATTGAAAACTTATGCCGTATGATAATGGTTTAACTTGCAGCGATTTTAGCAATTTTAAAATGAACATACATATCTTTTACACGATCACGCAGGGTGGCAATCCTATGCGATTCAGCAGGTGAAGCCCATCGGGGCTCACTGATTGAATATACAGCCTTGTGAAGCTCGTCGATGATGTTCTCTGTTGACCGGCACCATTCATCTGTACATAGCTGACCAAGTTCAGCCGTTTGTTTAATATCTCCTTCCATTTTCTTTTGCTTTTGCATAACATTTCTGCTTTTCATTATAATTCGGGCAAACTTATATTTTTTTATAAAAAATCGTTATCACCATGAAAGCTGATTTCAAGGTGGATAATTGTATCAGCAGATTGATTTCACCTGACAAATAATTAAGGTATCAATTATGCTGAAAATAGTTGTAAAAAAATCCGGAGGGTCATATGAAGAAATTAAGATTCCTGCCACTTATCCTAGTAATATTCGTTATCATATCACCGTCTATCGCTGCTACTCTCAAGTCAGGTGACACCACCCTTATCTCAATACCGGTTGCGGATGACGCATATATCGCGGGCGGCAAAGTAGTCGTTAGTGAACAGGTCAACGGAGATGCTGTCATTTCCGGGGGAAGTCTTCTTGTAAACGGCGAAGTGGTGCAGGACCTTACCATTGCCGGCGGCAGCATCGTTATAAACGGACCTGTGGGTGATGATTTACGTGCTGCTGGCGGCGACATAACGATAAGCGAATCTGTAGAAGATGACCTCATTATAGCCGGTGGAAGCATTACCATTGACAGCGGGGTTACTGTTGGTGGTGATGTTATTGCGGCCGGCGGTCAGATTATACTTGCCGGAACTGTTGAAGGAAATGTAAAGGCCGCGGGCGGTGAGATAATTTTTACTGGAACTGTTCAAGGTAATTCCGATATGCGCGCTGTCAAAAACCTTGAACAAAATGGCGATATCCAGGGAAAAGCTGTATTTTCAGCACCCACGGTAATAATCGGTCAGGATATGAAGTTTGGCGGTGATGTTGAATACTGGCAAAAAGAAGGTGAAATAGATTTCACAACCATACCGGTTGGTGGCACTGTAGTCTTCAATAATGATTTGAGATTAGATGACAAGTTTGACTTTAGCCGTAGAGGAGCAGCAGGTTTATTCGGAGCCTGGTTTCTTTATTCCATCCTCTCCGGTGCTTTAATAATCTTGATTTTCACTCTGGCATTCGGCGGCTGGATAAACGTCGTAACAGGTAAACTGCGCAACACATTCTGGCCAAATTGCGGGAGGGGATTCCTCTACTTTGCCGCCGCACCTTTCATTGGCATACTTTTGTGCATTACAATTATTGGCGCGCCTGTCGGCATATTCCTGCTTTTCATGTATATTGTGTCAATATATATCGCCATTCTTTTCACATCTGTTGTGTTGGCAAAATGGATTGAAATCAAAAGAAAAACTGAATGGCGTAACAGTACCTTCTTTTTAGTGAGTCTTGGATTATTTATCCTGCTCAAATTGTTGATGTTCGTCCCGATTCTGGGCTGGTTTACCGTTATCATACTCGCCTGTGCCGCATTTGGTGCACTGCTTTCGACAAAATGGGAATTCCTACAGTATGGCAATACTTATAAAAGTAGGGAGTATTGAAAGCTTATAGTTTCTCATGAATTTCAGGCAAGCGGGGGAACAGGGCAATTCAGAGCCTCTGCAACAGCCCGAAAAAGTTCCATTTCCCGTACATTGATTTTCTCATCATAGACGAGACTCTGCAGGCAGGCGGCAACCAATTTCTTTTTTAGTAGCGGACTCACACGGGCCAACCGATCAAGTGATTCATCGAGTTGTTTTAAGCCGCATTCCTGTGCCTGCAGAAATGACAGGTCCGCCTGCGGCACCATAATAATCCCTACTGCTTTCTTAAAAGCCGCGGCAGCCTGTTGTTTATCCTTGTGCCCCACCCTTGCCAGAGTTGAAAGTACACAGGAACATTCGTTCTCGACACCACGTACAGAATAAATCAGGGTAACTTTTTTTTCAGGTTCCTCAAACACAACTGCCAAATGCCTTTTAATTATATGGCGTAAAGTATATTCAAAAAGATCGACTTTCTTGTCCGCTCCGATAAGCGCATCCACATTCTTCATAAATACCTGGTACTGTTCCAGGGATAATGTCTTTAAAGCCGGCAAAGCCAGATCCAGAAGCGGCAGGCGCATTTCGGGCGACAGTGACTCCGTAAACTTCAGAAGTTTTTGCGTTTCGGCAAATACTGCTGGGTCTGCATTTTCTTTCAATATTTCAAGCTGACCGGCACGCATCTTACTATCGTCATCCAGCAGAAGGCTGTACACATCAGCCCTTGACCCGAACGGTTCTCTCGCCGACTCCAGTAACAAGATAGGTAAAGAAGCGAGCATATCCTGAGCCATATCCATATGAATATTAAGTGGAGCACCAATCGACTGCATGATCCTATCGGGAGATACAGGTGCAGTTACTGGTTCAGATATTTCCGGTCTTTTTGATGTAAGTGCGAAGGGTTGTGTGGCGTTATCGATCCTTTTCTTTTTTTCTTCATCGGATATTTTCAGGGAAATTTTTGGGAATACTCCGTCAAAATGCGGATCGATCCTTTGGACCCTTTCTTCTATTGGAGGGTGGGTGGAGAACGAACTTAGAAATGACTCTCTGAGCCCATTGCCGAAAAACATGTGACTGATTTCCTCGGCCTTGTAGTGTGATATCCGCGAACCTTTCACCAGACCGCCTATCTTTTTTAAGGCACCTGATAGACCATCTGGATTGCGGGTGAACTGAACTGCCGACGCGTCTGCAAGATATTCACGCTGCCTGGAAACAGCGCTTTTGATGAGCTTACCGAAAAACACACCTATATATCCCATCACGTAAAGGGCTACTCCGAAAATAGCCGCCTGCCCACTTTTTTTACTGCGGGCTCTTCCCAGGCCTCTTAGTATGGCCCTGCCAATTAGTGCAATAACAAGAATACCGTGCAGAATGCCAAGCAAACGTATATTGAGGCGCATGTCGCCGTTGAAGATATGGCTGAACTCATGGGCTATAACTCCTTGAAGTTCGTCGCGATTTAAATTATCCAATGTGCCACGCGTTACACTTACAACCGCGTCTTCCAAATCAAAACCGGCAGCAAAGGCGTTGATGGATGTCTCGTTATTCATCACATAAACCATTGGAACCCCAACTCCGGAAGCAATGGCCATTTCTTCTACAACGTTCAGGAGGCGCCTCTCCTTAAGATCGGTGCTGTTAGGTAGAATCACCCTGCCGCCGAGCATCTCAGCCACCTGAGATCCACCATTCTTGAGGGCGGTAATTTTATAAAGTGAACCGCAGATGATTATTATAAGTGCTGCACATGAAACTACAGCAAATCTCTTCCCGTCCCAGAACATTGCGCTTTGTAGAGGTTGGGCATTGATCTTAAATGAGAATGTAAAAAAAAGGAAAGTGAAAACCATGTACATGGCAATGATAATAGCGATGACGGATAGACCGAAATAAACCAGTAAAACGCTGGTTTTCCTGCGTGCATCATCCTGGTGAGAAAAAAAATCCATTACTTCTGGCAGAAACCGGGGATTAGAAACTTATTTTGGGTACAGCCCGTTCCTCTTCCTCTTTGAGCTCGAAAAGCTGAGCCTCGCCGAAAGCGAACATATTCGCTACTATTACATTGGGAAATACTTCACGTGACGTGTTGTATTGCATTACCGCATCGTTAAAGGCCTGTCTGGCAAAAGACACCTTGTTCTCCGTTGATGTCAGCTCTTCGCTGAGTTGCATCATGTTCTGGTTTGCTTTCAAGTCTGGGTATGCTTCAACAAGCGCAAACAGGCGTCCCAAAGTGCCACTCAACATGCTTTCGGCACCTATCAGGCCCTGAATGGCAGCTGCATCACTCGGATCTGCCGAAGCTTTATCGGCTGCGGCTGTTGCCTGGTTCCTTGCCTTTATCACTGCCTCAAGTACTTCCCGTTCGTGTTTCATATAGGCCTTTGCTGTCTCAACAAGATTAGGGATGAGGTCATACCGGCGCTTTAACTGAACATCGATCTGGGCGAAGGCATTTTTAAAACGGTTCTTCAGCTGAATCAGCTTGTTGTAGATAGAAACAAAAAAAAGAATAGCAAGGACAATAACGGCTAAAACGACAAGGAACGCGACTCCCATAAAGACCTCCCAATGTAGGTGCTTATAAATGTAATTGACAGAATCCTGAATTACAAATGTATCATTTCCTTAGTGTCATTAACCTTCTCACCGGTACTTGTCAACCTATTGTGTACACCGGGGACATAATGTAAATTCAGTCCCCTCATCAATTTCTCTGCCTTCAGGCGATCATTTTCAGGACGATATCATTACTGAGATCGTACCACTGTTTATAGGCTGGAAAAAAGGTGATAGATATATTTTTTCTTCCTTAAAGATACAAGATCCCGCCTTTTCGTCTTACACTGGGGACAGAATGTAAATTCAGTCCCCTCATCTACTCCTGCAACATTACATGTCCTAATTAAATAGGTCAGCCGACAAAGTATTAATGCCGGACAATACGTCACTTCATGACCTATACGGCATGGTGATGGCGGTGATGAGAA
>CALZHP010000097.1 GCA_945787325.1 uncultured Desulfobulbaceae bacterium
GGAGGTTGTAATTATCTTGTCAGCAAAGGTGTTATGGTACAGTCCGGTATATTGGACGAAGAGTGCAGGGAAATTAATCTACCATATATAAAACATATCACTTCCGGTCTTCCCTGGGTAATTATGAAAGCAGGAATAAGCCTTGATGGAAGAATATCATCAGGCAAAGGTCAGGCTACTGCAATTACTAACAGCCGTTCTCGCAGTCTGGTGCACCGTATGCGAGACCAGGTCGATGCTATATTGGTAGGTGCAGAAACAGTACTTGTAGACGACCCCTCCCTAACAACCCGCTTGCCCGGCCGGCGAGGCAAAGACCCGATCAGAATAGTTTTGGACAGTAAGCTGCGGATATCTCTTGCAGCAAAAATGCTGCAGCAGAAATCCAATGCAGTAACCTGGGTTTTTTGCTCATCTGGCGCTTCAGCAGAAAAAAGAGTGTCGTTGGAAAAAGCCGGTGTAAAAGTCACGACAGTTAATTTTATCAAGGGTAAAGGACTCGATATTCAGGAAATACTTGTTATACTTGGCAAAGCCCAGATAATGTCTGTTCTAGTTGAGGGTGGCGGAGAAATTCACGGCTCCTTTTTGCAGGCAGGTCTGGTCGATCAGTTTAAACTGTTTATCGCACCAAAATTTCTTGGGTCCAATGGAGTACCGGTGGTGAATTTTTCATCAGGCATTGCGGCTGGACGTCCTGCTGAATATGAAATTAAGAAAACTCGCAGACTTGGCAGCGACATTATGGTTGAGGGCAGAAGAATTCAAGAGTTGTAATTCGAAATTACCATTATGCTTGCCTGCTTGACTCTCGAGTTATTACACTCAGGATTCAAAATTTTAGATAATTTTTCCTGAAAAAATCTTTGTAATTAAAATAGAGAAAATTATGACTACACCAGATGCTGCCACACCATCTAATTTTATTTCCACTATTATTAAAGAGGATATAAAGGCCAACAAGAATAATGGACAGGTTGTCACAAGGTTCCCACCGGAACCTAATGGATATCTGCATATAGGGCATGCTAAATCTATTTGTCTGAATTTTGGCCTGGCCAAAGATTTTGACGGTCGTTGTCATCTTCGTTTTGACGATACTAATCCAAGTAAGGAAGAGGTTGAATATATTAATTCAATAAAACAAGATGTCGCCTGGCTTGGTTTTGAATGGGGTGAACACCTTTATTTTGCTTCCGACTATTTTGGTCAGCTTTACGACTATGCTGTTGAACTCATCAAGAGGGGAAAAGCGTATGTATGCGATCTTGATGCCGCTAAGATAAGGGAATACAGGGGTACTCTTACCGAGCCTGGAAAGAACAGCCCATACAGGGATAGAAGTGTTGAAGACAGTCTTGATTTATTTGTACGCATGCGTGATGGAGAATTCGAAGACGGATCACGGGTATTGCGTGCAAAGATTGATATGGCCTCTGGTAACCTTAACATGCGGGACCCGGTTCTATACCGCATATCAAAAGTAGCACATCACCGTACAGGCGACGATTGGTGTATCTATCCGATGTATGACTTTGCCCACGGCCTTTCAGATTCGATCGAGGGTATTACCCATTCCATTTGCACATTGGAGTTTGAAGATCATCGACCGCTTTATGACTGGTTTCTCGATGAACTTGAGGTTGATTGTCATCCCCAACAAATAGAGTTTGCACGCTTGAATCTGAGCTACATGGTCATGAGCAAACGCAAACTTCTGCAACTGGTTAACGGCGGTTTCATGAGCGGTTGGGATGATCCCCGCATGCCGACAATATCGGGATTGCGCCGCAGGGGATACACGCCGGAATCCATAAGGAATTTCTGTGAAAGAATAGGTGTCGCGAAAAGGGACAGTGTTGTAGATATCGCCTTGTTGGAATTCAGCATCAGGGAAGATCTTAATAAACGGGCACCACGGGTGATGGGGGTATTGAATCCGATCAAGGTTGTTATAGAGAACTACCCGGAGGACCTTGTTGAAGAGCTAGATGCCATAAATAATCCCGAGGATCCGGGTGCTGGAACCCGTAAAATTCCTTTTTCGAGGGAGCTTTATATAGAAAAGGAAGATTTTATGGAAGACCCACCCAAAAAGTTTTTTCGCCTCGCCCCTGGACGTGAAATCCGTCTTCGTTACGGATACTTTATTACATGTAAAGATGTAGTAAAGGATGATAGTACGGGCGAAATAATTGAATTGCGTTGTTCGTATGACCCGGCTACACGGGGCGGGAACTCCCCTGATGGGCGTAAAGTCAAGGCAACCTTGCACTGGGTATCTGCCACTCATGCAATTAATGCAGAAGTACGTTTGTATGACAATCTCTTTACAGTTGAGAATCCTGCTTTACAAAAAGATGGCGCCGACTTTAAAGAATGTCTTAATCCAAACTCGCTGAAAGTTTTAACAAGCTGTAAATTGGAACCAAGTCTTGCCGGGGCAACTCCTGGAAGTCTTTTTCAATTTGAGAGACTCGGTTATTTCTGTGTTGATCCTGTCGATTCCAACAATAAATCACCTGTTTTCAACCGAACGGTTACGCTGCGTGATACATGGGCCAGGATTCAGAAGGGCAAGAAGAAATAATATTGTGCGCTTATAATAACCTATTATAACTTCTTGATAATTATTCATTTTCTTTGTCTGCCCAAAGAAAACGAATCAAAAGAAAGGGCAGCCGCTCACTTGTTCCGCCTTTGGCGGAATACCCTCAGCATCTTAAAAAATAGCGGACACTTCGGAAAGTCGTTCGCCTTAGGCGAACTCCGCCGAAGCGTTGTTCCGTATTTTTCTGCGATACTCGGCTAAGTGAAATGGCATAATAAAAAACTCTAACCATTCTTTATAGACGTTCTTTTTCTAAGACAGCCCTTGAGATCAAAAATTACTTACAGATATCACATGATCCGCAATTTTCTTTAAGTGGCAAGCCAAAATACTGGTGTATAAATGCTTTACGGCATTGTCCACCTTTAGCGTATAAAACCAAGCTGTGAAGCTTTTTCTGTTCCCGCATCAGTTTTTCGCTCAAGTACTCCTGATCAGTCAACTTCTCAGACAATGATCCAATTACAGTAAGATTTTTGTGTTCGATGTCTCCATCAGTCACACCGTATCTCTCAAGCATTCTCAATGCCGTTTCAAGGCGATAATCGCTTCTGCTTTTATACAGCATTTTTTCCTTCAGCCATTCAATCCCATAGGCGTTAACCTGTTGGATGTCTTCTGCCAGAATGTGAAACAGCCTTTGGTAAAACTCTGCTTCAGGGTTATTCCACTTAATGAAATCCATGTGGATGAGAAGATCCTGCTCATCATAAAGCAGCATGCATTTGGAGATTTTGCCGTCTCTCCCTGCCCTGCCGATTTCCTGATAGTATGATTCAATAGAGCCTGGAATTTCTGCATGCACAACGAAACGGATGTTATCTTTATCAATTCCCATGCCAAATGCATTAGTTGCAAGTACCAGGTTGTTTTCTCCCGCCATAAAAATATTCTGCACTCTTTTCCTGTCTTGTGACTCAAGGTCGCCATGATAACAGAGATGTTTGACTTTACTGTTAGTTAGATACTCACTAAATTTTTTTAAAGTTTTTATAAGGGAAAAATAAACAACACCGTTTCCAGGATAACTTCTTAAGACACTAAGTATTTCATGTGTTTTGCTTTCGTCTCCCCAAATGTCTTTAACATCAAGAAGCAGATTGGGCCTGTCGATACCTTCATGAAAGATGGTAACATCTTCATGTTTTAAACCGAGCTGACGAATTATATCATTCTGAACTTCAGGGATAGCTGTTGCGGTCAAGGCAACTGTTGTAGGGTTTCCCATCAGTTCGCGAAAATTTTTAATGCGTGAATAATCAGGGCGAAAATCGTGGCCCCATTCGCTGATACAATGTGCTTCATCAACTGCAAGAAGCGCAACTTTTCTGTAGGCCAAACTGTCCAGAAAATCCTGTTTGCGAAATCTTTCCGGAGTTATATAAAGCAGACTGAATTTGCCGGCAGCTAGATCCTTATATCGTTTTTTCCTTTCTTTACCTGATAACAATGAATTTATGTACGCTGCATCAACATCCCTTTTGTGCAAACCATCAACCTGATCTTTCATCAGCGCAACCAGTGGAGATATAACAACTGTAAGGTCTTCCAGCATTAAAGCAGGTAGTTGATAACAGAGAGATTTACCCATCCCTGTTGGCATAATCACCAAAGCATGCTTTTTCTGGAGAATATTATGGATGATTTCTTGCTGCTGGCCGCGAAATTCGCTGAAGCCATAATATTTTTTTAATATTTCATGAATGTTCATAGGCAAAATATACACAATATGTAATCTGATGACTTCATATTCCGGTGGTATTTCTTTAGAAACAAGCTCACCTTTATAAATTAGGGGCTGTCCTAGATAAATATAATCAACACTTATTAATTGATTGTTTTTATTAGTACAATTTGCAATGAATAAATAGCCAGCTAATTAGGTTAGAATTTGTTTAATTAATCGATATATTATTCATTTTCTTTGTTTGCCCAAAGAAAACGAATCAAATAGGGTCCGCCTGAGGCGGATTCACTTGGTCCGCCAAAGGCGGACTTCCTTGCGCTACTTGCTCAGAGTGGACGATTCGGAAAGTTGTCCGCACACAGAGGACTCCGCCGAATCGTTTTTCTCCGCCTTAGGTCCGCCTCAGGCGGACTCAGCTTCGTGAAATGGCACTATTTGCACCACACTACTATTTATTTTCAAACTCAAGTTAAATCGGACAGCCCTTAAATTTCTCGTTATTCAAAAATATGTTTATAACAGCATTTTCATTTGATTTTATATGTTTGTTATTGTGTAACTATATGGGAATGGTTAATTGAAAGGAATAATTATTCATCAATAAATCTTGTTAAGTCTGAAAAATTGTGTAGGTTATTCCTATATAACTTGTTGATGAAGTTCTTCGTATATTATCTTACAAGGAGCTGTATCATTCTTTATGCTTCGTTCTTCTAACCCATTATATGCTTTTACAATCCTCCTGTTCATTTTTTGTCTCGCATTTCATTATTTATTACCTTCTCATCTAGATGCATCCAATACTGTTAAGGTAGGAGTTTACCAGAACAAGCCTTTAGTTTTTCTTGGAAAACGAGGAGATGTAAAGGGGTTTACAATAGATATTCTTAGACACGTTGCAGATAATGAAAATTTAAATCTGGAATATGTACCATGTGAATGGAAGGAATGTCTGAATAACCTGGAAAAAGGAAAAATTGACCTGTTGGTTGCCATCGCTTTTTCTGAAAAGCGAAGTACGAAATATTCATTTACAGGCGAGACAGTGATAACAAACTGGGGGCGTCTGTACAGCAATCCAAGTAATAACATTGAGTCCCTGCTGGATCTCGAGAATAAAACCGTTGCCGTCCTTGAAGGTGATATCCACGAAAAAGTGTTCAGGGATACTATTGAAAGATTCGGTATTCAAGTAAATTTCCTACCTCTGCAAAATTATAACGATGTTCTCGCAAAGGTCGAAAGAAAGGAAGTTGATGCGGGTGTGGTAAACAGGCTCTTTGCTATACAAAATGCCCATCTCTTTAAAGTTCATAAAACCCCAATGATATTTAACCCGATAGAGGTTCGGTATGCCGCTCCCATGGGAAAAAATGCACAATTGCTGCGTACTGTTGACAAGCACCTGAAAGAACTCAAAAAAGATACAAACTCAATTTATCACCAATCAGTGGAAAAGTGGTTTGGTGGCAGACGAGAACTGGCATTGCCTACATGGGCAAAGTGGACATCTATAGCTGTATTTGCACTTCTCTGTCTTGTTGTGATGATTGCCGCTTTTTTTCAATACCAGGTAAGGAAAAAAACAGAAGAGTTAACTGCAAGTAATCGTGATTTGCAAAGAGAGATAAACGAGAGGGTGAAAGCTGAGAAAGAGTTGGCCCAACTTACTCATCGACAGAAACTCATCCTCGAATCGGTAGGTGAGGGTATATACGGCTTCGACAAGAATGGCGTTACCACCTTTGTTAATACTGCTGCAGCAAGGATGCTCGGCTATGAAGCTGAGGACTTGATTGGTAAAGTCATGCATAATGTTTTGGACTGCTCCGGAGCGGATGGTGCGCCATACTCAAGAAAAGATTGTGCTGTATTAACACAAGTTACAAAAGGAATCTCAGAGGATCAGGGAAGTAATGTTATTTTTCGGCGAAAAGATGGTTCATCTTTCCAAGTTGAATATAAAAGTACCCCAATAATTGATGATGGCAACATAGAGGGAGCAGTCGTTACGTTCAGGGATATAAGTGAACGGGTGCGCATTGAAAATGAGCTGAGACAGGCACAGAAGATGGAAGCAATTGGA
>CALZHP010000098.1 GCA_945787325.1 uncultured Desulfobulbaceae bacterium
CCCAAGATTAAGATGTATTTTATAAAAGACAGTTATATATGAAATCATAAACATGTCGGTTGTAATCAGGCAGTGGCCAATAAATAATTATGGAAACAGTAAGTAAATCAGAGAAAAAAAGGCGGGCAAAAAATGTAGAATTAATGGTCCTTGAACTGGTTGGGCTTCCTGAGAAAGACATTGCATTGTTACCATGTGATCAGTTTTTGAAGGATGATATCAGGGAAGCAAAAACACTAAAGGCCGGCTCGAGAAAGAGACAGATAAAATATATCGCCAAAACATTAAGGAAGAATCCTGTCGATGAGCTGTATGATTTTCTCCAGGAACGCAAGGGGTCTCAGCTGAAAAACAAACGAGATTTTCATGAATTGGAGAGGATGCGTGACGCTGTACTTAATGAGGCTGTCGCCGCCTACGATAAGTCAAGAGAGAAAAGTGTTGAATGGGAGCCGAATTGGTCCAGCAAAACAATAGAGCAGCTAAACAGCAAATTTCCAGGTATTGATTCATCTTCTTTGAGAAAATCCGCCTGGCAATTTGCCCGGTCACGTAAACCAGCTTTCAGTCGCGAGATATTTCGAATCCTGAAAGCTGCACATGAAAGGATTCAATTGCAAGAAAAAAGGGAGAAGCATAATGGAATATAATAAAGGGACCATTGGAAGGGTTTTTGTGGTCCGTTTTGATGAAGGTGACGATTTTCTTGGTGGTCTTGAAGACCTTGCAATCAGTGAGAAAATATACAGCGGTTGGTTTCATGTCTTGGGGGGACTTCGGAATGCAGGAGTGGTAACGGGCCCGCAAGAGCCGGTTATGCCCCCTGAGCCTGTATGGCAAGAAGTGAGTGGTGCAAAGGAAGTCATGGGGACAGGAAGTATTTTTTGGGAAGAAGATAAACCAAAGATACATTTGCACGCTGCATTGGGTGATCATGAAGATACATTGACAGCATGTGTGCGAAAAAACACAAAAGTCTTTCTTGTTCTAGAAGTGTATATAATTGAGGTAAAAGATATATCTGCAACAAGACCGTGGTATGAAAAGGGAGGGTTCAACAGGCTGACATTTTCATGAAGTAGATTTTCAAATTCTTTTTTCTTTTGACTGTTGCGAGTAGAGTCTGTAAGTATTACTTTTTAATTTTCTAATAGTGATTGGTTTCTGTTTATTGTAACTCAGCAAGGAGGACTTTGATAATGGCTGGCAAAGCAAAAACGAAAGCGAAATCAACACCTGCAAAAACTAAATCTACTCCAAAAAGAAAAAGAGATACTATTCAATCCACGGAATTTTGTCTTCATGCACCTGATGCTGAAGAGATATTTCTGGCAGGAGAGTTTAATAACTGGGAAAGTAATTCCAAAGATTACAGAATGCGTAAGTTCAAAGGAGATGTCTGGAAGAAGAAAGTAAAACTTAAGCCCGGTGATTATGAATATCAGTTTGTCGTGAACGGCAACTGGTGGAAAGATCCGGAAAATCCAAAAACTACTAAAAGTCCTTATGGTTCGGAAAATTCTGTAATTTCAGTAAAGTAGTTTTTGTAATTTGTTTGCTGGGTGATTGAATAAAATACGCCGGAAATTTTTTCCGGCGTATTTTATTCAGATATTTTACTCTTCACCGGTAATTATTGATAAAAGCTTATCTCCCGGCTGAACTGCCTGGCCTACTTTTACAAATATACGCTCCACCATTCCGGACAATTCGCAGGTAACTGGTGTTTGCATTTTCATTGCTTCTAGTACAATCAGCCGGTCTCCATCTGCAACTTCCTGATCTTCTTCAACCGAAATTTCACAAACATTACCAGAGAAAGATGCTCTGATATCACCATTCTTTGCGAGCTCAGCTATTTCCTTTTTGCTTAACTGTTCGGCCGGAGCCACTCCACCTGCCTGCTGTGCTTCTTCTTGAAAAAGAAATACACGCTGTTCGTGGTCTACGTTAAGATATACGTTCCACTCGTCTTCTTCACTTTTTTGTTTAGGGCCGATCTCAATGACATGTTCTTTGCCGTTATGGTCCCTGAACTTCAAGGTCTCACCAAGCTTAAAACCTCCACGCCGCAAAAATATGCTGGGCGGTAAAACATAAACATGTCCGAATTTTTCTTCAAATTTAAAAAAGTCTACCGCGTCATTGGGATGTTGGAGATATGTGACTAACTGCTGGTTTGTTGGGCCATAGCCCAGCCGTTCTGTGAGGGTTTGCCTTTCTTTGTCGATATCCATATCCTCAATGGCTTCAACGCCACCTTCTTCCTCAAGGATTTTCTGCCAATCAGAACCAAAAACTTTTTCATAAATCCAGTCCGCCGGCTTGTAGAATGGAAATGGCCCATATTTGCCAAGGAGAAGATTTTTTAAATCTCCGGAAGGATTACCATATCGTTCTTCACCCTGAACATTGCTTACCGCCGTTGTCCATAATATTTGAGACCCGGGAGTAACGCTCCACCAGTTACCGAGTTCGATCTGTACTTTAGGAAGTTCCTCATGCAGTATTTCTGGCATTTTATCAAGAAACTCACCTTTGACGGCCTGCTCAAAACTGCTGCCCATTGCACCTCCGGGAAGTTTATGAATCTGGACCGTTGGCGCAAAGCCCTTAAACTGGGACTCGAAATATTCGTAATGGTCTCTTTCATGACGCAATACTTCAGAAGTTTCTATGATGGCTTTTTCGTCAATGCCTTCAGCCTTCTGGTCATATTCTTTCAGAGTCTGAATAACTGACAAAATCGGTGGAGGACCGTAATAACCTGTAAACGCATGGTCTGCGGCATCAACAATTGTGGCACCGTTTAATACTGCAGCTGTAATTCTTCCTATATCGTTACCATCAGTATTATGTCCATGATAATGAATAATAAGATCGGGATGCTTTTGCTTGATGGCATCAACCAGGTCCCCGATTCGTTTGGGTGTTCCCAGGCCACCATGGTTTTTTATGCACAGCAGTATTTCATCACCCGTAACATCGAGTATCTCATCAACTTTTTTGACATAGAATTCGTCGGTATGCTCCGGTCCTGTTGAAAAACAAATACTGGGCTCCAATATTTTGCCGGCTTTCTGTACTTCTTCGAATACAGCTTGCATATTCGGAATATGGTTCATGAAATCAAACACCCGCCACACGTCTACATATTTAGCAAACTCACTAACGGTCATTCGAATAACATTCGGAGGATACGGACGGTACCCGAACAAATTGACACCCCGACACAGTGTCTGGAACATGGTGTTGGGCATCTTCTCTCTCAAAAGTTTCAGCTTGAGAAATGGATCGACCTGTTTCCGCAAAATATCAACATGAACAGAAGCTCCACCGGTAATCTCCAGAGAGAAAAAGCCTGCATTCTCGCGTGATTTTGCAGCCAGCAGATCGGTGTGTAACAGAATACGGTTCTTGAAATCAGACTGAGATAAGTCACGGGCTGTGTTGGTGACAAAATATCCATCCGCAGATCGCAGCTTGTCCTGTACTTCTTTTATTCCCATACCTTGTTTAATAATGTGTTCCATGGTGTGTCCCTTTTATATGCAGTCAAATCTTCATATAAGCTGGTCTGTATGATGTCTCAATCCGACTAGCCTATTTTAATATTTAATCAGAACTTAAATAGCGTAAGAATTCTCGCCTTTATAATGAATTTCAGCAATCAGTTTAGAAAGTTTGTTTACCTCGGATTTTACATCTTCATATTCAAAGAGATGCGTGTGTGTGTCAAGGTAGGAGGTATCAAAATCACCTTTTTTGAAATCATCATCATTTACCAGGTTCAGATAGAATGGAATAGTTGTCTTTGGCCCCGTAATTACAAAATTTGTGAGACATCGTTTAAGTCTGTCAACAGTCTCATTCCAGCTGAAGCCAAATACGGTCAATTTAACAAGCAACGAATCGTAAACTTCAGGAATCGTATAACCTTGGTACACAAAACCGTCGAGACGGACTCCATATCCACCCGGTGATCTGTATACCGATACGTTCTTACCGCCTTCCGGCATGAAGTTGTTTCTGGGGTCTTCAGCATTTATACGCATTTCGATTGCATGCCCACGGAGTTGTACGTCATCTTGAGAGAAAGCAAGATTTTTTCCAAGTGCAAGTTTGATCTGAGTGCGCACGATATCAATGCCGGTAATCATTTCAGTCACTGTATGTTCAACCTGAACACGAGTGTTAATTTCCATGAAATAATAATTCATGTCCTTATCAATAAGAAACTCAACTGTTCCTGCATTGGCGTAGTTAGCGGCTTTGGCAGCTTTTACAGCGGTGTTACAAATACTGTCGAGGAGTTCCTGATCTTCGATCATGGATGGTGCAATCTCAACCAGCTTTTGGTTGCGGCGTTGAATTGAGCAGTCGCGAGTTCCAAGGTGAACAGTATTACCAAGTTTGTCTGCAATTACCTGAACTTCAACATGTTTTGGGGTAAGGACGACCTTTTCAAGATAAACATTATCATTGTTAAATGCCGCTTTAGCCTCGGCCCGGGCAATGGGAATTTCTTCACGAAGTTGAGATTCGTCGTCAATTTGCCTGATACCACGCCCACCGCCACCGGCTGTAGCTTTCAGCATAATCGGATAGCCGTATTTTCGGCCAAATTCAATGGCCTGTTGAACACCATCGTCACCAGCATTCAGATTTTGCGTCCCCGGAACCATCGGGATATCAGCATCCGCCATAATCTTTCTGGCTATAACCTTATCTCCAAGGTTGGTAATGACTTCTGAGCTTGGACCTATAAAAATGATACCCTCATCTTCACATGCTTTGGCAAAGTCAGGATTTTCCGCAAGGAAACCGTAGCCGGGGTGAATTGCTTCAGCTTCAGATTTTTTTGCTGCCTTGATAACTTTATCAATATTTAGATAATCAGATCTCGGGCCGTCGCCTATCCAGACAGCTTCGTCAGCAGTTCGTATATGAAGTGCTTCGTTATCAGGTGTTTCATAGATAGCAACTGCTGTATGGCCCAGCTCCTGTATGGCGCGAATAACCCGTAGAGCTATTTCTCCTCGATTGGCGACTAAAATTTTTTTCTTCAAGGGGAACCTCTTTGATAATTAGATTTTGAATTAAATATGTGTAAAATAAATACCGATAAATAAATATTAAGGGCACCAAATATGATTATTGAATCTCAACAAGCTTACAAATCTCTATTGGCTTGCCTTTAAGTGATTAAAGAAAAATTACTCATGTTAATACGCAAAAGTGCGAATCATAGCATAGAGTTTTTTCACAGGCAAGAAAAAGGTAATTTTTTCATGAACAGGAAAGAAAACTTTTTTAAGGGAGAAATATCAATAAATATTAATGGTATACAACTGGTATACTTACATTGCAGAGAACGGTATTTATAAACTAATCAGAAATGTATTTATTTTACTTACTGACAGTAAAGAGAAGATGATTTGAACTATAAAAACCAGCGTTTCACAAAAATATGTTTTTTTTTGCTTTATTCCTTAAAATTGTTGAAAAAATAGTAGACATGTCGGTCGACTTCGTTTATATCAAAAAAGACGTGAAAAAAAACTGATGTAAAGAGAGAATAGTGTGTAATATAAATCGCTGTCATCTTAATATTTTAATGGAGGTAGTATCAGTGTCTGGAAGAACAAAAAGAATGGTTAATAAGAGTGGTAATGAAAAAGGTTTTACGTTAATTGAGTTGATTATCGTAATAGTAATTCTTGGAATTCTTTCCGTGGTCGCTATTCCCAAGTATCAGGACATCAGGACTGAAGCAAATATCGCTGCTGCTGAAGGTGTTTATGGTGCAGCGCAGGGAGCTGCGGCAGTTAACTTTGCAGCTCGTCTCGTAAGCCCAACAATTGCGACTACCATTACTGATGCTTCAAGCTTGTCTTCGGCGATGGACGGAGGAGCTCCTTCTCCATGGGTTGTTGGTGCTGGAAACACAATATCAAATACAGTCGGTGCAACAGTATACGCTATTGGGGTTAGCACAGCTGAGACTGCAACAAATAAAGCAGTTATTGTTAAGTCCGGCTTCTAACCAGCAGTCTGTAAACAAAAAATATTTAACACCCCTCCATTTAAATGGAGGGGTGTTTTTTTTTGCTTCATTATTGCTTGAGTTCGACTCCCTGTGAACTGAGGAAACGTTTTATTTTTTCAGCCTTGTCCTTATCCCCACCTGCTTCCAACATATAATATATCTGTTTCCAAGCGAAGTAACTCTGCGGAAAAATGCGGGTGATTTCTAGATACATGTTATAAGCCTGCTGGGTTTTATTATATTTCAAATATATAGCAGCAAGTTCAAGTCGAAGTTTTACTTGTCGATTTATTGAAGATGTAGGTTCATTTTCAATCGCTTTTT
>CALZHP010000099.1 GCA_945787325.1 uncultured Desulfobulbaceae bacterium
GAAGAGCTGGATGTGCGGGATATATCACAAGCGCTCAGCATAAGAGAAAAAGAGATTTACGATCACCTGGAGCACATTTCCAAAACGCTGGGTGCTAAAAAGGCAAAACTGAGGATCACCCCCTACTCCTGTCTTTCATGTGGTTATAAGTTCAAGGACAGAAAGCGCTTCAACCGACCCGGACGCTGCCCAAAATGTAAAAACTCATATATTGAAGCGGCACGTTATCGCATCATCAATGGAAAAAGAAAGGAGACGCCATGAAACCAAGAGGTCCCTTAATGATTGAACACCGCCTGATTGAAAAGATGATCGAAATCATCAAGCGGGAAGTATCAAGAATTAAAGAAACCAATAAGGTCGATCCGATTTTCATTGATAACGCCGTTGATTTTATTCGGATGTATGCCGACAAAACCCACCACGGCAAAGAAGAGGATATTCTCTTTCGCGACTGCGAAAAAAAAGATATGTCGCCCGAAGACACACTGGTTATGAGTGAACTTATCGAGGAACATGTTTACGGAAGAAAAATAGTGGGCGAGTTAGTCAAGGCCAAGAATGAATATGTTCTGGGGAAAAATACCCTGAATATAATTCTTGAAAAACTAAGCGCCCTGGTCGAGTTTTATCCCAAGCATATTGCAAAAGAAGATGATGTCTTCTTCCCGAATTGTGAAAAGTATTTTTCAGTAGATGAGCTCCAGGATATGCTTAATGAGTTCTGGGAATTTGATAAAACAATGATCCATGTAAAGTACAGATCTATGGTTGAGGACCTAAGTGGGTAGTCTGGGTGAAAATACAGCCATGATTATGCACCCATTTCTTTCACTGTCGACAGAAACAGATCTACCAGGTTAGGATCAAAATGGCTGCCCGCCAGGGACCGGATGTGTTCCACAACTTTCTCCCGGGGCCATGGCTTATGGTAACGGCGTTCTGAGGTAAGCGCGTCCCAGATGTCGGCCATGGCGAATATCCGTGCTGCCAGGGGGATCTGTTCTTCCTTAAGGCCGCGGGGATACCCGGTACCATCCCACTTTTCATGATGACAGTAGGGAATATCCAATGCCGGCTTCAAGTAGCTAATCGGCGACAACATCTCAAATGCAAATACAGGATGGCTCTTCATTGTCTCCCTTTCTTCATCAGTCAAAGGTCCCGTTTTCATAAGAATAGAATCCGAGATTCCCATCTTGCCTATGTCGTGTAATAATGCGCCACGCCTGATATGGGCCAGTTTCTCTTCTCTTAACCCAAGCTTTGTAGCAGCGCGGACGGTCATTTCCGTCACCCGTTTAGTATGCCCTTCTGTCTCCTCATCCCGCAGTTCCAATGCGTGCGACCATCCTTCAATCGTCGTGTCATAAGCAAGGATAAGTTCTGCGTTGGAGGTCTGCAGTTCGTTGAACATGGATGCGTTATCAATAGCAATTGCCGCCTGCAGCGCCAGTGACTCCAGAAAATCGCTTAACTCCTGGTCGGCTTCAACCGCTTCCCGGTAAAAAATCTCAAGAACACCGTTTACCTGCCCCTTGGCGATAAGCGGCACCGCGTAATAGGAGATAAAATTTTCTCCTTCGATAAGAGAGGACCTTTTAAACTCACCTTTTTTTTGGCTAAGGTCTGCTATGTGGACTGTCCGTTTTTGCAGCGCGGCCGTTCCGGCACTTCCCTCTCCGAGTCTTTCTTTGGTTTTTTTGATCGAGTCCACTTCAAATCCGTGCCCGGTTCCAAATTCGAGTGTCTGGGTGTGATGGTTCAGAAGCAGAACACTTGCGGCCCCCACATTAAGCTCGGGAACTATCTGGTCAAGAAAAACCTCCATAGTAACATTCAGGTCCAGACTCGAAGTAATCATCAGGTCGATAGCATGCAGGGTGGAAAGGTATCTGAGTCTCGTTTTTGCCTGTCCCTCAGCAGTGCGCCGCGCGGTAATCTCGTTCTCCAGCTCAACATTTTTCAGAAGCAGACTGTCATGTGCTTCCCTGACCCGCTTTTCACCCTCCCGAACATTGTCCAAAGTCGTCCGGGTAAGCTTAATGACTAGAAACACGAAAATTGAACCACCGAGAAACACAGTGCTGGTCACAAGCTCCAGTGCAAATTTGATGTTACTGAGCTGGATAATGATATAGGAGATATATCCCGCAAGAAAGAACAGAATAAGATAGGTCATGGCTACCCATTTTCCCAGCAGCTGCTCAGGCACTCTCTGGTCCATTCTCCTGGTCATCATGTACGATGCAAACAGGAACAGGATACCGGGAAGCACAAGGATTATGGACAACAGCTTTGTCGAGATCATAAGCTCCGGTCTACTGGATATCTAAGTAAACATTAATAACTACCCTGATCGGGTAGCTTCACGACAGTTTCAGCCTAAACTGACGAATATCGATATCAATACCATAGGCATAAAATAAGAACACTACAACCTGTTTCGCTTCCCTCCCAACATCATAACACCCCGATTAACTTAACCTTTCCCTTGATTTTCCTATCATAACTGCTAGTATCCCAACAGATGCATGGAATATAACTGAAAAAACTGATAAATATTACAGGTACAGTATGGAAGTTAAAGCACTCTTGCCCCAGGGCAGAAAGGTACGAAACTGCTGCTTAAAAAATACGGTAATCAACTTGTATGTGTTCGCTACCGTTACGATAAGGCCCGGAAAAAAAGGTACAAAACTGTCGAGCTTATCGTTGGTGAACAGGACTGGATTCCCGGGGTCGTAATCCCGGTAGACAAGTTGGTTCACATCAGAATTGGCTTTGGCGAATCAGAGCTTCGTGAGAAGGTAAAAGCAGCCGGTGGATATTGGGATAAATATAATAAAGTCTGGCACTTACCTTGTCGAAAAGTCCTGGAATTGGGGCTGGAAAGAAGAATAGTTGACAACAAGTTAGTTTCTAGTTTCTACATTAAGAAACCTAATTTAACATATAGAAACTAGACACCTATAGCTATAAACTGTTTCTAGATATAGAAATTCCATCTACTTAACTGTTAGACAGACAATCCATGAATAAAACAAACCGATTGCGCTTAATAATTGTCAGTATCATTGGCATCGCTATTATTCTAGCAGCAGTTTTTTTCAAGGATTGGCCTGAAAAACAAGTTATCCACAAGGAAGGAAAAGTTCTAAATTTTGAAATAGGTATGAGCAAGGCCAATTCATTTCATTTTGCCATCGAATCTCAAAATAATAATGACATAGTTAATTTAGAATTACTGGACGCACCTCCAACTACCTATGATAAAAAATACAAAGGTGTTCTAATTAATCCAGAGGATTTCAACTCAATATCATTTAGTAATGAATGGCACCTTGGCATTCCAAATGAAAATGCTTGGCTTACACTACATTTTAAAGATGAAACATTGATTCAAATAATTGAACATGAATGGACTGGCCCTACAAAATAGAGAAAAAACTGTCTAACCAGGCGCTCCAGTGGAACAAAAGAGGCTCTTCCAATTAAAGTAACAAGCTATCGTGTATACGGTGCAATCATCCTAACCCAGCTGCTCTTTTGCTCCACTGAGCTTAAACGTTGGGCCACAAAAATAAAAGTATAGAGTGTGTATGGCAGTCAAATTCACAAAAGAAATATTCACACGGTTGGAGCAGTAATAACTTCTCTAGTAATTGCGTCTGTAGGTATCCTGCATATAGCAACAGGCGAGATTTACTATCAAAATTTCTGGAGTGGTTTAGTATTCGCTCCATTCACAATAATTATTGGTTTTCTTTTACTTTATCTCGTGATTTTCAAGTGGGAAAAGTTGAAAAACCCATCAAAGCCAGAGAAAATTAAAAACAAAAGCAACACTGTATTTTACGCACTACTCCTAAGTATGTTTGTAGGGCTATTCGGAGGTGCTTTCATCTTTTACAACCTAGACACAACGTTAAAATCAAATCCCAATCCATACGGGTGGTGGTATCCGGCGACATTTTTATCAACTGTTGTAGGAGGGTTGATAGGTTTTGTGATTTATGGTCTCGTAACCAAGAAGAAAAACAAAAAGTAGGAGCAGGCCCAACAATTAAATTCAGGCGACGGGAATCAGCGTGGCGATGCTGATGGGAAGGCTTCTGGCCCGCGCCTGATTTAGGTCGTTGGAATGAAATAAAAAAAACAGGGTGAGTTATCATGCTGATTTTAAAACATGTGGAGTATGAAATTCCTGATACTGACCAGCTTGAAGGTTTGCTCAATCATTTAGACGATACCACTTCACAGGTTGATGGCATCTCACTCAAAGACATCTATTTTGTCAAAGGCAAAAAGGAATTTGTGCTGTTTCTAGAGTGTGAGAGTGAAGAAAAATATCATATTTGGCGAGAAATATGCCCACCACCACCTGGGGCAAATGATTGGCACGAAATATATTTGGATAGAAACGAAAAGTTTTAAAATGAAACTGGATCATAATTAAAACGACTTTGTCTGCTATTGCTTTGGTTATACAGCCGAGGACATAAAAAAAGATGTATTAAAAAATGGCAAGTCTCTCATTACTGAACGTATTTTGGCAGAAAAAAAAGCAGGCGGCTGTAATTGCAAAACTAAAAACCCAAAAGGCCGCTGATGTTTGGCAGACGTTCGCCAGGTGGTGAACAAAATCCTTGGGAAAAACGAAATAATAATCAGGTAAAAAGCATTCCAACTAAGGGGTAGAGAGGGACGCGAATCAGCGCTGCCTAGTTATTCTGCACCACTTTTGGCGCGCCCCTCACCCCAGACGTTCTGCGCCTTAATAAACCAGATTGAAATAGCATGGATTCCGTGCTATCATGTATCCATGATCCAGTCATTCAAAAATAAAGGGACGGAAGACATATTTAATGGCAAAAATACAAAAGAAGCACGAAAGCTTTGTCCCCGTTCAATTTGGAATATTGCTGCACGAAAACTTGATCAACTTGATTCTGTAAAATTTCTTAAGGAATTGCGAATACCCCCTGGGAATATGCTAGAGGCTTTAAAAGGTAACAGAAAAGGAGTTCATAGTATTCGAATTAACGATCAGTATCGTATCTGCTTCCAATGGTCAGAAACAGGTCCAAACTCAGTAGAAATTACTGATTATCATTAGAATCGAAAGAGGTAGAAGTCATGGTTAGAATACCAACACACAGAGAACCGACACACCCGGGCGAGATGTTGATTGAAGAGTTTTTAAACCCAATGAATATTACGCAAAGGGAATTAGCAAACTCCATTCATGTTCCCTATCAGAGAGTTAATGAGATAATTAACAAAAGAAGAGGGATAACTCCAAGTACAGCATTACGTTTGGCAAAATTCTTGGGCATGTCCGAAGACTTCTGGATGAACCTCCAGTTACGTTGGGACTTATATAAAGCTAAACAGTCAGAAGCAAAGGAATTGAAAACTATAAGACCCCACCGCATAACACAGAGGGCTGTCAACTCTTAAATATGCGCGCACAACAAATCACTGCACCAGACGCCATGAAACACGGCGCTGGTGAGCTCAAGCGTTATCTCTAAAAATTTGATCTCAATAAAATTAGTATGAGTGAAGATAAAGAAATCTTTGAGAATATATATAAAGAGCCTGGAGCAGGCTGGACAAAGTCAGAGCCACCAACAGAATTAGTTGAATTAATTGAAAATCAAAAAATCCATCCATGTAAAGTTATAGACATAGGCTGTGGAGAAGGATTTTACTCTATTTACCTTTCCTCAAAAGGATTCAATGTACTTGGAATTGATCTCTCAGAAAAAGCAATTATATATGCAAAAGAAAATGCAAAAAAGACAAAGCAAAACATTCGTTTTATGGCAAGGGATGTAAATTCATTATTAGAATTAAATGAGAAATTTGATTTTATTCTGGAATGGAGTGTTCTACATCATATCATGCCTCCTCAACGGGAAAAACATATCAAAGTTCTGTCAAATATTTTGCATAAAAACGGAAAATATCTGTCAATTTGTTTCAGTGATAAAAGCCATGAAGTGTTAGAAACAGGAAAAAAATATGGAATAAGTCCAGTAGGGACAAAGCTATATTATTCATCTCAACAAGAATTGAAAGAATTATTTAATCCCTATTTTAGTATTATCGAAACAAAAGATATAACTATCACCGGAAGGTTTGGTCAATCTCACAAAGCTAATTACTTTTTTTTAAGCAATTAAAGACGAAATTCAAAGACCGAAAGACCGAAATTCCGGGGACACCATACTTAATTATTGACTATTTGTCTTTCTGTTGATAGTTCTTGTGTTATGGCACGCATAGCACGGG
>CALZHP010000100.1 GCA_945787325.1 uncultured Desulfobulbaceae bacterium
CCAAAAAAGTTGCAATTTCAGCTCCCGCCAAAGGTGACATCAAAACAATCGTCATGGGTGTCAATGAAGACGAGTACGATCCCACTATCCACCATGTAGTTTCAAACGCATCTTGTACCACAAACTGCCTAGCACCAATGGTTCGCGTCATCCTGGATCATTTCGGTCTCAAACAGGGGCTGATGACTACTGTACATGCCTATACCAATGACCAGCGTATCCTTGATTTTGCCCACAGTGACCTGCGGCGCGCCAGGGCGGCGGCCATGTCCATGATACCTACAAAAACAGGAGCTGCTGCTGCGATATCTTTGGTTATACCAGAGCTTAAAGGTAAATTTGACGGACTGGCAATACGTGTTCCGACGCCAAATGTTTCAGTTGTTGATGCAGTTATGGAAGTTGAAAAAGAAACGACCGCTCCCGAGGTAAACCAGGCCCTGAAAAATGCTGCTAACCGTTACCTGGGCTACTCTGACGAACCGCTGGTTTCAATCGATTACCAGGGCAACCCCCACTCCTCTGTTGTTGATGGCGACTCCACCAAGGTCATTGGAAAAATGGTTAAGATACTTACCTGGTATGATAACGAGTGGGGTTACTCAAACCGAATGCTCGATTTGATTCTGCATATGGAGGCAAACAAACCACTATAGCCTGCATATTTCATCAGCAGCATCGAAGGCATGGCATGATTTGTCAGGCCTGCTTGTATATATTTTGATGTAACAGAAAATCATGGTAGAACAAAGAAATTCATTATCTGATCCAGTAACAATTGATTCAGACGCCCTACGTGCAAATCTGGAAGAGACTGCTACAAAGGATGTCATCGTTGATCCAGCTTATGGTGTACTGTCTGAAATAGTAGGTGACATGGCAGGTATCCGGAAGAACCTGGATTCTTTGCTTTATGAAATCAGCCACCCTTACCGCAACTGGATTATCTTGATCCCAAAGCTGCGCACCTTTATCTTAAAGAATGTCAACATTTACAGGCGACATAAAAAAGGGCCGCAAGCACTGGTTCTATTTATTTCCATATTTCTAGATGCACTTGTAGATTCAAAGAAGAACGAGACTCTCCAATACCAGATAATGGAGGCAATCCTCGCCTTTGTGGAGAAGATTGTCAATCTTCTCGATCCCACGAGTCTCGCTCAATTTGAAAAAGCTTTGGCAGACTGCTTCTCACGGTTGTACGAACTTGACGATCCATCTACAATGTTTATCGTGCAGGGGCACCATCCAATGAAAAAAATAGCCGCCCGCCTGCTGAAACTTTCAGATGATCAGGCTAAGGACGGCGCTGAATATAATTTCACTCCTGCAACGCTGCTGTTTCAAAAAATTCTGACTTTAAATTACCAGTACTGGCTTAATGAAAAAGATCCACTCGCCTGGTTTACAAACAAATGCGGTGTCAATGAAGGCGAGCCATGTGACGGTTGGGAAGCTGGAAAACTGTTCACTTCCATTTCACATGATCAGATGTCTGAACATCTGAAAAATGTCAACGATATTGATACAGGTGAAGCTGAAGCAGCTATTGGAAAACTTCTCCAATTCCCTGCCCATATAGATATTGTCCGTCTTTACAAAGCCATTCCGGACAAGCTGGCCGAAGTTTCAACCATGCCCGTGACAACTTCGGACCGGCAACGTGAAGCGGAAGAACCAACCGGTGATAGATTTGTAGAAAACAGAAAACTCCTTTTTCTCTTCATGATTATGGAGACGAAAGGGCTTGCTCTGATACATGAAGAAACGCTTCGAGAAATCAACCGCAGTCTGGTCCAACTTATCAGGCAGCAGAGTTTCGAAGAAATCGAGAGTTTTCTGCTCACCACATTTCAACTCCTGAAAATTAATGTCCGCAGGTACCCTCTTACCTCGATGCAATGTATCCAGGTTCTTGGTAACGAGATTTTCGACCGGGGCAACAGCCGACTGGTAGAAGCTTTCCTCTGGCAGATCGTCCGCTTCGGATTTCAATTTGCCAATGTAGCGGGGGTAGACGAAGACTGGCAGCCCATCACCAATCCTGCCCACCTCGCTAATATCAGGGTCTGGCTCAATCTCATAATGCAGGAGCCCAAATGGTGCTCGATTCTATTTTCGGCTCTTATCATAAATCTTAAGCTTTCCGGGACCTGTGTCCGTGACACCGACCTTTTCCAACGTGATATAAGTCAACTGCTTAATCACCCAATTGAGCCAATATATAATCTTGCCAAGCAATTCACCAAACTCATGCCCGTTTTCTTTAATGAAATCGGAGCCGAAGGCGATCTGCGCGATGTTTCTACCGAAATTGATGAAATCCACAAACGCCAGGATATTCTCATTCATTTCCTGAGAAAACAGAGCCACGTGGAGAGCAGTAACCTGATAGTAGGGTTCATTCAGGCAATTTTTGAGTTCTGGGCATGCAAGGACAAAAAGCTTCTCACTCCTTACCTGCCTGAGGAGGTGCTCGCGCAGGTTAAGACAGAAGGCCCTTTAATTAAAGAAGTACATATACTTGCCAAAAGAGCCCTTGAACACCAGGAGATAGAGAGTATAGAAGACATTCTGCTGTGCGACTCCGCGAAATGTAACGCCTTTCTGGCTGAGCAGAGTGATATATCCTCCTCGGAAATCAAGCGTTTCGGTCTTCTTGTTGAAATGTACAAACTGCTATACCAGAAATACAATCTGGGTTTCCAGGAACTTCGCCAACAACTTGTTCACGCTGCAAACTCAGGCTTTCCTGAGATGGAGGAACTACTGGCCGATCTTGAAATCTGTGATACGCACCAGTGCCTTAAATCACTACTCAAACATCTTGAAGCACTCAAAGAAATTATATTGAGCGATGAAACTTTCGAGGCCCGGGAAGATATTTATTACAAGCGCCATATTGCTGTCGATATACCTTCGGTTTATGGCCGCTACAGCGAAAGGAAATTTGACGCTTTAGGCCTTACCTTCAGGCTGGAAAACCTTGCCAACATATACCTGGAAAGACTGCCTGAAACAGTGAACCTGTCATTTATTACCCAGGCTACATTTATCAGGATAATCAAATGTCTGAAACTGTATTTAAGGGCTTTGAAAGTAGATGGAATTACCAGCAGAAGACTGGATACCTACCTGTCTCTCTTGTCGAACTCTCTGCATATTAAACGATTTTCATTCACCCAATACCTTGATATTTTCCGGGGGCTTTCCGTGGGTGTCAAGGATGTCATCTATGCCTATTACACCAATATCCACCAGAGCAATTTGTCGATAATAATACCACAGATAGGCAGTGATAATCTGCTCACTAAGTATCGGCCCCATTGGAACGAAGAAGACCCACAGAACAGTATCAACCAGCTGTCCGAATATTTTTTCCGTGATCTCATTGCAGGTACGTTTGGACTTCAGCATCTGGACAACTTCATCACCAGGATTCTCCAGACCCTGGAAAACCAGAAAGAACTGTTGGACGAAAAAAGCCTGGATCTGCTGATGACATATAATCCGCATAAGGCCATAAGTTTTCTGCACAATAAAAATCAGCGGGCAAACAACCTGATTCTTCTGGGCAACAAGGGATACAACCTGATGCAACTTGCATCTGATAATAAGCCTGTGCCAACCGGTTTTATCATTACAACCGAACTTTTCAGGTGTTGGCCCGTTGTAAAAAAATTCGATATGGCGCGTGATGATTTTATGCGACAGGTCCGTAATTCCATCAACGAAATAGAGAAAAAAACAGGAAAAAAATACGGCGATGCCAGGAACCCTCTTCTGCTTTCAGTGCGGAGCGGCGCAGCTATTTCTATGCCAGGTATGATGACAACAATTCATAACATCGGACTGAACCAGGAAATTGCTGAAGATTTCTCGAAAATCAGCGGCAACGAATACCTTGCTTGGGACAATTTTCGCCGTTTTGTCCAGTCGTGGGCGATGGCAAAAGGAATGGTTCGGGAAGACTTTCAGGCACTTATGAACGCAGCAAAAACTCGCCATGATGTCAAAGTCAAAAGAAAATTCACCCCTGATCAGATGAAAGAGCTGGCCTTGGAATACCATAAAGCTGTGAGAAATAAGGGTTTTGAAATCCCGGATGACCCCTGGCTGCAGTTGATTGGTTCGGTGGAAATGGTGATTGATTCCTGGAACGCTTACAAGACGAAGGAATATCGCAACCTCATGGATACTTCCGACTCATGGGGTACTGCCGCTATCGTCCAAGCCATGGTGTACGGAAATCTCGGTCCCAGCTCCGGCAGCGGCGTTGTGTTCACAGCGCACCCATACCGTAAGGTACGGCGGGTAGCACTATGGGGCGATTATGCCTTTTCCGTCCAGGGAGAGGACATTGTCAGTGGCTTAGTTACAACATATCCTATTTCAAAGGAGCAGGCCGCCATAAACGAGAGATCATTTAAAAACACTCTGGAAGAACGGTTTCCAGAAATTTATCAAGCACTGCTGTCATTTTCCCGAGAGCTGGTCTATGAAAAACAATGGAATCCCCAGGAAATCGAGTTCACTTTCGAAAGCCCGGAGCCCGAAGACCTTTATATCCTGCAGACCAGGGATATGATAACAATCAAGAAAAAAGAAAAATTCAACGTTTTCACTGAAACCAAAAAACTTCAAAAAAATATCCTGGGTAAAGGTATCGGCGTCAGTGGCAGTGCCATTTCCGGCAGGGCTGTATTCACCGTGGAAAATATTCAGCAGCTTAAAAAAGAAGATCCCAAAACTCCGCTTATACTCATTCGGCAGGACACAGTACCGGAAGACATTAAAGAGATAGCAATGGCTGAGGGTCTGGTGACTGCGCGTGGCGGTCAGACATCACATGCCGCTGTCGTTGCCACCCAATTGGAAAAAACATGCGTAGTAGGCTGCAAAACATTAAAGGTATACGAATCTGCCCAGTACTGTGAAATTAATGGGCAAACAATTAAATTTGGTGACCAGCTAAGCATTGACGGACGCCATGGATATTTTATCAAGGGTGCACATCCTTTCAGGGAAGAAATCCAGATCCTGCCGCTTTAAAATTAATAAACTATTCGATATAATTTCGATGTATAAGGCAATAGTCTACCCACAGAAACTTCTAATACATTAAATCAAGCTTTCCAGACATCCTGCTAATGAACCTTTTGAAATACCTCTTCAATTTTCAAATTAGAGCTATGAGAAAGTAAGTCATATTTTCTGGAAGTATTATAAAATTAAAGACATAATTATTACTGTTTTTTGATATTTGATACAAGATGAGCCTGAGCGTAAATTTTACACAACCCGCCTAACATTTAAAAGTTGCAAAACTGACAGGATACATTGTGGCACCTTTCCGCTTTTTTTGTTTTTTTCAAAAAAAACAATTCCGCATTCCTGGAATGCGAACACTTTTGTAATTACCTCTCCACCTGCTAACCACATATATGTCTTTGATATAACATGTTCTTTTAAAATAAAGGCGGAACTGCTCTTCAGGTGTAAATTTTGCATATAATTAATGATTAACACCTCTCCACCTTATAAGCTTTACACTTCAGTTATTAAAGATGTCAGTTGAGAAATTCGGCGAAAGTGAAGAAAAAAATGACTAACAAATAACTAAAGGAGGCCTCTATGTTTGTAAAATGCAACAACTGGAAAAATATTTTTATTCTTGCAGCATGCTTTTCAATTTTGGGCTTGTTTGTTGGGGCTGGGTCCGCTATTGCAACAGGCACACCCAACCCTTCAGATTGCGGTAACGGCTATCTCGACCCAGGTGAAGAATGCGACGATGGCAACACGACTTCTGGGGATGGCTGTTCAAAAATGTGTATGAATGAAGAACCTGTACCTGTTTGCGGTGACGGCAACCTCGACCCAGGTGAAGAATGCGACGATGGCAACATGACTTCTGGAGACGGTTGTTCAAAAATGTGTATGAATGAAGAACCTGTACCTGTTTGCGGTGACGGCAACCTCGATCCAGGTGAAGAGTGTGACGACGGCAACATGACTTCTGGAGACGGTTGTTCAAAGATGTGCATGATCGAACCGAAGTGTGGTGATGGCAACCTCGATCCAGGTGAAGAGT
>CALZHP010000101.1 GCA_945787325.1 uncultured Desulfobulbaceae bacterium
TCCGACGGGCTCAGCATTATGCTGACTGTGCCTCCCTCGGGAGTATGGCGCAAAGCATTCATAATGAGATTTTCAAGCACCCTTTCCACAAGACCTATTTCACCCAGGACAAAGGAAAGTTCCCGGCCGATATTTGATGTAAGAGTAATACCCATCTCTTTAGCGGTTAATTCATAGTTCTGCACCACGTCCTGTACCAGTTCAGCGATGCTGAACGGCTCCAGATTCAGCTTGGTCTCCATGGCATCAAGCCTGGCCAGCTCAAAAAGATCATCAACAAGGGAACTCAGCCGCTCGCAATGTTTGCGTGCAACCTTTAAATATTTCCGCCGTTCGTCGGCCGATAAATCGTCTTCCTTGAGCTGCATGGTTTCAATATAGGCAATCAGGGTAGCAAGAGGTGTGCGCAGATCATGGGAAACATTGGCAACAAGTTCACGCCGCAGCAAGTCACTTTTCTGCAGCTTTTCAATCTGTTCTTCAATTCGTTCGGCCATTTCCCTGAATGTCTGCGATAAATGGTCTACCTCATCACCCAGAAAGGCCGGTATATTTTGACGGGGCAAATCAACATTTGCCAGGCTTTCCCCACCCTTGAATGCATTCATGCCGTCAGCAAGTCTTTTCAGCCGACCGGTCAGTAAGGCAAAGATTACAAGGCCTGTCACAACCGCAAATACAAGGCCGGCCGCAATCATCCAGCCCGATAGTTTAAGAATAAAACTCCCCTGGATTTTCTGGGCAATGGTATCGTACTCCTCACCTCCGAGGATAACGTAAAGATACCCCTCCAGCTTTCCCTGCTTTGGAATGCGCGCTACCGAGAAAACTTTCTGCCTGGAAAGATGACGCGGATCATCTCCCTGCAGAGGAAAGGTCATGTCGCCGGACAACCATGTCTTTACCGGATCAAGAGTAACCCGTTCACGTTTAACTTTGCCCGGTGCGGCAGAATAGTCCAGGATATAGCCATCCGGGCCAAGAAGATACAGCTCGATGGTTGGATTAATAACCATCAGCGTGTGAAAAATATGTTTCAGGGCATCATGATTTATCTTGTCATCCTTGATCAGCAGGTTTTCTTTAACAAGATTTTTAGCCAGGTCTCGATTGAGCTTCTGGTTGACTTCCTGGCGATGCATATCAGTCGCGTAGATAAAAACTATCACCACAAGCAGCCCGAAAAAGGCAAACAGGATAAGCATGACCGCGGCAAGTTTTGAATAGAGTGATTGAAACATTACTCAGCTTCCGGATATTCAATATTTTCAGAAAATTTGTAGCCCACACCCCACACAGTCAGAATATACCTGGGGCTGGATGGATCTTCCTCAATCTTGGCCCGCAGACGGTTCATATGGGAATTGACGGTATGCTCATAGCCATCATGGCCGTATCCCCAGACGATATCGAGCAGTTGTGAACGGCTGTAAACTCTGCCGGGATGTCCGGCAAAATGCAGCAGAAGATCAAATTCCTTAGCCGTCAAATCAACGGCTTTACCATCACAGGTAACAGTACGCTTGCCCGAATCGATAACAAGGCCACCCGCATGAATGATCTCCTGTTCCTTCTTAACATTGCCCTGCATCCCTTCAACGCGCCGGATTATGGCTTTAACTCTTGCCATTAGTTCCTTTATACTGAAGGGTTTGGTCACATAATCATCCGCACCCATTTCCAAGCCGAGGATGCGGTCAAGTTCGGAAGATTTTGAAGTTAACATCAGAATAGGAGTGTATTCACTTTTACCGCGGACGCGGCGGCAGATTTCCATACCATCCAGGCCGGGAAGCATCAAATCCAAGATAATAAGATCGTAATCGCCGGTTTCCGCTTTTGTTAACCCTGCAACGCCATCGGATGCCAGATCGACCTTTAAGGAAAGGTCTTCCAGATGCATTTTAAGGACCCTGGCCAGGTCCTTATTATCTTCAACAACAAGAATACGATGTGCCACGATCACATAGTTTCCCGTAAAAGTTTCATATTGAGATTCTCATTTAACCCTTTAATTTATTTTAATAATAAGATGTCACAAAAGTATCACAATTTTTTTTTAATATTCTTTCATATTTATCAGCTAACGGATCAAGCTGAAGACTGACACAATTCCAAAACCTCATTCCCCATTTCAATTAAAATTACCATTTGTAATTTTAATTAACCGCGCTATAAAGAAATAACTTCCTAAAATGGATAGGTATTTTTAGTCAAAATAAATGAAAAAAGAAAAGGTAAAACACTATGAGCAATCTGATGCCAATTGACGCTATCTCAAGCAAAATTTATCTAATTCGAAAACAAAAGGTGATGCTGGATCGTGACCTGGCAGAATTGTTTGGAGTTGAAACGAAACAACTGAAAAGGCAGGTACGAAGAAATATTGGCCGTTTCCCATCTGATTTCATGTTTATGCTGACAAAAGACGAGGTTGAAAACTTAAGGTGCCAAATTGGCACCTTAGGTAAAGGAGCTCATATGAGATATCCGCCTATGGTGTTCACAGAGCATGGAGCAATTATGGCCGCCTCTGTTCTAAACAGTAAGAGAGCTGTTGAGGTAAGTATCTTTGTGGTACGCGCATTCGTAAAGTTACGTGAATTGTTATCTACACACAAAAAAATGGCAAAAAAACTTGATGAGTTGGAAAAACGGTTAACAGGACATGATGAGAACTTCCAAGTTGTTTTTGAAGTGATAAAACAACTTTTAGAAGTGGATGAAAAACCAAAACGAAAGATTGGGTTTTAGGAAATGAGAACTGACACACAATTTGAAAAATGTTTTGTATTTTTCAAATCCTGCGCTATAAAGAAATAACTTCCTGAATTGGATAGGTATTTTATTTTTCGAAAGCCTATCTGTTCGGGTTATCAATAATTTATGCATTCTAAATTACTAAACTGTGGGGGAGAGTAGAATGAGTAATCTGAAAAATCTATTTCTGTTTGTTCTGATCGGGATGGTGTACCTGCTTGTCAGCGGTTGTTCGTCGATGCACTGTATTAACTCCAAGTCAAACCGTCTGGCAGATAACTCGGGCTATGCGGTGATAAAGGTCAAAACCCATGGCTTGCTTTCCGGGCAGCTTCTCAAAGAATCAGATGATCCGGACGTGGACCCGGCATATTGGGATCCGTTCTTGGATATTGATTCAATGTCAAAAGGTCTGGCGAAGGTGGCATTTGGCCTAACACCAATGGGCATGCTGACCAAACCCAGGGGTGATATGCCGGTTCTTTACCGTGTGCCGCCCGGTAAAGTAAATATTCTCGCCTTTAATTACTATAAGCGGTTAATCCCGAAAAAGAACAATGAAACAGAGCGTGCCGGTTGGGGAACAATAATATCCGCAGATGTTAAAGCGGGAAGTACATATACCGTGGATGTGGAAATGGTCCCAACCGACAAAAGTCAATTCGGGGAAATTCCTGCGTACCTGGCCCTGAAAGACGAGCAGGGCAATACGGTCCAGACGGACAGTTATTTCTTCAATCCTAAAGAGGAAATCAGCTACACGAACTTCAGATATACCCACATGACAGTGGACAGGAATAGTGCAATATACAAGGAAGCGAGCTTGGCAAACAAAACTGCCATGAACATAAGTGCACCCGTAGCGGGTGCCATCACCGATGAGATGATGGCCTATTTTAAAGCTTTAGGTGAATTTGGTGGTGAACTTGAAGCACGGAAAAAGCAGGCAAAAGATTGATATTTCAATGATAAAGATTTGACCCCCTATCTCTTTTGCCCCCTATCTAGTCCTGGATGCGACACAATGTGATTAAACAAAAGTCATGAGTAAAGAACACGGTGAGATAGTTATATACGAAACAGATTACAGCAAGGTTGAGGTGCGACTTGACCATGAAACTGTTTGGCTTACCCAGAGGCAGATGGCAGATCTGTTCGATACTTCCTCCGATAATATCAGCCTGCATCTCAAAAACATATATGCGGATGACGAACTTGTGAAAAAAACAACTACCGAGCATTACTCGGCAGTTCAAAAAGAGGGTAGTCGCCAAGTCCGAAGAACTTTAAAGCATTATAACCTGGATGCAATCATTTCCGTGGGGTATCGAGTTAATTCAAAACGTGGTGTACTTTTTCGCCAATGGGCAACCTCAGTCCTTAAAGACCACCTGATCAACGGATACACAGTTAACCAGAAGCGATTAGCAGAAAAAGGCATTTCCGAGATGGAACAAGTGGTTCATCTGTTGTCACAAACTCTGCAGCAAAATGAGTTGGTTAATGAAGAGGGCCGTGCCGTGCTTGATGTAATTAACCGATACGCAAAGACCTGGTCATTGCTTTTACAGTATGATGAAGACGAATTAAAACTCCCGAAGAAACGCCATCCTTCTAAAAAGCACTTGGACTACAAACATACACAAGAGGCAATAGTGAGCCTTAGAAATGAGTTGATCGACCGGGGTGAGGGCAGCGCCCTTTTCGGTCAGGAACCTGGAAGTCACCTACAGGGTATATTGGGTTCTATAGATCAGACATTCGGTGGAAAAGATTTGTATCAGAGTATCGAGGAAAAAGCAGCTCATCTGTTATACTTCGTTATTAAAGATCATCCGTTTTCGGATGGTAACAAAAGGATTGGTTCGTTTCTTTTTCTGGTGTATCTCAAAGAGAACGGACTACTTGATCAGGCCGGCATCAATGATAATGGACTGGTTGCTCTGGCTTTATTGATTGCCGAGAGCCAGCCCAGGCAGAAGGACCTGATGATCAGGCTGATAATGAATTTGCTTGCCGGATAAAAAATTTTCCGAAGATAGTGCGAAATATGTCAAGGAAAAAGATTCGACCCCTACTTGACCCTCGATAAAACTCAAGTATCCGCAGGAACTGATTTATGCGTACTACGCACTCGGCAAGTACATTGGGAAAGAAAAACTGTCACCGCGCCTGGAAGAGTGGCTTAATAACGGGTCGGAATGTGTTGATTAAACATCATTAAATAGTGCAATAATGCAAGCCTAACGTCGGTCATTTGGTGTTATTTTGTTTCCCAGTGTAAGGATTTTGATGGAGAAGAAACAATGGAAAAGGTTTTTGTACTTTCATTTGCTGTACTGATAATGCTTTTCAATGTTAGTTGCACACCCCATAAGTATAATAATTTTGAGGAGGCACTTTTATCAAAAAGCATACCAAAGATTAGTGAATCGCAAAGACAATGGTTATTGGCGCTTCCGGCAATAATGATGGAGGTAAACGGTTCCGCACACAATACACTAGAAGTTGAACCTTTTTCCAACGATGCGACAATCGCATACAAAAATGTTCTAAGTAAATGGTGGGGAGTCAATAGCAGAAATGAGTTGATAGATGTGATAAAGAGTAGGGAGAATCAGGGTCATAATGAAATATATATGAAGTTGAAAGAAATTATAGCATTGAATCAGGGAGTGAATATTGGTTCTATAATTCAAAAATATAAAATGAAAAATAAGGTCTTGAATTATTATTTGTTTCTAAACAGTAATCAAACTGAAACAATGAAGACAGATATTATTTCCTGGGATTTAGGAAGGGCAGCAGCATTAATTAGATGGGGATATCAAGTCGGATATTTAACAGAGGTGTAGTCTTGGAATTTGCTTTTATATTTCGGCAGAAAAATCCAAAAAAAATATGATTCCTGGGAAGAATATGCGACTTCATACACTTTTGGGAGAATGTTTTGGGCCTCAGGTTTCGAAAAATCCCAAAAGTATTATATAGAAACAAATAAAATTCTAAATATTCTTCTTTCAGATGATGGATTGTGGAAAATATTAAAGTGGGATGTTGAACTAGAATGGTGGGTATGGTTGAAATGGAGGGGTGTCACGAAAAAAGTTGGACTAATCTAACTTCTTAAATTGGGGACCGAACCAAGAAAACCAGATGAGACCACGTATTTAAAAAACTGATTTATGCATATTACGCACTCGGCAAGTACATTGGGAAAGAAAAACTTTCACCGCGACTGGAAGAGTGGCTGAATAACGGGTCGGAATGTGTGAATTAATATCATCAAATAATTAGAAAAGGAAATGACAACCTGTGGTAGA
>CALZHP010000102.1 GCA_945787325.1 uncultured Desulfobulbaceae bacterium
GTCTATGGCAAGTGCCGAAGAAGCGGGCTTTACGAAAGCCAATGGAACACTGGGCGAAATGTATGAAGTAGCAGCGGAATCCGATATGGTAATCCTGCTAATTTCCGACGCTGCCCAGGCCGAAAATTACCAGAAAGTATTCGATGCTATGAAAGATGGCGCCACCCTTGGTCTGTCACATGGTTTTCTATTGGGCTATCTAGAAAGTATCGGCAAGTCTTTTCCCTCAAGTATTAATGTGGTCGGCGTCTGCCCCAAGGGCATGGGGCCGTCGGTTCGCAGGCTGTATGTGCAGGGCAAAGAGATTAACGGCGCAGGTATCAACAGCAGTTTTGCTGTCGAGCAGGATATCGACGGCCGTGCCACAGATCATGCCCTTGGCTGGGCGGTTGCAGTTGGCGCTCCCTATATATTTATGACGACCCTGGGAAGTGAATTCCGCAGCGACATCTTTGGAGAACGAGGTATCCTGCTGGGTGCTGTTCACGGTATTGTCGAGGCACTTTTCAGAAGATACGTCATGGAGCAGGGTATGGGTGAGGAGGAAGCGTTTATTGCCTCTGTTGAAAATATTACAGGCCCTATCAACAAAATAATTTCCCATGACGGTATCCTCGCTGTTTATAACCAGCTGGATGATGACGGTAAAAAGATCTTTGAGAAGATATACTCCCATGCATATGGACCGGCATTTGATATTCTGCTGGAAATTTATGAAGAAGTGTCCAGCTGCAACGAGATCCGTTCGGTAATTATTGCCGGTAAACGTTTCGAGCGTTATCCCATGGGCAAGATCGACGGGACCCGTATGTGGCAGGTAGGCGAGAAAGTACGCGCCTCCAGATCTGATGCTTCGATAAAGATCGATCCTTTCACAGCTGGCGTATATTGCGCCACAATGATGGCACAGATTGACCTGCTGGTTGAGAAAGGGCACTGCCTGAGCGAAGTATGTAACGAGTCTGTTATCGAGGCGGTTGATTCTCTAAATCCCTATATGCATTTCAAGGGCGTGGCCTTCATGGTTGATAACTGTTCGACCACTGCCCGCCTTGGTTCCAGGAAGTGGGCGCCACGGTTTGATTACAATCTGAGCCAGCAGGCGCTTGTTGATTATGATAATGACAAACCTGTAAATTTAGGACTGGTAGAAGCGTTTAAAAACCACATGATTCATGATGCCATAGCGACCTGCGCAACCCTCAGACCATCGGTGGATATTTCTCTTACTGAATAATTCCACTTTTTCATAGATAGTATTAAAACGGGAACATCAGTAGCTGGTGTTCCCGTTTTTTTGTGAAAATTTTTTAATAGTCGTTTTGTCTAACTACAAGCAAGTCGACTTTTTCGAATTGTGACGGGAGATTATTTGCATTCAAAGGAATGACGTGATAAATGTTGATGCGATTAATAGATGTTATCAGTCATAATTTAGTTTGGAGGAGTCGATGGGAGATTTTTTAATACTGGAACGTTTTTCCTGGTTTCATCAGCAACTACAGGGGAAGCGATATCCGAATGCTTCATCTCTTGCAGCCCAGTTTGCCCTTTCGGAAAGGATTGCACAAAGGGATATCGAATATATGCATCTTCATCTTGGCGCCCCTTTTGAATATGATGCCAGAAAAAATGGGTATCATTATCCTGAAAGCAACGTCGAACTCCCCAATATGCAGGCTACCCAGGAAGAGCTTCTGGCAATTCTTCTTGCCAGAAACCTTCTTTCCAACAGCGTTGGCGGTATGATTAGCAGGTCGATAAACAGCTTTGGTAAAAAACTCTTTTCAGCAACCGGCAATCTGGGTTTGACCGAAAAAAGGATGGAGGAAGTTTTCTCAGCCACATGGCACAGTTACTCACCGGCCCAGGCGGATACGTTTCAGAAAGTAACTGACGCGCTGCTACAGCAAAAGGTGCTTCGAATCAATTATTCATCTCCACGTGCAAAAGGCTCAACTGAAAGACTTGTTGAACCACACCATCTGCAGCATTACATGGGAAGCTGGGTGCTTATAGCCTGGTGTCGTACCCGTGAGGCTTGGAGAAAATTCTTTCTTTCCCGAATGGAAGACCCTGTTGTCCTAGCAATCAACTTTGAAGCGCGGCCTAAAAAAGAATGGGAACATCAGCTCGATGGGGCGTTTGGCATATTTCAGGATACGGACATTGTAAAGGTAAAACTCCGCTTTACTCCTGAGCGGGCCCGCTGGATTCGGGAACAGATATGGCATCCAAAGCAGAAAATTCAGGAGATGCTGGATGGGGGGCTGGAACTGACTCTTCCGGTGGCTGATTTCAGAGAGATTAAGCTGAGAATACTGCAGTATGGGTCTGATGTTGAAGTCGTGGAACCTTCAGCACTGCGCCAGGAAGTGAAGGAAGAGATAAGCAGGATGTCGGAGTTGTATGGAAACAAATAACAGCAAATTTTGAGCGGCAATTATATTTCGTTATCTTCTTAATAAGCAGCAACAGTATTAAAGCTCACACTATTGTAGGTTGATCTTAGGTACTTCCTGTTCTGTTTCTGGTAGCGCTATAAATTCATCCAGCTTAAAGCTTCCGATCAACATGCTCAGACTATTTGCAAGATCCTTAAGTTGTTCTGACGCGGAGGATGTTTCTTCAGCTGTAGCGGTATTCTGGTGGTTGATCTTATCGAAAAGTTCCAGACCCACATCGACTTGATGATATCCTTGAAACTTTCATGCAAAGCTGCTGTTCCTTTCTTTTATTTTTTTTTGATTTTTCCTTTACTATTATTGCAAATTTTTCTACCGCAAACCCATTCATCTACACTGTCATAATGGCGTAAAGGGCATATTTTAGATTCATAATTTCTTTTACATAAAGAATAATCAATAAATAATAAATAATATATTGATTATTCATTGTTCATGGTTTATTGTGTGTGCATGGATAAATTACAGGAGACAAGACAACAGATTATAGATGCCGCTGCGGAGCGCTTCCGGCGCTTCGGCTATAACAAGACAACCATGGCTGAAATTGCCGCTGACTGCGATATGTCTGCTGCCAATATTTACCGATTTTTCGGTGGGAAAAAAGATATCATTGCCGAACTTGTACAAGCATGTTTCAGGCAAACCGAAGATGCGCTCAGGGTGATTGTCCGACAAACCGGCATCACAGCCTCTGAGAAGCTTGAGGCTTTTGTCCTGGAAATGCTTGACTGTACTGAAGATCTTTGCGGTCAGGAACCAATGGTAAATGAAGCCGTAGAGTTTATAACCCGTGAGCGCTACGATCTAGTACAGCAACACAAAGAGGTAAAACAATCGCTTATTGCTGAAATTCTTGCCGAAGGTAATAGAAGCGGAGAATTTGATGCCGAGGATATTGTAGCTACCGCTGAATTGATACTGAAGTCCACAGTGCTGTTTCATTATCCAGTATTTCTGACTGTCATTACCAAGGAAGAGATGGTTAGATACGCGCAGGGAATTGTCCGCCTGCTGATCAGGGGGCTAGGGAAGAGATAGCAATTTGTGAATAATTAATTTAATAATCATTAATAGGTTTAAAATGGTATATAAATGAAAAAAAATCATACAGGGTCATACGGCAATTTGGTTATAGCCAACAGATGGCTGATAATTATTGCTACTCTTGCAGTCGTTGCCTTTTCAGCAAGCGGTGCACGTTTTCTTACCTTCAACAACGATGCCCGGATGTACTTCGGCGAGGAAAATCCTCAGCTCCAAGCCTTGGAGGCCTTGGAAAATACCTTTTCTAAGGATGAAAACATCCTTATCATTCTGGCACCAAAGTCCGGCAATGTTTTTACGCCGGAAACGCTATCCGCAATCATTGAATTAACAGAAGCTTGCTGGCAGATCCCTTTTTCCACCCGTGTTGATTCCCTGACAAACTTTCAGCATACCCGTGCCGAGGGTGATGAACTCATTGTTGAGGACTTAGTCCTGGATCCGCTGGATCTTTCTCCTGTGGATCTCGAGGGAATAAGAACTACAGCACTTGCTGAACCGCTGCTGGTCAACAGGCAGATTTCATCTGCCGGCCATGTTACCGGGATTAACGTACTACTAACTAAGCCAGCGGATTCACAACAGGAAACGGACAAGATAGCAGCGTACGCAAAAAGCCTTGCAGACGACTATAGAACAAAATATCCTGATATAGATGTATATCTGACCGGAGGCATAATCATTGACGCGGCATTCGGTGAGGCTTCACGCGATGACATGAAAACACTTGTTCCACTCATGTACGCTGTTCTATTCATACTCATGGTTTTAGCTTTACGTTCTATTTCCGGAACTGTCGCCACTTTTTCAATTATTTTCTTCTCTATGATTACCAGTATGGGGATTGCCGGTTGGCTTGGGATCTCGCTATCCCCCTCTTCTGTAAACGCACCCACTATTATCCTGACTCTTGCCGTTGCCGACAGCGTGCATATACTGGTGACAATTTTTCAGCAGATGAGGCAGGGTAAAAGTAAAAATGAGGCAATAATCGAATCCTTGCGTATCAATATGCCGCCCGTATTTGTTACCAGCCTTACCACCGCGATAGGTTTTCTTACCATGAATTTTTCCGATGCCCCGCCTTTTCATGACCTGGGCAACATCGTGGCCATTGGAATAGTAGCAGCTTATGTTTACTCAGTTACTTTTCTGCCGGCTATCGTAGCGGTACTACCACTGAAAGTCCGAAAAACGGTGGCAGCAGAATGTACCTCATGCGGTTGGCTGGCCGACTTTGTTGTAAACAGGAGAAAGCCGCTATTCTGGGTTTTACTTGTATTAATTATCGGTCTAACTACAGGTGTGACTCGCATAGAGTTGAATGATGACTTTGTTAAGTATTTTGATGACAGGTATACATTTAGAAAGGCAACCGATTTTGCAGAAAAGAATCTGACGGGTTTTAATGTAATAGAGTACTCACTTGAATCAGGTGAGTCGGGCGGCATCAGTGAGCCAGAATTTTTAAGAACCGTTGAAAATTTTGCAAACTGGTATCGCGAGCAGCCAAAAGTTGTACATGTTTTTGCTATTTCCGACATCATGAAAAGGCTCAACAAAAACATGCATGGCGATGATGAGGCTTACTATCGCATACCGGAACAACGCGACTTAGCAGCTCAGTATCTGCTTCTTTATGAGATGTCTCTTCCATTTGGACTCGATCTGAACAATCAAATTAATGTCGATAAATCCTCAATCCGCATGGTGGTTCGTTTGAAAAGCTCTAGCACCAGAGAACTTCGTGATATAGACGAACGGGCGCGTGCTTGGCTGAACAAAAATGCGCCTCCAAGTATGTTTACTTACGGTACCGGTATGTCCATGATGTTTGCCCATATATCCGAAAGAAATATCAGGAGCATGCTCGGTGCTTCGTTCGGGGCCCTGGTGATCATTTCAGGAATCCTTGTCTTGACCTTGCGTAGCTTGAAACTAGGTATCCTGAGCCTGGTACCAAATCTGGCCCCAGCTTTTATCTCTTTTGGAATTTGGGGTCTGGTAGTGGGGCAGGTTGGTCTCGTTATATCGATATTGGCTGCTCTTACTCTTGGTATTGTTGTTGATGATACGGTGCATTTTATGAGTAAATATATGCGTGCCCGTCGCGAATATAATATGAATTCCAGGGATGCAGTTCACTATTCCTTCAACACCGTTGGAACCGCCATGTGGATTACATCTATTGTTCTTGTTTCAGGGTTTTTAGTTCTTGCCTTCTCAGGTTTTGAACTGAATGCTGATATGGGCCTGATGACGGCTCTTACTATAACCCTGGCCCTGGTACTGGACTTCTTGTTTCTGCCTATTTTGTTGATGAAAGTGGAGGGAAAAAATAATGAACA
>CALZHP010000103.1 GCA_945787325.1 uncultured Desulfobulbaceae bacterium
AGTGATGTAGGTAATATTTTAAAAGCCCCCTTAACAACAGGGGGCTTTTTTTTATGCTATATTAATTTTTTAAGTTGGTTGGAAATATAAAAACAAAGTGGTGTGAGCAGTGCCCAGGTGATTCCGGTCATAATCATACTGACGGATTTAGGTTCTGAATATTTCAAAGCTCCGAATGCATCACCTCCGAAATAGGCAACAGCACCGCCTATACCTCCCAGTAAAGCAGATAAAACGTATTTCTTATTAAGCCATTTGATCGATACGTTTATGAGCGTAGAAAAATTAAGCCACATGAAAAAAAGCCAGGGTGGGCTTAAGGGATAGGGAAAGATAAATTGTTTGGGCGTATATACATCTAATATAGTGAGAAGTGTATCAGCGATTATGCCAAGAAGTAATATTGTTAACCCCTGTAAACATTCCCTGATATAATTGCCATTCAGAACAAGATGTATTGAGAATAACACGCTGACAACTATCGGCCCCAACCAGAATAAATTGTTTGCCGCACCCAGTGTACTGGCAAACCAGCCAAGTTGAAAAGCGACTAAATTGAAAGCTATCTTCATGTCCGGTCAGCCCGTTAAAAACGGATCAATAGGAGCATGTCTGTTGCCCGGTTTTGTTAATACCATCTGTACATCACCTAAGTATCGCTCTCTGAAACCTGCTTCACAGTAACAGAGATAAAATTCCCACATTTTTATAAAACTCTCTGTAAACCCTAATTTGCGAACGGCATCTATTTCCTTGAAGAAATTCTGGCGCCAGACGCGCAATGTTGTTGCATAATGTGGAGTAATATCATCCAGGTGGAAAAGTTTCATGTCACTTGCTGAAGTGACACCCTTGATAATGGCTGATATCGAAGGAATACAGCATCCGGGAAAAATGTGTCGCTTAATGAAATCCACTGATTTTTTATGTTGTTCGTATGCCTGGTCGGCAATAGTAATAGCCTGTAAAAGCATGAGGCCGTCTGGTTTGAGAAGATTACTGCAGCACTGAAAGAACTTCTTGTAATACTGATGGCCAACAGCTTCAATCATCTCAATTGAAACGAGTTTGTCATAATGCCCTTTCAGTTCACGATAATCCTCAAAAAGGAGACGAATGCGTTGTGAAAGCCCTGCCTCTTTTATTTTTTGACTGGTAAGGCCAAACTGCTCTTTTGATATAGTTGTTGTCGTTACTTTGCAGCCGAAATTTGCCGCGGCATGGATGGCAAATCCACCCCATCCCGTGCCGATTTCAAGCAGATGATCTTCTTTCGTCAGTCTCAGCTTCTTGCAGATGCGGTCGAATTTTTCAAGCGATGCCTCTTTCAGAGTTGTCTTTTTGCTAGAGAAAATACCGCATGAATATGCAAGCGTCTCATCCAGAAACAACTTATAGAAGTCATTACTTAAATCATAGTGTGAAGAGATGTTCTTTTTGCTGCCTATTTTAGTATTTTTTCTTCCAACGTGGAAAAGTTTGTAAAGGGGTTCGGTAAGTTTTGCCAAGCCATTGTCCAGTTCGAGGAGGATATCCCTGTTTGCAATGATTATGCGGATAAGGTCGGTGAGATTATCGCACGTCCAATCGGAACGCATGTATGACTCTCCCGCGCCTATGCTGCCGCCGAAAACTAAAGCGGAGTAAAATGCAGGATTATGGACTCGAATTGTGGCGCGTAACTCACCGACATCTTTTATTCCTAAGCAGTACTTTGAATCATCTTCAATAATCTCAATGGCTCCAGTGTGAATTTTATCAAAGCGTTTAAAAAGAATTTTCCTTAATAAATTCTTTGCGAAATAATTTTGCCTGACGATTTGTGATGGATATCCAATAATGCTTTCATCCGTTATCGATGCCTTTTTCATTTACTAAACCTCCACCTGCTTCTTTGTTCCGGGATTCTCATAAAAAGGTGCGCCCTTTTTCCAAAGTTTAAAGGCTTGCCAGTAAATTGCCGCTATTATTTTAACAGTTATCAAAGGATAGGTTGCCAAGGCCGAAGCCAGGCTTGTCCCGCTGATCTCTTTTCTGTCCAGGGTCAGTTCTGCTTCAAACAACTTCAAATCTCCCTGATAATCAATCATATGAACTTTCAGTTCTTCCCCAGGATCGGTAAAATTCCAGTTATATAATATATCCATCCCTATGAAGGGTGAAACATGAAACTGTTTGTTGATAGTACATTTTCGCTTATTACCATCACGATCTAACAAGCCATAATCGAGCACATAACAATATACTTCTCCCCAGGGAGTGTTGTGAATTTCAACAACGATGGCTTCAAGGAATTGACCTGTTTCATCATAGCAATAATAAAATGTGGCCGGGTTAAAGCAGTGCCCAAAATAACGTAGGTGAGTGAGCATTTTAATCGGACCTTTTGGAGAAGTTCCCGTTTTATCAATGACCAGGTTCCGCACAGACTGCTCAATGGAAGTGTTCTGGTCCCCGAAATGGTCAGCCCTTCTGAGATATGCAAGATTAAATCTATCCACAGACCAAAACCACTTGTCGTTGAATAAATCATCAAGCTCCGATAAATCAAAAAACATCATGAACAGCTTATAGCGGAAAAAATTTTCAACCGGATGATATCTAGCGTGTTTTAAAATACCTTTATATAGGCAGCTGTTCATTACAGTTTTTTCCCAAAGTGTTTGCAGACGGCAAGGCCGCTGTTGACGCCATCTTCATGAAAGCCATACCCCCAATATGCACCGCAGTAATGGGTCCTCCCGATACCACTGATTTCAGCATGTCGTTTCTGCGCTGCCGGTACTTCCGGTGAATAAACCGGATGGTGGTACAAATATTTTCCAATGATCTTGCTGGAATTTATGAAATCCTGCTGGTTGAGAGATACAAGGAATTCGTCAGGTGAAGTAAGATCTTGAAGGATGTTCATATCATAACTGAGTGTTGCAGATTGCTGTTCCTTGTTTGGTATAAAGTAATTCCAGCTTGCCCAGATAGATTGATTCTCAGGAAGAATTGAAGTGTCTGTATGCAGAATGACATGGTTTTGCTGATAGCCGATGGCACCCAGAATCTCATTTTCTTTATCAGTAGGATCTTCAAGCATGGATCGGGCCTGATCGCTGTGGACTGCAAGAACCACATGATCAAAAACTTCAATTCCGTCCTTGTGTTTCAGTTCAACGCAGTTTTCATTTCTTTTTATTGACAGCACAGGGCAGGAAAGATGTATCTTGTTCTTGAATTGAGTAGTTATTTTCTCTACATATGTTTTTGAGCCCCCCTTTATAACCTGCCATGTGAAGGGATTTTTTATATTTAAAAACCCGTGTTTCTTGAAAAAACGTACAAAGGTGCCCAATGGAAAATTTCTGGCTTTGTCAGGTTTAGCTGACCAGAGTGATGCAGTTATAGGTAAGATGAAGTGATTAATAAATTGTTCTCCATAACCGTGTTTTTGCAGGTATGGCACTAGTGGTTTCGCGTCGTGCTTATGTGCGGTGAGTTTATCAAACTGAGTCCTGAACCTGAAAATATCGAATATCATTTTGTAGTGGGAAGGAAAAAAAAGATTCTTCTTTTGCGCGAAGAAGGTGCTGAGCGAGTGGGCATTATATTCTATACCGGATTTTGCACTCCTGACGCTGAAAGTCATTTCTGTCGGCTGCGACTGAACACCAAGGTTTGAAATGAGCCTGCAGAAGTTAGGATATGTCGTTTCGTTAAATACAATAAAACCGGTATCGACCATATAGCTCCCATGATCATTACCTACGGCAACGGTATTAGTGTGGCCTCCGATATAATCGTTTGCTTCAAAGAGGTGGATATCAAAGTCTCCATGGAGCAGGTGTGCGGTGGTAAGCCCGGATATGCCGCTACCGATTATTGCTATTTTCATAATCCTCCCCCTGATTACTTAAAAAGTATATCGAGGTATTTTCCCGCAAGAGTTGCAACGCTGTTGATGAAGCCCCCCCATATCATGTCTACTATCGACATTTTAATGGACCAGTTTTGCAGTAGTGAATGATTTGTCATATCGTATACACCATATAAAATTAGCCCATACAGCATACCTTTGAACAGGGATTGGAACACGAAATCCTGGTCCGGAATTCCCGGTAATACGAACAGGACTATGCCCAATGGGATCAGCAGGTAGACAATAACCGCAGCCCAAACTACTGGTTCAAAATTATTGTTCGAGGCTCGGGCCATAGGGCCAAGCTCCTTCAGGTAAAATCTGCTCATGACTTTACCGAGCCATATGTAATCAATCAGAAAAAAAACAGGGATGAGGCAAAGGTATACTTTGAGTCCGTGCAACATATCCTAGTTCTCCTTTTTTGGTGGCAAAGGAAAAAACTCACTTGTAGTTTTCATGTATTGTTGAAATTCTTCTTTGCTACGCATTCTTTTTTCTGCCATCGGCACACCCGAGACTTTCAAAATAAGAAAGGTTATGGTGGCAGGTCCTATAATTGTCAGCCATCCATACTGAATGGAAAGAGCTATAAAGAAAATCCCCCACCACATGAGTACTTCGCCAAAATAGTTTGGATGCCTGCTGTATTTCCAGAGACCGTATTTCATGACTTTGCCTTTATTTGCAGGGTTACGTGTGAACTTATCGAGTTGATAGTCACCAACCGTTTCAAAGAAAAAACCTACAGACCACATAGCGATGCCCAGAAAGTCCAGAAGTCTGAGGGGTGGGTTGGCAGATATAATGATGTGAAAAACCGGAACAGAAATAATGAGAATCAACAAGCCCTGCAGCATGAATACCTGGAAATACGTCCGTTGAAAGAAATTATCACCCCATTCTTCGCGCCATTCATTATAGCGTGCATCTTCAGACTTTTTGAGGTTGCGAAGCAATATTCTGATTGCAAGACGACTGCCCCAGATAAAAACTAGGATGGAAACAACAAAAGCCCTGGTACTGATAGTCTGGCTTATGTATAAGGCGCATATTGTTGCAACAATAAAACCAAGACCCCAGACTATATCAGCAATATCGTTCCTTTTTTTCCAGATGGCAACGGAGAACCAGAAATTCATGAATACAAACATGATGATCAACTCAACCGCCAGCAGTTGAAGCATGAAAAGCGCCTCGCTTGTTGTTTTGGAATCACTCAGGATTTTTCTTTAATCTGTCTTCAATTTTCCTGATCTTTTTCAAAATCTTACTGTTATTCGGCATTCCCTTCACAATCATCCGTACGAATCCCTTTTTATCGATCAGGAAAGCTATCCTTCCGGTGGCATAGAGGTCAGTGACTTTGCCATCGGGATCGGAAATCAGCGGAAAAGTAAGATTAAGTTCTTTGGCAAACTTGTAATGGCTTTCCATGCTGTCTGCGCTTACACCCAGAACCTGGGTGTCGAGGCTTTCAAAAGACTCTATGTCCTCTTGAAAGGCTGCCATTTCAGTAGTTCAGCCGCTGGTGAAATCGCGGTAATAAACAGCGAGAAGAACGTTTTTCTTGCCAAGGTAATCAGACAGTCGAATAGTTCCCATGGTTGACTCAGCCTCAAAATCCGATGCCAAATCGCCAACTTCTACAGAAAAAGCGGGCAGAGGACAGAGGAATATTGTCAATGTCAGAAGGGAGATGGTAGGTAGAATTTTTTTCATAAACGCCTCCAGTTAATCAATTATTTTTTT
>CALZHP010000104.1 GCA_945787325.1 uncultured Desulfobulbaceae bacterium
GGTGTAAAGCATGACACCCGCGGGGTTCGAATATAATAAAATGAAAGGATTTAGGCTGCTACAGAAGTTGAAATGAACACAATTTATCAATTAAAAACTTTTATTTATATCCTTCTATACTGAAGCTAAACAGGTTTTTTTGTTTTATCGGATACTTGAGAGAGGGGGGAAGGTTAGGTTAAAGATATTTTGAAATTGAAAAGATAACTGTTAAACCGCGCTCCTGACGGTCATCGAACTTGACTTCGCCTCCTTGCCGTTCAGCTATTTCCTTGACAATTGCAAGGCCAAGCCCGGTACCTTCTATTTCGTGGGAAGTTTCCTGCCGGGTATATTTGGTGAATATATTCGGATCATTTCTTCGCTTCAGACCGGCGCCATCATCTTTTACCGAAAATATATGGTGGGTATTACTTACATTATATCCGATCTCTATTCTGCTTAAATTATCTCCACCATATTTCAGAGAGTTACCGATCAGGTTTCTCATGATGCGCAGCATTGCCAACCGGTCTGCTCTTACATCCGGCATATTTTCCGGCTCAAACCATTGTATGCGCCTGATGTTGAGCTGGGATGAATACTCCTCATGGATCATACGGCAGATTTCTTTGAAGGAAATATTTTCTTCCAGCGAAAGAGGATTTTCTTTGGTAGCTATGAAGGTATTAATTTTTTCAATAAGAGCACTAATCTGTTCAGAAAGGTTCACTATCTGCCTGCAGATTTCCTCTCCTTTTTCGCCCATTTTGTTTGCATAGAATCTTTTAAGATGCTTTGTCAGTCCGTAAATACTAATGGCAGGATTCTTTAGATCATGCGTTACAGAATATGCAAACATCTTTATATCTTCTGAGTATTTCTGCAGGGCTTCTTCGGCCTGGGCACGTTCTGTAATATCGAGCCCCAGAGACAGAGCACCTTCGATTTCGCCTTCAGGACCAAAGCGGACAGAGTTATTCCATTCGCATAAAATAGATTCACCACTTTTTGTCAGATTTCTATTGATACTCCTATTAACCAGGTTATTGCCGAGAAGGGACTGGACAATATCTTCAATTTTTGGACGTTCTTCTGCTGGAATAAGAAATTCAAAGAAGTTGCGATCCAGGACTTCTTCCAGTGTCCATCCGAACATTTTCTCGGCCTGTTTATTCCAGTCGATGACACGGCAGTCACGATCCCAGACTACGAAAGCGAGCGGTGCGGTAGTATAAATATTTCGATACCGGGTTTCACTTTGTTTTAAGTCCCAGAACAATAGGTTATAGGGTTTTTCCAGGCCGTTTTCTATAATCGCCTTATAAATGAGAAAATAGGATATTATTTTGAGAAAATGGCCGATCATGTTGGCCGGACTTTTTACTTCAATGTAGAACGTAAAGGCCAGTTCGGCAGCTATGTTAAAGCTGATAGCAAAGATGAGGAGTTTCAGAATGTTCTGTTCAAATTTATCACGCCTCCTGACCAGAAAAATCATGGCAGCAATCATTATTAAACATATTAAGTATTCGCTGTTTTTCTTGAATGCAGTGAGTCCGGAGCCCTCAATGTAACAGTCAGGAAAAATTTTCAGCCAGAATATGGAGGTGATTGCTGATATGCAAATAATACTGAAACATGTAATGACGTAATCTATACGAAGACTTCTTTTAAGAAATAGAGGAGCAATCAACAGGGAAAAGCTTTCCAGGTATCTGGCGCTTATCCACAACTGGGTAGCTATGTTAGAGCCTTTGTGATGGAAAATATTCATGCCTTCGAAAGCAAGACTATGAAATAGCTCCAGTATACTAATAAAAAGATAGGCAATACCAAGGAAAAGAAGGTAATGGTTATCCAGGAGCCTGCGCGAATTCCATGTAACAATAAAGATGCCGCAGCCTATGATGATGGTGAAAAATTCCACCAGATTATGAAAAAGCAGGTAGTTGTTGCGGGCGGTTATGTAGAGTCCGGTAAAAAGCAGAACCCAAAGCAGACTTTGATTTACTGTTCTGTCAGTCATCGTCACCCGTACCTTTGCAGTTCAAGCAGTAAGGCAATCCCTACCAGCAGGCAATACTAATTTATAATCCTACATAGACTATAAGTATTATTCTTCTTAGGGCCACACCTTTTCAGATTTATAAGCTGAGGTGAACATTTTAATGTTATACCTGATGATTCCCTTGCTTTTGATCCGTTATGTATGGTAAAAAAGCGCCTCGAAAAAAAATCCGCATTAGACAGAATATATTGATTTTTTGTTCTCAGCTCATCTGGTGAAAAATACTATCTTTCTGTCAACGGTATTTCTAGAGACTATCCCACATTCCACAAAACACCTGGTGAAACTGTTAACAGGTCTTTCGGAAACGGTCATAGTTCACATAACTAAAAACAGGTGCAGTAATGGAAAAAAACATCGCGGTCCTGGAAGGTGACGGCATAGGTCCTGAAATTGTCCGTGAAGGAATAAAAGTTTTAAAGGCTGTTGAGAAAATTTTCAATCACAGCTTTTCTCTTTATTATGCCCCTTTCGGAGCAACCGCCTATTTTACGGAAGGATCTCCTTTCCCTGAAAAAACAAAGGCGGTTTGTGATGATGCCGATGCAATCATCAAGGGGCCTGTTGGGCTTGCCGTCAATGATATGAATACTATTCCACAGGAATGCAGGCCAGAAGTCGGTGCCATCCTGCCATTGCGTAAAAGGTATGATACTTATGTAAATTACCGCCCGGTGAGGCTGCCAAAAGCCCTGACCTCATTTTCTCCGCTCAGGAAAGAAGTTATTGGTGACGGTCTTGATATACTCATGATCAGGGAACTTGTTGGTGGTATTTATTTCGGTGACAAAGTGGAAGGACCCGCAACCGGAATGGATTACGCCAAGGACGACTGTATTTATACCCGGGAACAGGTCAGAAGGGTGGCGGAGGTTGCTTTCCAGGAGGCGCGTGTAAGGCAGCTGCCACTCACCAATGTCCATAAAGCAAATGTTTTGGCTACTTCACGTTTCTGGAATGAGGTCGTTGAAGATGTGGCAAAGGGTTTCACAGACGTACCTTATGTTTCAATGCTGGTTGATAATGCAGCTTTTCAGCTTGTAAAGAATCCAGCCCAATTTAATGGTGTTATGCTTTTGGAAAACATGCAGGGTGATATTCTTACTGACCAGGCCGGGGGCATCCTTGGTTCGCTGGGTCTTATGCCTTCGGCATGTATAGGACCTGAAAAAGGATATGTGGAAGCGGCTCATGGATCAGCGCCTGATATAGCTAACATGAACAAGGCAAACCCGTATTCCATGATTGGAAGCGTTGCCTTCCTGTTGGATAAGTGTCTGGAACTGCCTGAGGAATCTGAAGTAATCTGGAATGCTCTCTTTGCAGTTCTTGAGAAAGGTTTTACAACAATTGAACTTGCCTCACAGGGTTTTAATAAGGAAAAGATACTTTCCACAACAGAATTTGGTGACATGGTTGTGGATAACATCAAGAACGGGTAACTTTCATACATACAAGCTCTACGGAATTTCCTAGCTTGTGTATATCCATATTCATTAAATCATTGACTATTTGCACTAAAAATGATGATATGTGCGATAAGGTCAACGGTAATACTTTCAACGTGTTGAAATTTTTATATTTTTTCTGAGGTTTCTTTTTGAAGAATTACAAGGCCATCTGTGTATTTGTTTTGATGGTTGCATCTTTGTTTCTTACGGCCTGTCAGAAACCTGAAAAGGCAATTCCCGTTATCCTGTTGGGCCATGCTCCACACGACCACCACTCTCCGCTCTACATTGCTGCTATGAACCCTGAATATTTCAACGAACATGGCGGCATATATCTAAAAGAAATTCATTTTACAAAAGAATACCAGCCTCTTGTAAAAGGTTCAGCTGTTGCCCGTATACTTATTGATTCTAGTACAGGCGGAAAAGAGCTAGCTGATAAGATCAAAAAAAGCAGCCGCAAATAAAAATTATTTTTATGTCAGGATATACGGATCAAACTCTCATTGAAGAGGATTTGCCGGCCGGTTCAAATATGTTCTTTCTAGCAAAGCCTATAACGCCAACCGCATTGACAAAACAAATACGGAAGGTTCTTGACCTCGCCTAACAGTTTTCAGGCGCAGGATGAAATGCAAACCAGGTTTAATCGTTAAGAATTGAAGTTGATAGAGCTGTCGAACGAATCATGCTCTTTTTGGTCGTCAATAGGAAGGAGCACAACAACTTTCGTAAATTTTCCTTCGTCGCTTTCAATGAGAAGTTTACCGCCATGATCTGAAATGATACCGTGGCTGATAGTAAGGCCCAGACCAGTCCCTTTACCTGAGGGTTTTGTTGTGAAAAAAGGATTAATCACCTTTTCGAGAACGTTGGATGGGATCCCCATGCCACGGTCATAGAAGGTTACTTTGATATAACTCTGTTCTTCAAAATTTCCTCTACTGCCATCAATACGAAAGAGCTTATCCGGATGGCCGCCGTTCATTTTATTATTTAAGGAATATCGAGCATTGTTGATGAGGTTCAGAAAAACCTGCTGTATCTGCTGGAAATTTGCCCGCACATGGGGCAGGGTATGAGGTACATTCACCTCCAGGTTAATACCTTCCTTAACTATCTGAGCTTCTGTAAGGGTAAGTACCTCATCGATCACCTCGTGAAGGCTTACCGGGTCTTTTTTCTTTTCCCGCTTGCGGGCAAATGAAAGAAGGCTCTTTACTATGGCGGCGACTCGGTCACTCTCCTTAATAATCCTTTGTGGCAGCTCGTCAGTAAGTTTATCTTCTTTTTTTATATCGTCTATCAGTATTTGAGAGAAATTTATTATGCTGTTTATAGGATTGTTAATTTCATGTGCAACGCCTGCCGCAAGTTCACCCAACGAGGCAAGCCTGCCGGCGCGGACCGCTTCGGCCTGAAGGGTTATGTCCTGCCCGACACAAACGATACCGTTAAAATTACCCTTCTCATCAAATATTACCGAACCTGAGAACAGAATTCGTATTTTTCTTCCTTTCTTGGATTGATACGTTGTTTCAACATTTCGTGTAAACCCTTTATATATGAGATTATCAAGACCTATTCCCTTGTAATATCCTTCAGCAAAAACCATCGAAAAGGGTTTGCCGATAAGTTCTTTTTCCGTATAACCAAGCAGGTCACATGTAGCACTATTGACTTCCCGTATAGTTGTATCCTGGTTGACAACAACAAGTGAATTTATCATCGACTTGATAATATCATCGGTATATGATTTTGCAGAAAGAAGCTCATTACGGGATATTTTGAGCTGTTCCGCCATGTCATTGAATGACTTTGCCAGTTGCCCGATTTCATCCAGAGATTCGATATTAACCCTGTGTGAAAGGTCACCTTCAGCGAGTTTTTTGGTACCTTTAACAAGTTTATCAATCGGCCGGGCA
>CALZHP010000105.1 GCA_945787325.1 uncultured Desulfobulbaceae bacterium
TGACTTGCTCTAATTATTGTTAGGCACTTTGCGTATTTCTTTATTTCGTTTTTTTCAATAGTTACTATTTTAGGGGAAGGGGCATTCTTTTTAAGTTTTTTCACGAGCAGCTCAAAATCAGGTTTTGCTGAATCAACAATCTCATATCCGTTTTTGATGAATATTTCCTTGCCAGCCATAAACGAACCTTTCCGTGTTAAAACGGCAATCCCATTGAGTTTCTGCTTTTTTGTATCTTTTTCGCATTCTCTTAATAACTGGGAAGCATACCCTTTTTTTTGATAAATCTTCTTGAATCCAACAAAGATGCAATGAATGAACATATAATTTGTGGCATCTACTGGTCTCCAGCAGTATTTGCCCGGAATATATTCAATCATTCCTTGAGTCCCATCTTTTTCAGTATAGAGAGTTTTAATTTTTAGTCCTTCTGAAAAACGTTTTTTCAACCATTCGAATTTTTCCGGGAATCCTTCTTTTTTGATATTCTTATAGCCACAAACACCGTATTTGGATACATTGTCAATTGTTGTATCAATTATTGATATGTTTTCCATTGTTTTCTTTCTTGTTTATTCATATACATAACATTATTATATGCGCTTCGCCTAATACCCTAAAGCATCTAATACTATATACAGGCATCCAATATTGGATGCTTTCACTTACTATAAATTGCCTATATCAAGTATCTACTATTATATGCTTCTCGAATTAAGAGAAGCATTATCTGTGACTTTATCCAAAATGTATCTATTAGTATATGCAGGCATCTAATATTACATGCAAATGTCATGATACTATTCTCTTTTCAAGACCTAATTCTACAGCTTTCCTGTAAGGCATGTTCATACTTTCCCGGTGCTGTTGCACTGACCTCCGGCTTTCTTTACAACCGTTCGCACATGGAAGGTGTCACCCATTAATTTATCTATGCGAATTTACTCCAAAGACTCTTCCAGAGAATAGCAATATTCATCACCGCGTCATGCATTACCATGCGATTGAAATCTGGCAATAACTCAGGGGCACTGTCATCACTTTTAAATACTTCATCAAAACTTGTTTTCTTTTTCGATTTATAAGAGATATTACCGGGCGGCACCAGAACTGAGGCTACGGCAAATGATGCTCTGCAAACGTTAATAATCTCCAGCCACGCATCCTTGGCCTGCATGTCCGGTACATTATTTGAAAACTGAATATCGAACCTGGTATCAACTGCCCGTGATTCCTGCAAGACCTTGTACGCGGTTTCAGTGTTTTTCAGATATTTTTTCTTATCAAAGTATGTTCCAACAATTTTGGACCATTCTGATTCCATCTCTTTATGCAAACCGTTACTGTAAGCAGAGAGTATTCGTGCATCACAGTGGCAGGGCTGGCAGGAGTCTGCCACAAAATGGCTGAGCATAAAACAATACATGGCGACTTCCTCCATGCGGGATCGGGCATTCATATCAAGCCTGTTTGCAAAGCTCACCTTACCCGGGACAAGAGCAGCCACTTTTTTATCACCAAGAATCAACTGATCGACCAGCGTTGTTGTTAAAGCCATTGAGCGGTTGGCAAGATGCTGGCCGGGGCTTGGTTCTGCTTTATAGGCTTTATTCCACCACGCGGCTCCCAAAACAGAATCCCAGTCATCCAGAAATTCACACACCTTGCGGCCCTGACCTAATTCCTTAAACAGAACTTTTCTTTTTTTAATGAACCTGAACTTGTTTTTTCCTTTATAGGGCTTCATCTTCAAAATATGGTTATCGATATCCCCGCTGCCTTTTTTCGTATCCTGCAGATCAGGTATCCAGCTCCCGATAGCAGCCCCTTTCACATTATCTTTCAGGATCTTAATAAACCCCTTCGGACCACTGGAATCCTCCAGTAAAGCAATAGCCCGTATTGCAAGCCAGGTATGTGTCCTTTGATTCATTTGACTCCCCCTTGATGTAAGTTGATATTTAGTTCAAAACAAATGGTGTCCCAATACTGCCATGTTTCATTTTCCAGGTAATGAAATCTTTAAACAACGGACAAGATTAATCAGACAGTTTTCATTTCAGCATTCAATTCAGCTTTAACTGAGTCCAGCATCTTATTAAAGTACATTCCACGCGTATCTTTCCGCATTGGCTCACTAAGTGAAACATTGTTAACATTAGATGCATCCAGCTGGCCTGATGAGTCCAGGCTCATGGATCTTACCAGACTCAACAGTGCCTTTCTGCCCATGCCCATTCTTCTAAGATGGTTTTGAACACGGAAATAAAGAATATTATTATTATTGTCAGTTAGCGCAAATCCGAAACGAAACTCCTTGAACTTATCTTTGTCCCGGGGATTACTCACTCTCAGATGGAAAACATAACATGCACGTGGTGGAAGTTTTTTACCAAATATATTGAGATATTCATCGAATTTTACTTTCTCATATAAATTCAGATTTCTCTTAAGCACAACATTTTCCTTCTGGTGGGGAAGATTCCCCTTTTCGTCGCAGTCATGTTTGATGCAGATGTCGCAGTTGTCACAGTCACAATGTTCACAATTTCGCCTAACATCCGTTTCGCCCATTTTTAATCTAAGCCGCTTTTGGCAGAATTTCTGAAACTTGGTTCCAAAGGTGCAGGACGAAATCGCCCAGGTTACCCTGAATACTCCTGACCATGCCCAGTGCATGAACAGATTCATCCAGCCCTGATTGTCAGGATGATTATACTGTTCTTCCAGGTTCAGGTCTATGTACACATTTTCCATCAGTTGAATCATCAAATAACAGATATAAAATCCCGAACGGATTTTTTCCATATCATTTGGCAGCCATAAATCATACTTTGGCGGTACAGTAACGCCTTTCATCAACGTTCTCCATTCAGGGAACATCTGGGCATCCATAAAATGAAGCTTGTCGTCTTCTTTCACCAGATGTATAATACGGTTTAATTCAGTGGCGTGTTTTGTAAAGCTCTGCTCAACAGCTTCTGAATGTGGATACCAGAACTGCTTGAGCTGCATGAATACGTCTTCCAGTTTTGTATCGGATTCAATTTCATCTACAGGATCAAACGTCTCTACGCCAACATGGTATCCCAGTTCCCTGTATACTTCGAACTGCTGCTCGTCAAACCACTGGTCTGCTGTGGTCTGATGAGGAAAGGACGGATTCTCTATCCGGTACTCGTTCAGGTGTTGTGGTTCGTCGCCTGTCAGTGTTGATTTACAGTAAAGAAGATATCCAACCTCAGGTTCACCTTTGTCGGTTCTCGAAGGGTAATATATGGTGCCCACCACCGCATGGCTCCGTGACATACCCGTATCTTTGTCGAGGTTCATATCTGACAGGTCTATATCTATATTTATCCCGAAATCAATGCGTGCCAGACGGATGATATAAGCCATGGCCTGAAATTTCATATTCTTGTCAGCCTCTGCATCACCTACAATGATATATTTGCAGCGACGCCGAAGCAGTTCATATACTCCTATATTGTCAAAATGGCCGCCGTCGGACAGGTTTATAAAGCTGTCATCCAGATTATATCTCCCGAACCATTCATTCATCGCCATTTTTCCGCCCGGAATCCCACATTTCTTTACACTATATTTACTAAGGTAATGGTGTTTAGGGTTAGGCACCCAGTAACCCAGTCGGATATTCAACAGAGCCATTAACAGGCGGAATCCGGGGATATTACTCTGTCCCATACCGATGTTGGCAGCAGCTCCTGAAATAGCCATGGCAGTGCCAAGATCCAGATGTTTGTCATCACGTTCATAGACGTCCGTTGGAATGTACTCAGTCCTCGGAGAGCCGCACCAGAACTTGCTGAAAATAAAACTCTCCCTGTTGCGGATGAGAATTCCCTTCTGGTTCCCGGGCTTCTTCTTGGTCAAATTCAGGTTGGTATTGATAATATGGTAAGGACCTGTGTTGTTCACGTTACTGTACACTTCTGTAAGTTTCATATCATCGTTCTGATGAAGATATGCACGGCTCAGCCGATCGCGATAAAAATTGTGCAGCGATATTTTGTTAACATTTATGTACTTTATCGTAATAATGAGCAGGAGCACACCTCCTGCGGTCATCCAGCCAAGTAATCTCCACTTTACTGGCATCGTGAGATTAAGGACCATCCAGCCTGTGAAATACAGCAGCACCAGAGGCACCAGCAGCATGAGTCCAATAGACAGTATGATTTTCCCCCAGGGTTTTTTTACTGTCTCCTTTTTATCTGTTGTCCTGTCAAGCAGTCTGGGACCTATTAAAGAGAGCAGTGCCATAAAAGTCAGTTCGTTCGGTATGTTAAAGTGGTTCCAGTAGACAATTGATGCTCCGAAGAGTTGTATCGCAAATATCAGGAAACCTCCGAAGAACAGCCAGGTGAAAACATTATTGATACTACGGCGGTGCTGATAAGTAGTGAGCCTGGCCTGCCTTAAAATAAAAACGCCTGCAACAATCAGGAGTGCTGCCAGAGGAATCACGGTCATGGACCAGAGCTGCGACCTGATGGACACCTCAACATCTTTAACCTTGGTCTCCAGTGCAGATTCCTCTTTGAGCAGATCCTCATTGGCCTTAATGTACATGATGCGGTCTTCGCGGGTCATACCGGGCAGATTTCTCGTAGAGTCGATTATATATTTATCATATTTAATCTCCGCTTCATGATGGCTTTTCAACCCTTTAATCAATTTATGCATATCGAGATGCAGGGGGTATCCCCTGACTTCAATTTGAGGAATGCTGAGTATCAAAGCAAGCGCTACAGCTGAAAAAATGAGCCAGGGAGCAAGCAGCAGAAAATTGAGAAGGACACCGCGCATAAAAACCATGAGTGGTCCAAAGTATTTCCGGATACTGTTTCCTTCTGCAGTAAGGTAATTTGAAAAGTACCGCAGGTGACGAACCGCCGGCTTTTCAGCAACTGCGCTTTCAGTACTTTTTCCAATCAAATCACTGTCATAACAGGTTTCGCTGGGATCTATTTTTTTCTCACATTTTTCTTTCGCTTTGTAAAAAGGGAAATTTGTTTTTTCCCAGAGCCAGTCTGCCTTTTCCCCTCCACTTGAACTGAGCAGGGCCGTTAAACAGCTGCCGATATATCCACCTCCGGATACAGTTGACAGGTAGTCTACACGCTGTAAGATCCCCCTCCGGAAAAGTGCCTGGATAAAGCCAAGATTAAAGGTTGCACTCCGGATTCCGCCGCCGGACAGGGAGAGGCCCACGGTAGGCGGCACACCGGCCAGT
>CALZHP010000106.1 GCA_945787325.1 uncultured Desulfobulbaceae bacterium
AGCAACAGCGCCAGGAACACGAAACCGGTCAGTACGGCGACCCGCCCGTACATGCGGAAGCGCATCTCGCGGGCATAGCGGCGGCCCAGGCTCTGCTTGACGATGTCGGTGTTATTCATACTGTTCCCGGTACTTTCTGACGATATGCAGCGCAAGCACATTGAGCAACAACGTGGCAACAAACAGCATCAGGCCGAGCGCAAATGCGGCCAGGGTCTTGGGGCTGTCAAATTCCTGGTCCCCTACCAGCAGTGTAACAATCTGCACCGTCACAGTCGTAACTGTTTTCAGGGGATTCAGTGTCAGGTTCGCGGTCAGGCCTGCCGCCATAACAACGATCATGGTCTCACCAATGGCTCGCGATACCGCCAATAGTATTCCACCGACAATTCCAGGTAATGCGGCCGGGATTACAACCTGTTTAATCGTCTCACTATTGGTGGCACCTAGCGCGTAAGCTCCATCACGCATGGCCTGCGGCACTGCATTGATAACATCATCCGAAAGTGATGACACAAAGGGGATTATCATAATACCCATGACAAGGCCTGCGGCAAGGGCGCTTTCCGACGAAACATCCATACCTATAAGCGAACCGGTATTACGAATAAATGGTGCTACTGTGAGTGCGGCAAAAAAACCATAGACAACGGTCGGTATTCCGGCCAGAATTTCAAGCATCGGCTTAACAACCGCCCGTATTTTTCTGTCTGCATATTCCGAGAGGTAAATAGCAGCCATAAGGCCCAGAGGGGCCGCCACCAGCATAGCTATGGCTGAGATCATCATGGTTCCAAGAAATATCGGTATGGCTCCAAATGCACCGGACGATCCGACCTGGTCCTCACGAATCGCCATCTGGGGGCTCCAATCAAGCCCGAAAAGAAACTCCGTAACAGGGATAACCTTGAAGAAGCGGACCGCTTCAAACAGAACAGACAAAACAATGCCGATAGTTGTAAAAATAGCGAATGTGGAACATATTATAAGGAAGTATTTAAATATTCCTTCCACGTGGTTTCGGGCCCGGAGCTGCGGTGTGATCTTTCTGAAAACAGCAAGAGTGCATAAAATTGCCAAAGAAAGTGCAATGACTGCCAATGCAGCTTTGCTGACAATCTGCAGATCTTTATAATGATCGGCAGCTTTTTGCATCCATGGTTTTACTTCTCCGGAGACAATATTGCCCTCAACCAGGTTTTTCACATCATTAACCACAAGATTCAAACGGCTTTCTGGTAGGTCTTTAATCTCGGAGGGCAATTCTGTGACAACTATGTTTGTGATAATCGCAGGCTCAAATGACAGCCAGAATAAAAAAAGGATCATGGCAGGTATTCCACACCAGAGAGCAGTGAGAATACCATAATATACAGGCCGGGAGTGGAGATTCCGCCCTCCGGCCTCAACGTCCACCGCAAACGCACGGCGTCGCCCGGTGTAATAACCAAGCATACTCAAGGCAAGCAGGCATATTATAAGAAAAGTTGGATTCAAATTATTAAACCAGTTTTACACAATTGAGAACGAATCAAATGTTGTGATTTCATATTCAAAAAAATCACAATGACTGTTTTATGTTAAGAAAGTGTTAAGATTCTATTATTTTTTTATAAGAAAAGGCTTAACAGTTTATCTCCCTGTGGGCAGTACTAAGTTTCTGTGTTACGTAAATAACAGTACTAATATTTGTTAGTTTTTTCTCTATATGAAAGTTGATGTATCTGAAACGAAAGTAAATTTTTCAGAATATTTTAAAAGATAAACACTTTTTATATCATTTCTATTCTTTTAGTGAATATCATCAATTATTGAAAGGTAGAAAAAGAACTCGGAAGAAATCATGCGCAGGAAAAAAATCATATGGCTGCTTTTCCCCTCCCATATCATTATCCTGTTGTGCGCTCTTGTGGCCCTTGTCTGGTTTGGTTCACAATCCCTGCGTGATTTTTATATAGATCAGATGGTCAGCAACCTGAAATCACGCACCAGGCTGATCGAACCGCTGGTTGAGAATCTGATAAGCACCGAAAATTTTATCGGGCTGAACAGGGTCTGTCTGGAAACAGGGGTTAAGTCTTCTACCAGGATTACAGTAATCGATCCTGCCGGCGACATAATTTGCGATTCGGAATCCGATCCAACACGGATGGAGAACCACTCCAACCGTCCGGAGATAATAGATGCGGTTTCTAAAGGCTTCGGTTCCGCTATACGATACAGTGCTACCACCAGAACGGACATGATATACGTTGCTGTTCCGCTTAATAATGCTGAAAAAACGGGAAGTGTATTAAGAACCTCAATCCCTGTTTTTGCCATAGATGACAAGCTTAATGAAATATACTGGCAGATTATACTCGCAGCCCTAGTTGTTACGTTCCTTGCCGGCATAATCACACTGATTGTGTCTCGAAAGTTGACCAGACCGCTTGTAGAGATGACGCGAGGCGTCGAGCGTTTTGCAGCCGGGGAGTTTTCAAGAAAACTCACTGTATCAGGCTCAGAAGAAGTTGCCGTCCTGGCCCATTCCATGAATAAAATGGCCGACCAGATGAACGACAGGATCCATGCCGTGGTCGAACAGCGCAATAAGCTTGAAACAGTTTTTTCAAGCATGGTTGAAGGTGTTATCACCGTTGATAAGGATGAGCAAGTCATCAACCTTAATGAAGCCGCTGCAAATATGCTGGATATTAATTTGACCAATGCCGGCGGCAGAAATATACCTGAAGTTGTCAGGAATATTGACCTTATCAGATTTATTCAGCAAACTCTGGCAAGCTCCACTCCTGTGGAGCAGCCTATCACATTTAATAGAGGACGTGATGACGAAAGGGTTTTACAAGTGCATGGCGTGCGGCTGCTGGAAGAAAGCGATCGCCATGCCGGGGCGCTCATTGTCATAAATGATGTTACACGGCTCTTGCGCCTGGAAAATGTTCGACGTGATTTTGTGGCAAACGTCTCACACGAACTTAAAACCCCTATCACATCAATTAAAGGATACGTGGAAACCCTGCTGGACGATAATCTTGAAAATAAGCAACACGTAAGAGATTTTCTTGAAATCGTGCAAAGGCAGACAAACAGGCTGTATGCAATTGTTGAAGACCTTCTGACACTTTCCAGAATAGAAAGGGAGTACGAAAGTGAACAGATCGAACTCACAGAACTGAATATAAAGGACGTTCTTGTACCCGCCATTGAGGCGTGCTCTTCAAAAGCTTCGGAAAAAAATGTCGCGATCAGGATACAGTGTCCCGATGATCTTGTAGTAACAATTAATGGCCCTCTGCTTGAACAGGCCGTAATTAATTTGATTGACAACGCTGTTAAGTACAGCGATGCAGAAAGTTCCGTTACAGTTCAGGCCGAATCGGCAGACGGTGCCCTACAAATATCTATTACAGATACCGGAACAGGCATTGCTGAAGAACATCTGCCGCGCTTATTTGAACGATTTTACCTGGTCGACAAAGCCCGCAGTAGAAAGTTGGGAGGCACAGGCCTTGGGCTCGCCATAGTTAAACACATTGCCATGGCCCACAATGGCCAGGTCGATGTTGTAAGCAGACAGGGCAAGGGAAGTACTTTTACAATAAAATTACCTGAATTTAACTAATAAAGGACAGGTTTCGTGCTTCAATATTGCCAAATCTTCAATAGTATATATAGTAAAATTATCTGTTTATTTTAGAATATCGAGATTAATCAATTGATTACATTTAAACAGCGGAGATGAACAAATGTTTAAACACCTGCAGAAAGATATTGAGAGTCTGAAAAACAAGGTTATCACCATGAGCGGTGAAATTGAAGACAGAGTGATAAAAGCCACCCTGTCGATAATAAACCGCGACGAAAATCTAGCTAATTCCGTAATTGCGGCAGATTCAGATATTGACGAGATGGAGGTTGACATAGAGGAACACTGTCTCAAAATCCTGGCCCTTTACCAACCGGTTGCCATCGACCTCCGTTTTATAATTGCTGTTCTTAAGATAAATAACGAACTTGAGAGAATCGGCGATATTGCTGTGAATATCGCTGAGCGCGGCGCGTACTTAGCAACCCACAAAGAAATCGATATCCCTTTTGATATTAAAAAGATGGCAACAAAGGTTGAAAGCATGCTGACCAGAAGTATTGATGCACTAGTGCATATGGATGTACAGCTGGCTCACAAGATAAGGGCCGAAGATGACGAGGTGGACGAATACAACCGGGCAATGTATGCAAACGTCAAAGATGCAATTAAAAACAACCCTGATCACATAAACTGTGTTCTTCACGCTATTTCCGCAGGCCGTCATCTTGAACGCATCGCAGACCTTGCAACCAATATCGCTGAAGATGTCATTTACCTGGTAGATGCAGAAATTGTTCGGCACACTCCTGAGGTGTTTGAGGATTAAAATGTGTAGTTATTCTTAAATACATGAAACTAAAAGGCCGGGTGATTTCCATTCGGCCTTTTTTCTATTGCCCCATCTATACACTTCTGAACAGAGCCACATTCCATTCCCTTACCAAGCCGCCTTGACCATTTACAACAATTTCAAAAACCTAACTACCTGGTATTTATATAGATATACAGATATAAGGCCATGAAAAACTTGACTTTCAGACATTTAAGAACTAATAAAGAAGTCCTTTAATAGGGGAGAAAATAAATTTCAGTAAAACCAAACTCGCTGACCTTATAATATATTAGGATTATTAAATAATTCTGGATCTTCTGCATCTTCACGCCAACTGCCTATGCATTTCACTTCAATCATACATGTGCTGGGACTTTTATTAATAGTCACCGGCAGTTCCATGTTTGTGCCGGCGATCTGCTCTTTATATTACGGCGAGGCGGATCTGCTGCCGATTATCTATTCAGCGCTGATTACCATCGGCATCGGCCTGCCCAGCTGGTATTTTTGCCGTACCGAGGAAGAGCTGAATATAAAGGACGGTATTTTTATAGCTGTTTTCGGCTGGCTACTGGTCTCGGCATTGTCAGGGCTGCCATTTATGTTACACGGGTCGATCCCCTCCTTTAACGATGCCTTCTTTGAGATGATGTCCGTGTATACCACCACCGGCGCAACCATCCTCACCGACATCGAATCGGTCCCCCACGGCCTGCTTTTCTGGCGGAGTGAGACCCACCTGTTGGGAGGCATGGGCTTTCTGACATTAACCATTATTTTCCTGCCCA
>CALZHP010000107.1 GCA_945787325.1 uncultured Desulfobulbaceae bacterium
CCTACTATGATCCCTACTATATATATGGTTCGTGGTGGTATCCCGCTTATCGGCCATATTACTGGGGCCCGCCAAGAAGAAGTATCAGTGTCGGCATCTCATACTGGCCTGCATTTTATTTCGGTTATGCATTTGGTACCTGGAGCTATTTTGATTGGCACCGCCACTATATTCATATCAATGTAATCAGTCGCCCAAAATATATAAGACACAACCGATGGCCAGCAAAACCCGGTCGCTGGAAGCACGTACCGAGACACCGGAGAGGTGTTGCCTACCGTGATAAATCCACCGCCAGGAAATACGGCCAGTTCCGCGGCCGCACCAGGGTTATCAGGCGAAACACTCGCGGCTTTCCTGACCCACAGGACCGTAAGCATGATATTCGTCGACGGCCGCGTATCCAGAGTGACAGGCTAACTCGCCAGCGCATTGAAAGCGACCGCCGGGCTCGACAAAGTATTGAGACCAACAGGCAGAGACAGCAACGTATAGCAATTGAACGTCAGAAACGCCAGCAAGCTGAACTTGAAAAGTATAAACGTCAACGTGTTGATAGTACCAGACAGATTCAACGACGTATTGATAAAGAACGACAGATACAGCAAGAGAAAATCAGGAAAAGTCAGGATCAGAGACGGTTTTCACGCGAACAACAGCAAAGAAAACGTGAAAATGTATTCAATCGGGTTGAACATGGCAGGAAAGAACGAAAATCCAGCAAACGTGGTCGGATAAGCCGGGAACGCCCGAGTAGAGAAACTCGCGGCAGGAGTCGTTCAAGGGGCACCGAACGGAATCGCACCAGGCGGTAAAGCTGAAAACCCCATGATAATATTCACATTAAGAGGAAAACAGATGGCACTGAATACATATACATTCCTGATGTTGCGAATCTTAACAGGCGTAATGTCATTGATCTTCGCCGTGGTTGCCCTTGCAGCTTCAACAGCTATTGCAGGCGGCCAGGCTGAGCAGAAGGGATTCGCCACTCCTCAGCAGGCGGTTGCCGTTCTGGTTAATGCGGTGAAAGACGATAATGATTACGAGCTGCTTGCTGTCTTAGGCCCCGATTTAATGGACCTTATCTCATCCGGCGATAAAGTAGCTGACAAAGCGGGCAGAGCAAAATTTCTGCAAGCCTATGAGGAAAAAAACAACTTCGAACAGGTGAAGGAAGACAACGCTGTGCTACTTATCGGTAAGAAGGATTATCCTTTCCCGATCCCCATTGTTCGACAGGAAGACACTTGGTTTTTCGACACACAGGCTGGTAAGGAGGAAATCCTCAACCGGCGGATAGGCAGAAATGAACTGCATTCCATCGATGTGATGCAGGATTATACCGCCGCTCAACGGGAATATGCATGCAGAGCACGTGAAGGAGGAATTTCAGAATTCGCCAAGAATCTTGCCAGCAGTGAGGATAAAAAAGACGGTCTATATTGGTATACAGAGGAAGGCGAAGAGGAAAGCCCTTTTGGACCGCTTATTGCTATTGCAAGCGAGGCCGGCTATTTAAGCGGTCCGGGTTACGACTTTCCCGAACCCTTTCAAGGCTATTATTTCAAAATACTCAAGAAGCAAGGAGAGCATGCCAAAGGCGGTGCTTTTGATTATGTGGCCGATGGCAAGATGGTCCTCGGTTTTGCAATGGTTGCCTATCCAGCCAAATACGAAGCTTCAGGCATCATGACCTTCATCGTTAACCAGGAAGGCATAATATATGAAAAAGATCTAGGCAAGGAAACAAATGATATTGCAGCAGCAATGACCACCTATAATCCCGACGAGACCTGGAACATTTATGAAGAGCCGTCTGAACAATAATTCAGATAATTTGAATGATTGATTAATCAATTATGCATAGCGAATATTTTGCAAAATAAAATAATAACTCAAACTGGAGTAGTAATTACTATTCAGGCAATTCATCCATATTATGCTTTAAGTTGAGCATTAATTGCTGTAACATGTTAATATAGCTGCAGTAATATAAATAATGAGGGGTTAAATGAAGAAAATAGCATCTGTTGTCATCATCATTTCTTTTCTATTCTTCACCGGAACTTCTGTTTTCGCCCGTAGAACTAATTACCGAACATATCAAGTGATAGAAGTGACAAAAACAACTGTTACATTGCAAAGGCATAAAGTAATTCTTCGAGGTATACCCTTGAAAGAAACTTATGGAGAAAGGGTTACACTCATAATCAAGAAACCAAAAGATCGTAATTTAAAAGTTGGAGATAAGGTGCGTTATAATAAAAGATATAAAAAATTTGGTAGAACATTGCCTTTTAAAAAAATCACACCCTCTAAGTCGAAGTACTAACCAGAATAATTACTCGTTAATCAGAAAAACCGATCGAAAGATCTAACCATCCTTTATTAGTTTTCTCAAGGACAAGCTGACACCTGAAGCTCCTGTAAATACCTGCTGAGCATTAATGCAGTTGTATACCTTTTGCCACGAAATGGTTTGTAATTAAAGGGTCATCTGCTTATTTCTAACCCATTGCATATCACTTTGATATTTAGAGAACTTAAGTAAGGTATAAAGGTAATTCCTTCTTGCAATTGAACTGATTCTAATCAATACTCAATTTTCTTTACTTGAACCCTTTTGTCATATGATATAAACAGAAGGGAAACAGTTGGTTAAGCTGGCAACTCTATATGTTTAATTGAGTGTGGAGAGCACATGGAATCTATAAGTGATATTCGTGAACAATTCGAGTTTACAGATGAAGACCAGAAAAATCTAAATGAACTTGGCAAGATATTGTTGCCTTACGCTGACCAGCTGGCTGATGAATTCTATGAATATCTCAGTCAACACACCAAAACAGCTGCTTATTTTCAATCTGACAAAGCGATAGCACGACGAAAAGAAACCTTCATCTCCTGGTTTAATGACTTATTTACTTCAAAGTTCGATAACCGCTATCTCCTGCGGCTCCAGAAGATTGGCAAGGTCCATGTAAAGATTGGTCTTGACAGTTATTATGTCAATGCCTCAATGAGTTTTGTGCGTGAACAGTGCAGAATCCTGGTGGCAGCCCAGATTAAAGATGGTGTCTGCAAGGAAGATTTACCAATTTCCCTGAATAAGGCGCTGGATATCAACCTGTCAATTATTACCAGTTCATACCAGGATGAGAAACTTAAAAAGGTCTTTGTCTATCACAAGGCTGAGGAGTCTCTGGTTAATTTATCCAAGCGGTTACTGCATGGTATGAACCTGTTTCTGACCGTTGGCCTTCTGGTTTTAGGATTGGGTGTAGTAGGTCTTCTGGGGCAGGATATCTACAAGGCAATCACCGGTGATCTGGAGTACGGTGTAATCAGGGCCCTGGGAACTTTACTTTTACTCTGGATGATGATAGAGCTCCTAGAGGCTGAGATACAACACCTGAAGGGTGGTAAGTTTCATGTCCGTATATTTGTGGAGTTGGCTCTTGTAGCCTTTATACGAAAAATATTTGTAGCCAGCTTCGAATCCAAAGAAATAACAGGGTTTATTCTTCTGCTGGGGGGGCTCCTGGTACTTGGTATTATCTATTTCCTTGTAGCCAAAGTCGAAAAGCAGAAAACTTATTGACGTCTTTTATTACGCCAACCTGGTCAATTTTTATCATACGGCTTCAGATCGAATATTTTTTCAAAAAAAGACCGTCTTTCGGAAGATGTATCCCCTGTTTCATCGGTGCGGAAGATATAACTGATAACAAAGGTGAAAAAGCCGATCACTCCAGCCAGTTTATATTTGCCAGCAAGGATTAAAGCAAAAAATGCAACTACACCGGCATACCTGGCGCACCGGCCCAGCCTGTCTATTATTATCAAAGTCTTAATAGTTGATTTCTTTTTGTTCATGAAAAGATGCTGACTCTCAACCTGCTAAATTGATTACATTACTAGAATTCAATCTGTATGGTTGCTGTTCAATAATTTCTCAAATAAATCCATCCACTCATCTTTAAAATCTGTAATGCGTTGAGCCAGTTTGCTAGATCGTTTACTCATGTTTCACCTCTCTGGAGCAGTTGATTATGAATTTGATACACCATACTTATTAAGTAAACTTTAAGTTCAGGCGGCTGAAAATACAATTGGCCAAAGGAAATGTATGTCTATTGAATTATTCACTCTACGTTTATTGGAGAATTAACCAGACGATTTATACACCATCTCTAAATCTTATCAGCATCCTCCTGGTGCGACAATTTGCCACATTCTCAGCCTTAAACCCTTGTGTTAGTATTTTTGTCTTTGTTTTCCTGATCATTTCACATCAACGGTAGCCCAGCTGCCAGGAATTACCGGATTAACTTTATGAGATCGTTATCACTGTTTGTATTGTCAGCCGCCCTCATCCTAATAATGACCTTAAACGGCTGTAAGGAAAAACCTGAACCTTTGAGAATAGGAGATACTGCACCAAGCGGCACGCTTACTGATATTAACGGTTCCTTGGTAATAATCCCGGATGCTTATCAGGGAAAGCTGTCGGTGTTTCTTTTCTGGGAAAAGGATTGCCCATACTGCAAAAAAGAAATGTCGGCTCTGGAAAACCTGTATCAGAAAATGAGGGAGAAAGGGCTGACCATCGTAGCTGTTAATGTTGGTAATTCAAAAGCAGATGTGGAAGCCATCGCCAGGGAAAAGGGTATCAGTTTCCCGGTTCTGCTGGATACGAATAAAAAGCTCTCCAAAAAATATGGTGTGGTTGCATTACCGGTGATGATTTTTATCAACAGGGATGGCCAGATAAGCAGAAAAATCCTTGGCGGCATGGAAAGCGTTTTGTTGAAAGAACAAATTGATATCGCCTTATCTGATTAGAGAATTCAATTTGTTTATTGATTGTCTAGTAATACATGGCCTGAAACGGCGTGAAATATGATACCGTAAACAATTAAACCCGGGTCCAGGACCCATGAAATGAGGAGGTAGTAAATGAATAGAAATTTAGTTGTTGTATTGATGGTTGTAATTGTGGTTAGTCATCGAGAAGTTGGTTTTGAAGTCTTTGTACTGGGGCATGATTTGATTGTGTTTTAACTTGTGGTAAAGGTTGAAGTGGTTAA
>CALZHP010000108.1 GCA_945787325.1 uncultured Desulfobulbaceae bacterium
CCGGGCTCAACAGCGGCGCTGATGATGTTAAACGACGCAGTGAAAAAAGGAGGTCTTTTTGCCTCCTCATCGGTTGGCGGCCTTTCCGGTGCATTCATCCCGGTAAGTGAAGACGCCTCCATGATCGAAGCAGCAAAGGCAGGCGCAATCACTTTGGAAAAGCTTGAGGCAATGACGAGTGTATGCTCTGTGGGTCTTGATATGATAGCTGTTCCGGGTGATACAAGCACCGGGACGCTGGCTGCAATTATAGCCGATGAAATGGCTATCGGCTGTGCCAATAATAAAACAACTGCTGTGAGAATAATCCCTGCTCCCAATAAAAAGGTAGGAGAGTTTGTTCACTTTGGCGGACTCCTGGGCAAGGCCCCGATTATGCCGGTGAGCAAGGTATCGGCAGATACGTTTATAAAAAGAGGCGGCCATATTCCTGCTCCCCTTCAATCGCTGAAGAACTAAGTTAAGGAGCCAAGGGTCGAGGATTCGAGGGTTCGAGTGAAATGCTAAAGAACTATAAGGGATAAAAGTTCTGGCGGAGATAGAAAGGCTGCTAGAAGCGCTCATTAAGATGCTGGAATATAATCACTTGAATCCTTGAATCCTGGAACCCTTTTTTTATATGAAATCAAATCTGACATTAATAGGAATGCCCGGTTCCGGCAAAAGCACTATTGGGGTAATACTCGCAAAAAACCTGGGGCTCGGCTTTATCGATACAGATGTGCTTATTCAGATTAACCGGCAAAAGCCGTTACAGCAAATCATAGATGAGCATGATCACCTGTACTTAAGGGTAGTGGAAGAAGAAGAAATTCTAAAAATCAATATTGAAAACCACGTGATAGCAACGGGCGGAAGTGTTGTGTATAGCAAAAAGGCAATGTCACATTTGCTAGGCATATCAAAAGTAATATTTCTTGATGTTACTTTTGAAGAAATCAAAAAAAGGATCCGTAATTTTGAAACAAGGGGCATAGCAAAATCAATAAATCAGTCATTCAGGGAACTTTTTGCAGAACGGCAAATCTTATATAAGAAGTATGCAGAAATTACCGTTAATTGTAATGAATCCGACCAGGAAGAGCTGGCTTTTCAAATTGCGCAATTAATAACTTGTTAGAAATGGGGTTGTGTCTGCGCTCTTCAGAATAATCTGTAATTCGTAGACACGGCATGTTATCCGCTACTGACCGGTGCGCTTACCCGGGACATACAAATTCTCAGAATCCCAGCGGCTCCCATGATCTGAACATCTGGACCTCATCACCGGGATTGGGAAGTCCTGCGATTTTCCATGCCTGGACCGGATCAATAAATTTCTCCGTCATGCAGTTACCGGGCTGGTGGGCGTTTTTGCAGACTGCCCGGAGAATGGGGAAAAAATTATATTTTTTATAGTAATCTCTCATGAACTTCAGAATATCTATTTTATCAGCCGTCAATTCCTCTACCCCTTCGCTTTCAGCCAGGGCGCAAGCCACCTTCTCATTCCAGTCTTCTATGTTCTCAAGGAATCCGTCATCGTCAGTTGTTATTTTCATTTCTCCATATACAATAGTTTTCATACTGCGCCTCCAGGTTTCTATTAAAGGGCGTTATCCTTTTCAAATAGTATTTATCACAAATAATGTTGGCCGTCAATCATCATCTTTCCTCCTCTTCGGGGACAGTCTTAATTTCATAAACTAATCACCACCAACGGATGGTGTCTATCTCTTCAGATTAATCTGTAATGCGTAGACACTGCCCATTAAAAATACGTAGAAAGCGGAGAAAAAAAATTATAGAAATTAAAGGTCAGCTTAATTTGTAAAATGTGCAGACCCCCCATACACATTTAGAGTTAGTATAAGGAAAATTTATAAAACTAATAAAATTGTTATATAGACAGACAGGTTATTATTTGATATTTAACTATATACATACCCTCATGCAATGAGTTTGAATCCTTTTAAGAAGTGAGGTGAAGAGAATGAATTTTTTAAGGATAATGTTCTACAAAATGATACTTCTTTTATTACCTGTATTTTTTACAGCGATATCTGTCTCGTATACAGATGCGAATGATACATGTGTTGAATGCCATAAGAACATAAAATTTATAAATCAGAACCGTGTCTTATTTGATTACTACCGCACCTGGATAAACTCTACCCATGAAATTGAAGGAGTAAAGTGTATGGATTGTCACGGAGGAGACCCGACTAAAAGCGATAAGAAGAAGGCACATAAGGATAATTTTTCGTCTTTAACGGTTACGGACAGATTCTATTTTGAAAAGATTCCTGAAAGATGCGGTAAATGTCATAAAGCGGTCCTGAAGAATTTTACAGAAAGTGAACATTATAAAGTTCTCCTTAAAAAAGGGACCGGGCCGCATTGCTCAACATGTCATGGTTCAATGAACGCAGATGTTTATTACACGTCTGTTATCTCAAGGTCCTGTGAAAATTGTCATAATGCATATACAAAGAATCTCCCTGCTGTAGCCGGTGAAGCTGACAAGATCCTGCATCGGATAAATGTTGCTCATGTATATAAAAGATGGGTTTTGATCGATTATCTAGATAAGGACCCGGTAAAAGTGGAGGAAATAATTACGTTATACAAGAATGTTGCAGAATCCTGGCATACATTCGATTTTGAGGAGCTTGATCAAAAATCACAGGATTTATTGAACAAAATAAAATCGTTAGTAAGCAGGGGACCACTGGCCAGGAAATAGCTGATTTATCTAAATATTAGCTTAAAAGCTCTTTTCCCCCATATGCATATTTATGTGCGGCAGTTAATAATTCCCCCTGTTGCCTGCGTGAAATAAACATTAGGTTAATTTACAAGACTACTGAATTATTTAAATAGACAGTATGATTTTTAAATGATATATAAACATTATAAAAAGTAATAATTAATTCAGGTTTTAAAAGCAATTTCATATCAGTTGATAACTGTAACCAATAAACCATTCAGGTCAAGGAGGCGATGATGAAGGACGTAGAAAAGCTGTTTGGCACTGCCGTGAATGAAATCGAACGCATGTTAAATACCAAGACGGTTGTCGGTGATCCAATCACGATAGAAGGCAACACGCTTATTCCCCTGATAAGTGTCGGCTTTGGCTTTGGGGTTGGCGGTGGTGAAGGCTCAGACCCGGGCAAAGGTGCCGGCACAGGTGGCGGTACGGGCGGCGGTGGCGGTGTCAAACCCGTTGCACTGATTGTCATCAACAAGGACGGCGTGCGCGTGGAACCCATTAAAGGCGGTACGGCCTCGGTTTTGGAAAAAGTAGTGGAAACCGTGGGCAAGGCAACAGCGGGCAAATCGGGAAGCAAAAAAGCCGATTAACAGGTGAGCTCCGTCCTCCTCATTATCGCGGTCCTGCTGGCGCTATTGCTCGTGTTGCTGGCCATGCCAGTCACGGTGGCATTCAGGATCGACCACATCAAAGAGGTCAAGGGCCAGGTGAGTTTTCACTGGCTCTTTGGACTGGTGCGTTTTCGGACCGAAATACCCGGCGCCGCCAAGGCTGGACCACAACGCAAACGAAAGCCCGCGAAAAAAACCGAAAAGCGCAAAACGGGCGCTCATGCGCGAGGTGTTTTTGCTCTGATGAAACAGTCGGCATTCATCCGGCGTGCCATTCAATTCATCAGGGATGTGTTACGAGCAATCCATGTGCGCGATCTGTATCTTCGCTTACGTATCGGGTTGGGTGATCCTGCTGACACAGGACGTCTCTGGGCACTTCTTGGCCCCGTTGCAGGTATCGCTGCTGACCTTCGAAGCGCAAAAGTTCACTTTGAACCGGAATTTATGGACCCTGTGCTGAAGGTCGAGAGTCATGGCGAAGTCCGACTCATACCGCTTCAATTCATCGCCCTGGCCACAGCATTTGTTGTGTCACCAACGACCCTGCGTGCGTGGGGCATGCTGCGCCGGAGTACTGCGTAATGGATGAGCTGCGCGCAGGCAATCCCATGGTTGCGGGCGAAGTCACCTTTGTGCCCATCGAACGCTGTTTTATTCAATCCTATACCGGGGATATGGGATGCTGGTTATCCGGGCTAAAAGAACCCTTTGCGATAATTGTTTGTGATGCAACCGGGATTCGCGCTTTTGATACGGAAGCAACAGAAATCTCAGTTGAATCCCTGATGCAGAAAATCCCGGATCTCGGTGCAGTACTGGCGCCCATGTCACACTGACCCAGACAGTATTGTGAACGCTTTTAGTGTCTCAATCATATCTCAAGATTATTACTCTATTAATAATGGGGCCTGCCTGTAGGCAGGTTCTGCCCCCACAAAAAGGCATTAAAGTCTCTTTTATTGCTAAAATGAACAGGGAATATTATAAGCTTTTGGAGCATGGATAATGAAAAGGAATATAAACAGAGCGATTGTCGGTATCCTGATTGTTGGCTATATCCTGTGCGGAATATCTGGCGTTTTTTCAGCCCTTGGCATGGAAAAACCCACGCAGGTGGCTTTTGTGATCCTGCTGGTCGGCGCCACGCTCTGGATCTCGGAAGCTGTTCCCCTGTTTGTTACCAGTCTTTTAATTCTGTTTCTCGGTAAAGTCTGGCTGCTGGATGTCATCCGGGAGAGCGGCACAAACATATCGGACTCTGTGTTACTCGCGCCTTTCTT
>CALZHP010000109.1 GCA_945787325.1 uncultured Desulfobulbaceae bacterium
CTTTACTCAATGCTTCGATAAAACTTTGACGTGCTGGTTGATCTTTTCTTTTGACCTTTTCATGTGAAAGAATATCTGATACTGACAATTGCTTTGATGGTGTCTTTTGCAAGGCGTCTCTTGCCAGGTCAAACCCAACATCAAGTGTAAGTGCAGTTTGAAATGCTTTTTTGGCCTCATCGAACTTTCCCTGATCGAGGAAGTCCAGCCCGTTTGCAAAAAGCACATAGGCTTCCCAGTTTTTTGTATGGATTTTTTTAACAGATGCTGGTATTGAAGAGACATCAAGATCCTTGAGAATTTCATAAACGATCTCTTTCTCTAAAATAAACCAGTCATTTCTTACACCTGTAGCCTCTTGATAACCAATCTGTTGACCGTCTTCAAATACAGTTCCTGTAACAATTACTCCAGCACCAAGAAGCCGGCCTGCACGAACGGCAGTTTCCTCCTCAACCAGTCCAGTATCCGCCAACTCCATTTCGGACAGTAAGGCCCGCAATCTGATTCGTTCTACAATTTGTAAGCCGGGTACATTTGTTAGATCGGAAATGACCATTGCATATATTGCCTTTCCGAAGTGACTTTTATTGCCAGTGTCTTTAAATGGCATGATTGCCAGTGTACGTTCATCGAATGGTCCTTTGATAAGGGAAAGTTCCTGCTTAATGGCCTTTTTTGCATCCTGTTTGGACTGTTCCCGGACCAAAAGGGTGAGATAAGAACGTATTGTTTGTGTCTTCGCATCCATTGGGTTTACATCAACATACAGCTTCCATGCCTGGATCGCCTGAGACAGTTCCCCCTTTTCCAGGTGTTGCAAACCACGATCATAGGCATTAAGTGCCACTTTTTTTTCTGCTGCAGGCCCACTTGATGACCATGCGCATGCATCACCTACATTTAATATTGAGATGATGATTAATGTCATTGTAAATACACTTACTATCTTTTTCATTTTGTTTTCTCCTTTCTAATTTTTCGTTTTTTACTTCTTCATTTTTCATTTCTTTTTATAACTCTCATTAGCAGGTATCTCCTGACTCTCACGATTGCCTATCCACCAGCCCTGATACCTTAGGGTTGCCAGGTTACAGAGTGTATGGTTTCTTTTCTGATATATACAGACCTCTTTTATAATTTTTTTAATCACGAATAATTCCATAATATCAACTTGCATGCCAGCATGATTTAGGAGAAGATAAATATTTATATTTCAATGAGTTAAGTGATTTTCAAAGGTTAGTCTTGAGCCAATCGTTTCCAATGTACCTCGCTCTGTTGGAAACGATGTTTCCAAATAAAATTGGATATAAACCTAAGGCTATGAAATATTTGAATTAAAATAGATCGGAAACATGGTTAACTGTGCATTAATGATGTTTCCAGTTTTGGAGATGGAGTCTGAATACAATCCAATTGACTTCCTGGTGTTGTTTGACGAGAGTAATATTGCATCATGAGACAAGGGTTAATAATGAATATAACTGTAAGTCATCTCACTATGTAGTTAACCTGTAAAAATGAAGATAAGAGGAGATTAGTGACAATATTTAGAGTGGATCAACATCTTTCATAATTCGCTTCAATATTGTTTTAGAAGTAGAGCGGTTTCTACTGATTTAGACGTTGATCATCAATTAATAACTTCAAATAGCCTTTAATATTTTAAGCGAAATAAAGTTTGATTTATTTTTCTTGACAAATATGAATTATTCATTAAAATACATTATACCTTTATAAGTTAGTGGGTAATGCCTGTAATATTTCTTGCTGAGTATTACATTCATTTTCACTTTTAATTACCAAGGTGGTCTCTATGGCGAAAGCTATAATTAATTTACTTTTTTTTGCTGGTTTAATGAGCAGTTTTGGGACTGCTCATGCAGCATGGGTCGAATGGATAGCTGATGCGGAAATAGATTACACCATAAATGATAACATTAACAATTCCGTATTTGATTCTGCAAAAGAAAACGAAAACATATTTACTCCATCTATATCATTAGGACGGATAAATCAGTTAACAAACTTTACGAGATTATCGGCAACAGTCAATGTGGCCGGCCAATTTCATGTAGAGTTTTCTCGTCTCAACAATATATCGGTTGGACCAGCAGTGGCGATCAGGCATAAATTTGGCATAGGGCCTTTTGTTCCCTGGGTTCGTGCAGAAGCAACAGCAGCTCTTATTGAATCTCGAAGCGAACTCAGAGATGGACAGTTATATACCCTGGGGGTTCAGACTGGAAAAAGGCTTCATGAACGGGTGGATGTGCTGATAGGGTATATGTATGATCACAGAAACGTCAGTAGTGAATCATCTGAGCACGTGCACATGAATGATATCATTAGTGATGATGTGTATAAACTGCGGGGGCATAAAGGATTTACCAATTTTAACCTACTGGTAGCTGAAAACCTGCTTTTGACTTTAGGATATTCGCTGCGTGACGGTGACGTGGCGGCAACTGTTGATTCCTCCCGTATCTCAATGATGGAAGCAATGAATATATGGGGGATTACTGAAGCTCATGTCTTTGATGATGATGCTATTAGCGGCAGCGCTTATAGAGTAAAAGCAACTACACATACGTTTCTGGCAGGTCTAAGTTATGCCTTCCTGAAGGGGCAGGCATCTGCTAATATCGGTTATCAGTATTATAGTGGAGAGGCTTCGGACCTGACTTATAAGAATAACGTCTTTCTGACAAGTTTAAACTATAGTTATTAGTATTTAGAACTGATTGATATATAGAAGGAACAATGTATAAATTTAGATACCATCAAATCTGGATTCTATCTGCAGTGGTTTTTCTCAGCTTTTCACACAATGCTCTGGCTGTAAATCTGGTAGTAGAAGTCAACAGCACATCGGGAAAACCGGTCAATCAGGCGGTAGTATATGCCTCACCTATATCCAGCACCAATACACCTGCAAGTGAAACTGCTCCCTATACCCTTGATCAAAAGAATAAGGAATTCATACCATTCATAAGCGTGGTTCGAACCGGTACTGCCGTATATTTCCCCAATAGCGACCAGATACAGCATCATGTCTATTCTTTTTCCCGTGCAAAAAAGTTTGATATCCCTCTTTATGAAGGAATGCCCCCTAACCCGGTGGTGTTTGAAAAAGAAGGAGTTGTCCCCCTTGGATGCAACATTCATGACTGGATGCTTGCCTACGTGTATGTTGTCGAGACACCTTACTTCGCAAAAACTGATAAAGATGGCAGCGCATTTATTGAACTGATTCATGGGCCTGGAGAATATGATGTCAGGGTATGGCACCCTGAGCTCAAAGGCTCCGCCATCTCCACCAATCAGCGCATCAGAGTGAACACAGGGGGGGACATACCTTTTCAGATAAATGCTGAATTTGTAATTAAGATGAAAAAACTATTGAGAGTCAGACGTGGACCTACTTCATCCGGATTCGGGAAGGGCGGATATCGCTGAATTTCACTTTTTATTTTAAAAAATTCCGCACGCGTATACTTTTTTTCTTTCTGGGCCTCCTGAGTCTTACACTGATCAGCGTATTGATTGTGGTTAATGAGGCAAACATGAAGAATACGCACGCGCAGATTGAAGAAGACCTCGAAGTCACCAAACGAGTTTTTACCCGACTGATAAAAACCAGAATACAGCAAATGGTAGAGGGGGGATACCTCTTATCGAGCGATTACGCATTTAAGCAGGCAATTGCCTCAGACGATCATTACACCATTTTATCGGCCATGGATAATCTTAAGGCACGGATAGAGGCTGATTCAATGGTGCTTGCCTCTACAGAATATGAGCTGATTGCCGACACTACGCGCCCTGATGCCAGGAATGAAGACTTTCGACTTCCCGGTCTCATTGAATCAGCTGAAGAGGAGGGAGAGGCCTTTTCCATTATTTTTATAGGAAATCAGGCATACCAGACAGTTGTTGTTCCAATACTTGCGCCGGTCCCTATTGCCTGGCTTTGCATAAGCTTCGCCATTGATGAGGAATTTGTAAGAGAACTTCAGATGCTTACCCTGTCCCACGTCTCGTTATTAAACATTAAGGACAACAGTCATTATTCAATTATTGCTTCAACGCTCCCGCCTGCCTTAAGTAAGGATTTGCTCAATAAAATGCCTTCATTGACCCGTGATTTGTACCAAAGTTTTCTTCTTGACTTAAGCGGCAGTGACTATTTGACAATATCGGTGTCGATATTTAATAAAGAGTTTTCTGTTATCGCTGTTCTTCAACGCTCTCTGGAAGAAGCGCTGCATCCATTTTATCGTCTGCGAGCTACTCTTCTCATCATATCCATCGGAGGACTGCTCGTTTCATTAATTATTGGTGTTTTGATTTCCGGTACAGTCTCAAGGCCTGTACTTACTCTTGTAAAAGGTGCCCGGGAAATTGAGAAAGGCAACTACGAGCATACAGTATCTGTTGTTCAACAGGATGAAATTGGCGAACTGGCCAGGTCCTTTAATAATATGGCGAAAGGACTTGAAGAAAAAGAAAGGGTAAGAAACCTTTTGGGAAAAGTAGTCGCCCCTGACGTTGCAAAGGAACTTTTAAGCAGGGAAGTGAAACTGGGAGGTGAAGAGCGGATAATGACTGCAGGGCGTTTTC
>CALZHP010000110.1 GCA_945787325.1 uncultured Desulfobulbaceae bacterium
ATCCATTTGTGGACCATTATCTGCCTGGCTCTGGGTATTCTCGGCGAAAATGAACGGGAATATTTGCTGCCGGAACATAAAGGATTGGCTCTGTATGGTGGTTAGCAAATGATTGAATAAACCAACAGGTATTGTCCATGGCTATCCAATCAATCTGGAAAATCGTCCTGATCGATGATGAAGAAGATATCCGGGAGGTAATGGCCATTGCCCTTCTGGACGCCGGTTATGCGGTTGAAACCGCAGCTGATGGTGCAACAGGGCTACGGCTCTGCGAAACCATCTATCCTCAAATCGTGATTACGGATATCCGCATGCCGGGTATGGATGGGCTCCAGGTACTGGAAACCATCAAGAAAAAATTTCCGGATATTGAAGTTATAGTCGCCACAGCCTTTGGTGAGATGGACCTTGCCATCCGTGCCCTCCAGCTTGATGCATCGGACTTCATTACCAAACCCATCAGTGATGAGGCCCTTTACCTTGCTTTAAATCGTGCCCGAGACCGTTATACTTCCCGCAAACAAATTAAAGACTACACGGCATTGCTGGAAAATGAGAGGGCCGTAACCATCCAGGAACTTTTCAAATCCATTACTTTTCAAAGAAACCTCATTGACAGCTCAATGGATGGTATCCTGGGCTGCGATGACAAAGACACAGTTGTTACCTATAACCAGTGCATGGAACAGATGCTTGGTTTTACCAAGGAAGAAGTTCTTCGTAAGATGACGTTAAGCAATTTTTTTTCCCGGGGAGAATACCTCAATTTTAATGTTGCGTTTTCAGATGAGCGTTTCGGTGGGAAAAATAAACTTATGCTTTATGAAACCACCCTGAAAGGAAAGTCCGGCCATAAGATTCCTGTGCAGGTTTCGGCAACCGCGCTTTTTGATCAAGACAAAGCGAATGGCCTCGTATGCTTTTTCAGAGATCTCCGTGAAATTCGAAGGTTGGAAAGGGAAATGGAGGATCAGGCTCGTATCCTGCATCAAGATAAAATGATGTCCTTGGGACGACTGGCTGCCAGTGTGGTTCATGAGATCAACAATCCTTTGGCGGGAGTATTAAATTATTTTCGCCTCATGCTTCGCATCCTGGGCGAGGAGCAGCTGGATGAAAATCAAAAGAAAAAGTTTATACAATATTTAGAACTGGCGGAAAATGAAACTAAGCGATGTTCACAGATCGTTTCCAGCTTACTTAATTTTTCGCGCCTATCCCCGCCTGCATTTCAGGAAGTCCGAATTGAAGAACTTATAAACCGATGTGTTATCTTGAGCCGACATAAATTAGAACTAAGCAACATCCACCTCCAATCAAACATCCAAACTGGTATCCCTCCTGTAAAGGGCGATTTTAACCAACTCCAGCAATGTATTATCAACCTTATATTCAATGCGATCGATGCCATGCCGCAGGGAGGAACCTTAATCATTGAAGGACGCCATGAATCCGAAGAGCGTTTGGCATTGATTGCGGTCACGGATTCCGGACAGGGTATTGCATCGGTTGATCTTCCTTTAATTTTTGAACCCTTTTTTACAACTAAAAAGGAAGCATACGGTGTTGGACTTGGTCTGTCGACCATTTACGGAATTATAGAAAGACATAAAGGAACTGTTGAAGTCAAAAGCAGACCTGGTGAAGGTGCAACGTTTATACTGAAACTGCCCGTAACTGAATCCCAAATCGCCGGTTGATCTGGGGGAGATATTAATGCCTGAATTTTGCAGGCAATAAATCACATCCTATGAAGGCAATCTACTCTCGAGATTGTACTGCGTGATGAAAAAAGAGAATAACATAGATGTCTCCGGGAACAACATTTTATGTGACCAGTGGTTAAATATCCTGGATGAATTGAATATCGGCGCTTTCACCGTCGACAACTGGCGACAGGTATCTTCGATGAACTATAGCGCCCAGGCACTTATCGGACTACGAGACACAGAAGCGATCGGCAAGGACTGCCGAGAGGTTTTTGTCGGCGTTCCGTGTTTAGCGAATTGCCCGTTTAAAGGAACGGGGCTGCCGAGTACCGAAGAACCCGTCATCCAAATCCAGGATGAGGATCAGACCACCCATCTGGTAACACGCATGGCCTCCCCGGTTTTTGGACCCGACCATCAGGTTGTCGGATGTATAACCATTTTGCAGGATCATTCACCCATTGCTGATCTTATAGATCGGATCCATTATGAAGAACAAAGTCTAAAAATTATCCTTGATAACCTGGATGTCGGCATATTTACAATTGATCGCAGTGGTCATATTACCTTTTTTAATACGGAAGCCGAGAAGGTATCGGGCTATAATCGCAGTGAGATTTTAGGAGAACCCTGCACCGCCATATTCGAAGGCGAAAGCGCTCAAGAAGTATGTCTCCTGAAAGACACCATTGTCGATGGCATATCCCGTAATAGCGGACAGGGAAAAATGACAACCAGAGACGGAGTAACCATTCCAATAAGAGCCAACTACATGGCACTTCGAAATGAAAAAGGAACTGTTGTCGGCGGACTTACGACTTTTCATGATCTTACCCTGGTCCTTCAACTCAAGCAGGCCGTGAAGGGTCGTTACACGTTTCATGATATGATCGGCAAATCACCGATCATGCAACAAATTTTCGAGATGGTCAATGTGGTGGCGGGTACCGATGCGACGATATTGATTGAAGGTGCGACCGGAACCGGTAAGGATTTATTGGCAAAAGTAATCCATTCGGCCAGTCGAAGATCCGACAAGCCATTTGTTAAAGTGAACTGTGCGGCGATTCCGGACAACCTTCTCGAATCCGAAATGTTCGGCTATGTCAAAGGTGCCTTCACCGGAGCTGAAAAAGACAAATCAGGACGTTTCCAGGAGGCAGACGAGGGTACCATTTTTCTAGATGAGATTGGAGATCTCCCGCTGGCTCTGCAAGCCAAGCTTCTCCGGGTTTTGGAGGACAAGGAATTTTATCGATTAGGCAGTCGACACACTATTAAAGTCAACGTACGCATTATCTCCGCTTCAAATCGTAACTTAGAACAACTTGTCAAAAAGAGACTTTTCCGACAAGATCTCTATTATCGTCTGAATGTATTCCGAATTGAACTCCCCGAATTGAAAGACAGACAAGTCGATTTGCCGATTCTGATTGGACATATTTTAAGACGCCTATGTGCCGACAGAGGTAATCGACTACCGGAGGTTTCCGAAAAAGTGATGGAGATTTTGTTAAACTATCATTACCCGGGTAATGTGAGAGAGCTTGAGAATATTCTGGAACACACACTTATTCTTTGCCAGGAAAGTACCGTTCAGCCGAGACATCTGCCTGAATATCTTCAAGTATACCATGCCGCACATAAAGCAGCGCCAGCGGGGAGACTGAAACATTTAGATGATTCTGATGAAAAAGAGCGCGAGATATTAATATCCATGCTTCAGCATTACAACTGGCATCGTTCCAAGACGGCAAAGGCTTTAGGCATGGACCGAACCACGCTATGGCGTAAGATTAAAAAATACAAAATTGGGAGTTAAATTCGGCTTTTGTTTCAAGTGTTGATGAAAAACAATATTGATTCTTTTAAAAGAGTCTTCATTTACTTTGTTACTTTAAAAATTTGTTCTAACTCATTCTTTTCGAAGTACACACCATGATTTTCAGGACAAATATCCACAACTAATCTTTCAGGAAAGAGGCAACTTCTTTTATGCAATTTTGCCTGACAAGTTGGACAATTATACTTCGATTTTCCGGCATGTAGAAAATCTTTTGTGATGTCATCAGTGGTATTCATTACCATTTGTAATTCTCTAGGGTCAAACCAAAGACTTTCACATTGTTTGCAGCAGTCAATTTCAACATTTTTAATGTGCAAAATATGAAAGTGATTATGGCATTCAGGGCATTTCTTTGAACTACTTTTTTCACTTGTCTGTAATTGGTTATTAAGGGAATCTAAGATTTTTTTCTCAGCATCAGACAAGTTCGCAGACATTTGAGAACGCATTAGGTCACCCATTGCTTTATCAATCATTGACCTACTTGCTAGAAAACTTAAACCAATCATTATTTGTCAACTCCAATAGATTTATTTGCGGCTTAACTATTTATTCAGTAGTTTCTATGTATCTTCATCAAGGGACAAAGCTTTATTTTTTTCTGGCTTAAAAAACAGGCTCACCTGACACGTATACGTGTCTCATATTAAAAATGATTATTTACAACAAGCATAATATCCACTCTCATAATATTTCTGTTTATCATGCAATTTTGAGCAATATATAGTTTTCTGCATAGCCTGATACTCCATAAAATCATCTAAATTTTCCAGCTCTCACCCCATCCCCTTTTTTCACCTTCCCCCACATATATAAACCAGATCCTCCGGCTCTTCTTCCTCCGGATCTGTATACTTCTGCGCAATTTGATCGAACATTGCCTGACATTCCAAATAGGCATCAACCACCCTTGGGTCAAAATGCTTG
>CALZHP010000111.1 GCA_945787325.1 uncultured Desulfobulbaceae bacterium
AAAAAAATATTGCAAAAAACATCTCTTCATAGAACAGCTTGAACCGAGGCTTCTGTTTTCTGCAGACTTGGAGATTGCCACTATTGTAAGCCCACCGGCATTTACTGAAACTCTTAGTGATACCTCTGCCATTGAGTTGGATGTTGCTAATTTTGAAACGACCTCTCCTGCTTCATCAGAAATCCTTGAGCAGAGACAGGAATTGGTGTTTATCGATGAAAGTGTTCCGGATTATCAACAGTTGGTAGATAATCTCATTACCAAGCAGAATGACAAGATTCAGATTGAAGTTATTTTTATTAATAAAAACCAGGATGGCGTTTCACAGATCACTGATGCACTTACGAGCTATCAAGATGTTAATGCAATTCATATCATTTCCCATGGTACCGACGGCGCTGTTCAACTTGGTAATACCTGGTTGAACAGCAACACCATTAATGGTTATGCCGAATCTATAGAAGGTTGGCAGACTTCTTTCACTGGTGATGCCGACCTGCTTATCTATGGTTGTAATCTCGCCGCTTCAGAAAACGGAAAAGTCCTGGTAAATACTATTAGCAAATTAACAAGTGCTGATGTTGCTGCCAGTGATGATTTGACCGGTAGCGCCATATGCAATGGTGACTGGACTCTTGAATATACCAGAGGAAAGCTTGAGACAGATATTATTGTGAGTACAGAACTCCAAAAAAACTGGTCAAATACCCTGGCAATGAGAAACATTGCCGGCACAGTTTATACAGATCAAGGCTCTACAAATATCGGGATCAACAAATTAATTCGCATAATGCATAATGGTGGCGACGTTGGCACTGATCTAACGGAAGCCGGTGGAGTTTATGATTTTAACCTTAACGTGACTGCTGGTGATACACTGGCAATTTATCTGGATGGTGAAACAGAAAAAGGAACTACAGTAGCAGTTTTAAAAGATAACGATGTTCCGGACCTGAACATTTATGGTGATCATCTCACCGTCCGTCATGAAAGCGGGTTGTACATCACCAACGCAGACCTAAAAGCTGCCATAGGTGTTGTGAATCCTGATCCCACAGACATTCTTTATACAGTTAATGGTAGTGACAAACTGATTGTAAGCGGAGCCAACACTGAACTTTATATTGAAAGTGGTCATAAATATAGACCAACCGGTAATATTGAAACTCCCTATTTTGAAAACCAAGGAGAATTCGACCACGGCTTAAACGAAAGCCTCAAAGTCAGTGGGGATTTTGCAAATTATGGAACATTTAATCATAATCAGGGAAAAGTCATTTTAAATGGCAGCAATCAAACCATATACGGCAATACAATCTTTTATAAATTCAGCAAAGAAACAACCACTACGGATACTTTATGGTTTGAGCTGAATAGCACAACTACAATTACTAATTTTGGAACGCTTACCCTTACCGGAACTGAGAGTAATCTTCTGAGCCTTCGTCCACACCTTGCAGGTGAATGGAAACTCGAAATCAAAAATGATGCTAATACAACTATCGATTATGTGGATGTAAGAGCCGGTCCCAATAATCTGAACAGCAGTATAAGTGGATAAGTCTTCTAAAACCAGGCATATTAATGCCTCATAAAAAAGGAGCTTATCATGAGTAGAAGACCCAGACGAAATCATTCACCTGCATTTAAATCAAAAGTTGCTCTCGCTGCAGTTAAAGGAGAACAGACAATAACAGAGCTGTCGCAGAGATTTGATGTTCATCCAAACCAAATAACTCAGTGGAAGAACCAGCTGCTTGAGCAGTTGCCATCGGTTTTTAAGCAAAGCGGGAAATCTAAAGAGCCTTCGGTCGATGTTAAAACCTTGCATGCCAAAATAGGCGAATTAACGCTGGAGAATGATTTTTTAGAAAGCGCACTCACCAAAGCGGGATTGCTGAGCGCAAAGCGATGATAGACCGAAACCACCCGTTACCGATCAGCAAGCAAGCCAAAGCTGTCGGGATAAGCCGTGGCAGCGTATACTACCTGCCTCGGCCTGTTTCAGAGCAAGACCAAGAGTTGATGAGGCTGATAGACAGGCTGCATCTTGAATATCCTTTTGCCGGCTCTCGTATGCTCCGGGATTTTTTACGACTAGGAGGCATCAAGGTTGGTCGTAAGCATGTAGCGACCTTGATGAAACGCATGGGGATTGAAGCTCTATACCGTAAGCCCCGAACCACAAAGCCGGGAGCAGGTCATAGGATATATCCTTACTTGTTGCGCAACTTGAAAGTTAACCGTCCCAATCAGGTCTGGGCCATGGATATTACATACATTCCCATGGCCCGGGGTTTTGTCTATCTTGTTGCCGTGGTGGATTGGTTCACACGACGGACACTATCCTGGCAAATATCAGTCACCATGGATACTCACTTCTGCCTGGAGGCTGTTGAAGAAGCGATCTCGCATTATGGGACACCTGAAATCATGAACACTGACCAGGGCGGTCAATTTACCTCTCAAGCATTTACTGGTTTCATGAAAGAGCAAGAGATTAAAATCAGCATGGATGGTAAAGGCTCTTGGAGGGACAATGTTTTTATTGAACGCCTGTGGCGGTCAGTCAAGTATGAAGACATTTACCTCAGGGCCTATGATTCTGTTTCAGAAGTAAAAACTGGCCTGAATAAGTACTTCAACTTTTACAATAACCGCAGACCACATTCGAGCCTTGACGGGAAGACACCGGATCAGGTTTACTTCAACTCTCTGCCACAGATTGAGGCAGCATAACCAATGAAGACGCAATCCACTTATAAAACAGCATATGGTTGTTCAAACAAACGGGGCCACCTCTTTATACATCTAATAGAAAACCCGAAGGCGTCAAAATCATCGGTTTTGGCAAGGAATTTGTTACGTGTAGTGTTTGCCTATCGATTAAGATAATGGCAACTTATTTTGTTTAATTATTTACCATCGAGTATCATTTATGTTTCAAAAATCAAAATCCAATTAATTTATTACGAAAATGGTAAAATAAACATGGATGTCAGTTTAAAAAAGGTTTGCTCCAAGTGTAAAAAAGAACTGATAACTCCTTCGAAACAATCAAGGGCAAGAGTTATTTCGCAGTCCCTCTGCAAAGAGTGCTGGACTCAGATCTGGTCTGATCGTCTCCAATCCAGCCGCGAAATAGTTGATAAATTTGATTCTCCCATCCTGCTGATGGATAACAACCTGCGAATCCAGGCGGCAAATGCCCGTGCCCAAAAAATTCTTGGCAGACCATTAGCTGACATCAAAAACTATCTTCCCGGTGATGCTATGGAATGCATTAACGCCAGGCTACCAAGCGGCTGCGGCCAGACAATGCATTGCCAGACTTGCGCTCTACGGAAGGCCTTGGAGATGACCATAACTACAGGTACGGGCGTAGAAAAAAGTCCGGCTTATCAAGACACATACCAGAAAGACGGTTCCGTCATCCGGCATTTTTATTATATCTCCACTGAAAAAATGGAAGATTTTATCCTGCTGCGTATTGATGAGGTGCAAACGCTCGCCACCGGTCAGGCCGCCCGCAGACCCACGGCTGACAATTCTGTTTCTTAAATTTTTTACTCACGCAAAAAAAAGCGTCTCATTCACTGTTGATTGATATTATTTTTTTATAAAACAGAATGCAATATCATTGAATCGCTGACGGGCTAGGCAGTTTCACAGTTTATCAGCCGTGTACTTACCATCCCTTTCCCCTCGACGGTGGCAATTTATAAGAATATTTGAAATTTCTTCAGGTTGTCAGGTAAAGATACGCACTACACATCCGACAATAAATCTTTGGGTCGCAGAAATTCAGGTTTTGGCAAGGAAGTGATTGCGTGTAGTGTTCAGTAATGGATGGTAGTTATCTTGAATTGGGTTGATGAATAATTGAAAGAAAATGAACACATGCGATATAGACTACTGACCAGAAGCACGATCTTTTTAATCATCTTCGTCGTACTCATTAGTTGTGCGAGGATCAGTCCTCATGAAAACTTTAAGAAGTCTATAAATAACGCAATAGGTCGAAATGTTGATAATACGCCAAGCTATTTATGGCCTCATGAAGAGGATTTAATCGGTTCCAAGATGCTACCAAATGGCAATATAGAAAATAAATACGAGTATAATAGAGGTTCATGCTTTTATATTTTTGAAATTGACCCTAAGACACGGACGATTGTTGATGCAAGTTTTGAAGGTAGTGAGAAGGCCTGCGTTATCAACCCATATTAAAAGATAGCTGATATCAATTGATGGTTGAGGCAACTGT
>CALZHP010000112.1 GCA_945787325.1 uncultured Desulfobulbaceae bacterium
AAATACTACAGGAGCTGACATCGAGGATATTGTGCCCATAAAAAACGATGCCCCCAACAGAATGAAAAACATCCCCAGGTACATCGGATTGCGGGTGTAACGATACAGTCCGTTCATTATAATTCGTGATGTTTTTGCTGTAGGGCTTACAGCTGCTTTAGACTTCTTGAACTGCAGCCATGCTAAGATCAGTCCCGCAAATCCTATAATAATGCAGATGCCAGCAATTAACTTATAGGGCATAAAAATAAGTGTCTCAGCAGGCGAAAAATACCAAACCATAATTGATACTGCCAACAAAGCTAAAGCGATTCTCGGTGGTCGGTATGAAAGTAATTTGTTCATGACTTATCTCCTTGTCTAAAAAGGTGCAGGATATTCAGTCATTGTGAAAACCCTTCACCTTTTGTTGTTGATTCTCTATTGTTGATTAATTATGCCTGCGATGCCTCTGACTTTCGATCAGACCAGCAATTTTCCCCCGCTGCTCTTCATTCAATGAAGCATGAAAATTGCCAAGGTCGGTGATGAATTGATCAGACGCACTTTCCAGCTCACGGATGAACTCTGTGGTTTCACGGCGCAGATATTCTTCGTCCAGGTATTTGTTTTTGAGCTGGTTTACAAAGATCTTCCTTAATTCATCTTGCTTGGCCAACTCCTTTCTTTTTTCATCAAGGTTACTCAATACCTCACTGAGCTGGGTTTCCTGCCTGGAATCCAGGTCAAGTTTGCCGGCAATATAGCCGGTTATTTTATTACTACTTCCGTGGTCTGAATGGCGACGTTCACCATGATGAGTACAGGCTGTGAGTGTCAGAAAAAAAACTGATACAAGAAAAATTGAGATTGTTTTAAATGTGTTCTTATTCATAACAGTACCTCCTCAAATTAATTGTTTATGCCATCACTTTTTTGATGGCGCCTGCTTGATAGCAAGATAGCAATTCCTGCTGCAATGGTCACTGACGGCCAAAATAGAACCGAACCTCCTGCTGCAACGGGAATCCAGCCAATTTTCTTGGCAAACCAGAAAAAACCGATAACTGCTATTGTTATGCCCGTGATTGCGTGGCCTTTTGTGCGATTCTTGCCTTGAGTGGAATGATAATTGGTCATACTTTTGGTTGTCATTATGCACCTCTGTTTTGTTTAGCAGCTAAACCATTAGATTAAAAAAAATCTAACAGTGTTTCCCTTTTGCGTGTTCTTGCATCTTTACTTTGCTCTCATCTAAAAATTTACTCATCCACTTGAACATTTCTACTAAAAAATAAACCTTGTCATCAGAATACTTCTTGAGCTCTTCAAGAAGTGGGATGAGTGACTCTTTGCTAGCCTCCTTATGTTTCTTATAAATGGTCTTGCCTAATCCTGAAAGCTCAAGAAAAACTTCCTTATCGTTCCTCGCTCCCTTGTAGCGGGTCACGAGCCCTTTATCCTCAAGTTTTTTAACAGTCTGTGAAATAGCACCTTTGGTAACCCCCTGGAACTGGGCAATCTCAGTAATGTTCTTCTCAGGGTAATCACCAATCTGTTCTAACAGGTGTCTTTCTGTGTGATAAAGGTCTTTCCCAACTCCATAGTCTACAGGAATCTTTTCCAGCGCTTTATATTTATTCACCAGGCGAATAAAGAGCTCTTCAATCTCTTCACAAGTTTTTTCTCTATCCATGCCCATATAGTATAGCAGCTAAACAATATGTCAAGGTTTTTTTAAATATTTATTCTGTAAGCGCCTATTGAACCCCATCTACCACGACATTATCTGATATGGCATAGTTGAGCAAACTCAAAAAAGAGGAGGCTCACCATGCTAGACAAGTCATCAATTATCCAACCGACAAATAGTAGGATCTGGCAGGCCCATCTGAAGGCCTTGCGAAAGAGCGGACTTACGAGAGCAGAATATTGCCGGCGTCATAATCTTTCATACCATGCACTCACCTATTGGAAAAAGAAAACAGATCGGCAACGTAAGGCAGCAACTCATTTTGTATCTGTACCTGCAGTAAGAATTAATCATGAAGTATCATGCCATAATCACACTGCCGCTCTGAAGATTGACCTCGGTGCCAGGTTGAAAATCGAAGTTCATGACGGATTTACTCCCGCGACGCTCTCCCGGATCATCTCGACGTTGAAGGGTTGACGATGTTTCCCGCCACCCCGGATATAAAGGTATTGCTGGCAGTGGGGGTCACAGACATGCGAAAGTCAATCAACGGCCTCTCGATTCTTGTCGAAGAACAGCTTGAGCTTAATCCCCTTTCCGGCCATTTGTTTGCTTTCTGTAACCGCAAGCGTGATATTGTCAAAATTCTTTACTGGGACCGAAACGGTTTCTGTCTTTGGCAGAAACGACTGGAGAAAGACCGGTTTCGATGGCCCGACTCAGCAGAGGATGTTCTTGGTATCGACGGCAGGGAGCTGAACTGGCTTATTGACGGCCTGTCTCTTGACCAGAAATGCGCCCATCAACGCCTGAGTTATTCGACTGTTATATGAGCAGAAAAAAATCTGCGCCAAACAATAATAACTATTGCTATATCAAATAGTTATGTTAGTATGCGTGTATGAATTTTAACGCCTCCACATTGCCTGATGACACCGAATCCCTCAAGCAAATGCTTGTTAGGCTTGGAGAGGATTTTACCGATCTTCAAAAGCGTTACGACCAGGAAACCGACCTTCTGCTGGAGCAAATCCACATCCTTCGCGCCCAACTGTTTGGCCGCAAGAGTGAAAAAGGATCTGCCGACGCGTTCGCCCAACCCCTACCGCTTTTCGATATGCCGGAACCGGATCTTTCCGAGGATTCTGCTTCTGAGAAAGAGATCGAAGTGTCGGCCCATACCCGAAAGAAGCGAGGCAGAAGAGCTCTGCCGGAAGACCTTCCCAGGGTTGAGGTTGTGCATGATCTTGCTGATGATGAGAAGGTCTGCGGTTGTGGTAGCAAACTAAGTCGCATCGGCGAGGAAATGTCCGAACAGCTCGATATAGTACCCGCCAAGATACAGGTTATCCGCAATATCCGTCCTAAATATGCCTGTCGACAATGCGAGGGTCTTGAGGATGATGGCCCCACGGTCAGGATTGCTCCAGTACCGCCGCAGATTATTCCCAAATCTATCGTTACCCCAAGCCTTCTGGCGCATGTGCTGACCGGTAAATTTATCGATGCTTTGCCCTTCTATCGCCAGGAGAAACAGTTTGAGCGGCTCGGCATTGAAATATCGCGTACTTCTATGTGTAGTTGGGCCATGAAGGCGGCCGAGGCTTGCATGCCGCTGGTCAATTTACTCCAGGATGAAATTTTGTCGGGGTGTCTAATTAATATTGATGAAACAACAGTGCAAGTTCTTGCCGAACCCGGCCGGGATCCGACTACCAAGTCATATATGTGGATTTTCCGAAGAGGAGATCCGAAAAAACCTGCTTTGATTTATCAGTATCATCCAACGCGTGCCGGCGATGTTGCTGCCACCTTCCTGCGTGGTTACAAGGGATATGTGCAGACAGACGGCTATAGTGGTTATGATTTTTTGGACGGCGAGCAGAATATTGAGCATATGGGTTGTTGGGCTCATGCTCGGCGTAAGTTCAAGGATGTTGTCAAAGCGCAAGGCAAAAACCGGAAAAAAACCGGGAGCGCTGATGTTGCCCTCAATTATATTAGAAGACTTTACCGGATAGAAAAAGAAACGAAAAAGAAAAACCTGTCGCCGGAAGAAATCTCTCAGGAGCGTCAACAGAAATCTAAGCCCATCCTTGATGAGTTCAGGCAGTGGCTGCTCAAGAGATCAACCCAGACACCACCGAAAGGGCTTCTCGGCAAGGCCATATCATATACGTTAAAACAGTGGGTCCGTCTTGTGGTGTATCTGCAGGATGGCCGTCTTCCCATGGATAACAATGCTGCGGAAAATTGTATTAGGCCTTTCGTCGTGGGGCGCAAGAACTGGTTGTTCTCAGGGACGCCCGAGGGCGCTGCGGCAAGTGCCGTGCTGTACAGCCTGGTCGAAAGTGCCAAGGCCAATGGTCTGGAGCCATATAGTTATTTTCGATATATTTTCGAGAAGCTTCCAGAGGCTGAAACCCTTGAAGACCTGGAGGTACTGCTGCCGTGGAATCTCAACCGGAACAAACTGCTCGCGGTTGCCGGAGCAGGTGGATAAATAAGCGCTTACCAATACCAAACCAAAGCAATAAGAATAAATAACTAATTTTTTCATTTGG
>CALZHP010000113.1 GCA_945787325.1 uncultured Desulfobulbaceae bacterium
TAACTGGTTTTTGCAGACTTCTCCCGAAATCTGTATGAAAAGACTTCTGGCATCAGGCTGCAATAAAATTTTTCAGATTTGCAAATGCTTTCGGAAAAATGAACGGGGTGCCCAGCATCTACCAGAATTTACAATGTTAGAGTGGTACAGGATTGACTGTAATTATATGGATATTATGTCTGAGTGTCAGGATTTAATCCTATTTTTGCAGAATACCCTTGGATTATGTTCTAGACTGGAAGTCGGTGAACAATCCATTTTATTGCAGCAGCCTTGGGAGAAAATTACAGTTGTGGAGGCTTTTCAGCAATATAGTCCGATATCGTTGGAAGAGACGATGGGAAACGACATGTTCGATGAAATATACAGTATGCATGTTGAGCCGCATCTTGGATTAGAAGGGCCGATATTTCTATGTGACTATCCTGCCTCCCTAGGTTCTCTTGCACGCTTTAAAGACAAAGAGCCAACAGTGGCAGAGCGTTTTGAATTGTATATTGGCGGTGTAGAAATAGCCAATGGGTTTTCAGAGTTGACAGACGTAAGGGAGCAACGGCGGAGATTTGAGAAAGATTTGGAATTCATGAAATCAATTAACAGAAAGTGCGGTTCCATGCCGGAAAAGTTTTTATCTGATTTGGGCCGTATGCCGGAAGCGGGAGGGATTGCCCTGGGGGTGGATCGGCTGGTGATGATTTTTGAAGGCGCTTCAAACATAGATGAAGTGGTATCGTTTACCCCAGAGGAATTATAAAACATCAGAAGTATGTTCCATGGTACATTTTTTAGAAGGAAATTATATATGGTTGAGATAGCAATAAGAATCCCGGTTATTGATTTAGGTACATGTACAGACTGTGAAGGATGCCTGGAGGTCAGTCCTTCCGTCTTTCAAAGAAATTGGGTGACCGGTTTAATAGAGGTAGCTGAACTTGATAGTTATCCGGAAAAGGAGGTAGAGGAGGCAATTAAGTATTGTCCTGCTGATTCCATTCAATGGGAGGATCGATAATTGAGACAAATTATCCTTTCAAGCTTATGATAGTAGTGGCGAACTGTTTTTAACGTGGTTTGCACATCAAGTGTTCAATAGAATTCCTTTGATTCCGATTAGAAAGTCAAAAAGCGGGTAAATTATCTCTCAGAATCAAGAACTTTCAGGCCATTGATCATGTTTTGAGCTTTATCAATAAAAGGCGTCAACGTGGCAGAGTCCAAAGCACTGATTGCTATGGTTTGATATTCTTTTTTTAACGATACCAGTAGGTTTTGGTCAGCAAGGTCTATTTTATTAAAAACCCTCACACATGGAATAGTCTGTAAGTCTAATTCCACGAGAAGATGTTCGACGACCTGGATTTGATCTTTGAATCTGGGGTTGCTGATATCAATTATATGAACCAGGAGATCTGCTTCGTGCAGTTCCTCCAGTGTTGCTTTAAATGCCTGCAATAGTTCTGCGGGCAGGTTGCGAATAAAACCAACCGTATCGGTCAGTATAACTTCAGTATCTTTTGGGAATCTTAGTCTTCTGCTTGTCGGATCCAGAGTCGCAAAAAGTTTGTTTTCGGCAGTGATCTTACTGTTTGTGAGAGTATTGAGCAGAGTCGATTTGCCGGCATTTGTATATCCGACTAATGAAATGACCGGTACATCACGTTTCCGTCTTCGTGTTCGTCTTTGCTGTCTTTCTCTGCTGATTGTTTTGAGATTTTTTGTAAGCTTTGTTAATCGATCATTAATTCTTCTCCGATCAACCTCCAATCGTGTCTCACCAGGTCCTCGGGCTCCAATACCGCCTGTTAGACGGGAAAGGGCATCATCGCGGGTGGAAAGTCGAGGCATCATATATTTAAGTTGTGCCATTTCAACTTGGAGTTTCCCTTCCCTACTCAGTGCCCTCCTGGCAAAAATGTCTAGAATAAGCTGAGTGCGGTCGATTACACGAAGGTCTGTGTGATCGGTTATAGAGCGGATCTGGGATGGGTTAAGTTCCATGTCAAAAATGAGGAGATTGGCATTTAACCTGAGGGCCGCCAGCATAATTTCAGCCAGCTTGCCCTTACCAATAAGCCATTTGTAATTAATTTTTTTCCGATACTGAATGATACAATCGAGCACAATGACATCGGCTGATTTTGCAAGTTCCACCAATTCATCCAACGATTCTCTGACAGCTTGCCGGTCTTTGATTTTGGATGCGGTTGTAACGCTTATCAGCATGGCTCGATCCCGGTACTGATCTACTTTTTTAACCGGTCGAAAACGACTGAATTCCTCTTCCAAAGCGGTAATTAAGGTTGAAAAATGTTGATCCTGCCTGGTTGGGACCTGAGGTGGCAGCAACTGCCAGTGTTTACCATTTACAGGGGAGGGAATAAGATGGACGCCATAAATACGTTCCGGCAGTCCATTGGGGAGCATTTTGATTACTGCCATCAAGTCAAGCCGCAGGAAAAGAAGATCCATGAGATCATCTTCACTGATGTCTTCTTCCTTAAGATGGGTGTGAACGCATCGCACTCCTCTGAGGCGTCCACCGGAGGACCTGATCCCTGATAATGCGGGAATTACTATCTCTTTATGATCTCCGACAATTACATAAGGTATCGACCCTGATCGCTCAATAAGAATGCCAATCTGCCTGCCGGTTTGGTGGGATAAATCACAGAGTACCCTGGCCATTTCCGGGGTGATGATTTGGTCTGGTGGGACTTTTCTGCGGGCAAGTTTTTCAAGCTTTTTACGTTGAGCTGTTTTAAGACCGCCTGTATTGCCGATTACCGTGCTGATTCTGTTATTCCTTAATTGTAAGCCGTTGAGGTTTGTTCACACTTGTTTTTACCGCAACCAACATTCACGTCCGAGTTTTATCGTTTTTCTCGAAGAATTCTTTTATCCCCGACCCGAATGGTCATTTTGATTTTGTCAAAGTATTCAAGTAACGGTATGGTAAATTTCCTTGTTAATCCTGTCATGTTTTTAAAACCCGGTGCATCAATGTCACCTTCTTTTCTGAGGTAATCTACAAGTTTTATTTCAAGCTCAGCCAAAGGTCTGGCTGGGAAGTAGAGACCTTCATTGATTTTGACAAGAACTTCTTCCTGAATCATCACCCCTAGAACCTCGCGAATGAGATGTTCAGGGAAACGGGCAAAATTAGCCAGAACTTCTTTAATGGTCGGCGGGGCAAGGCCTGCCTTTAAATAATACGATTCTAACTCACCCCGTAGAATGTTTTCTTCATCTTTTAAGGCGACCTTATGGTCCATTAGTCTGATAACTGCTTGGTCCTGGATAACTTTTTTGTTTTTTATCAGGTCATTCAAGACGAACTGGAAGAGTCGTTGGTCCAGCCCATGGAGCAGACGCGTGCGCAGTTCTTCTTTAGATATACCGATCTTTAAAGGGTTCTTTTTATGGAATGTGGTTATAATATCAAGCACTTGGGTCATAATATTTTCATATATGCTTAAATCGATCATGCGCTGCTTTTCTGATTCGATTACCAGAATTTTACGTCCAGAAAGGGGATTGTTCAGTGCTTTTTTGAGACGAGTTCCAAAGATACCTGTTTTTACTGCGAGCTCTTCAAATGTTAGACCATGATACTCACTTTCCCGCAGGTGCAGTCGCATCAACTCCTCAAGATTTGCGGCATGGTATATCTGGAATATTCCATGATTCAAGTCTCGGTGTGTTTGCAAGGCTCGTCTTCTTTTAGGTGCAGAACTGTTTAATATAATACCCCCGCCGATGGTAGTTACGGGAGAGTAACTTCTAATCACATATCGATCACCTGGCCAAACGCCGATGGCTTCTTCCAGTATTAATTGGACATTTCCCTGGACGCCTGGCTGAATCTCATTGTTTTCAACTAGAATAATTCTGCCGATAATTTCCGAAGTACCTAGATGGACACGTACTCTTGTGCGATTTTTTAAAGGTTTTTTGTTTGAGGCAAGGTAAAGGAAGTCACCATCGAGAATAAATGACGGCAGCAGACAGCCAGGAGTGGCTACAACATCTCCCCGCCTTATTGTTTCTTTTTCCAAACCCTGCAGGTTAATGGCAGTTCTATGGCCGGCTTCTACTTCTTGAACATCTTTGGTATGGACTTGTATTCCTCTGATCCTGGCAGTAGTTTTTTGGGGGTAAATCAGCACTTCCTCGCCTAAACTTATTCGGCCTGAAATTGAAGTGCCGGTTACA
>CALZHP010000114.1 GCA_945787325.1 uncultured Desulfobulbaceae bacterium
CACTAATTATCTCGCATCACTTAGCGCGACGTTAGGTTTTGAAAAATTGAAAGGAGGTCGTACAATGGCAGTAATACTAATTAATCCATTTGAAGTTCCAGAGGGAAAAGAGGAAGAAGCTTTGGCTTTTTGGGAAAAAGCAGCGGATTTTATGAGACAGCAACCAGGTTATGTATCAACTCGTCTACACAAAGCGATCGTCCCTTGGGCTCGTTTTCATTATATAAACGTTGCGGAGTGGGAATCAGTCGATCACTTTGAAAAAGTGATGAATAGCGTGGAATTTAAAAATCTTGTAAAACCTTACATGAAGGAATTTCCTCATTATCCGGGAGTATATGAAGTTATCAGAACCTAACCCTTCATTTAAGAATATGGGTGGTGTCACCCATTTAAAGGATCGTTGTCAAGCAAAAAAGCACCCCTATACGTGAAAAGGAACTTTTCACGCCTTTTTATTAATTGCCGAATGTCTTCACCATTGCCGTACTTTCATTAAGTTTCGGTGTCAGTCTCCACTGCACCAGTCACCCATCAGGATTAAGGTCATGCTAACTGCATCTATTTAAGCTTGACCCTTTCCGCTCTAAGCGGACCAGAAAATCTTCGGTTCCATGCCGTGTCCATAAAAAGGCAAAGGGGTCGGGGCTCGACATGAGAAAATTGACTGAAAAATTGACAGCAAATTTCGTAAGACGCTAATCTATCTCATCATCCGCCTAATTAGCAAGGAGACATGGCAAGATCACTGAGAATAGAATACGAAGGTGCGCTGTATCATGTTACAGCAAGGGGAAACGAGCGTAAAAATATATATTTTTCAAAGACCGATTATAAGAGATTCTTTCACTATATATCGGAAGCGCAAAAGAAATTTGGCATAAAGATTATTTGTTATGTTCTCATGAGCAATCACGATCATCTGGTTATTGTGACTCCTGAAGCCAATCTAAGCAAAGCAATGCATTATATCAATGGATCGTATACAACCTATATAAATGTCAAAAGAAAACGAAGCGGCCATTTGTTTCAGGGACGATATAAGGCAATAATAATAGACAGAGACAACCATCTATTGGAGTTAAGCAGGTATGTGCATCTGAATCCTGTGAGAGCGAAAATGGTGCAGAAACCGGAAGAGTATTTATACAGCAGTTATAAAACTTACATTAAAAACACGAAAAGCAAAATGTTATATGAAAGTCAGGTTCTGGAGATGATATCTGATGTAAATGGATATGCGAAGAAGGAATATCAAAGGTTTGTTGAGGCAGAAATTGATAAAGAATATGATAACCCTCTAAGTTATGTTTATGGAGGCATTATTATTGGTTGTAACGGTTTCATTAAGGAAACATTAAGCAGAAAAAAAGATGATTTCTTGCAGAAAGAACAAATTGCGCATAGCAGAGCTTTACGGTCAGAGAATACTGTAGAAGAAATCCTTGACATCGTTTCAAGGTTTTATAATACTAGCAAAGACGAACTTCTTAAAAAGAAAGATACTATAGTCAGGAAGATAGCGATTTATCTAATAAAGGAAAATACGGGGGCAACAAATAAAGAGATAGGTAAAGTATTTGGGAGAATTCATCCTACTACAATATCTAAGATCTATGAGCGATTCAGGAAGGAACTGAAAAAAAGCAGAACATTAAGGAGAGAAATCAGCAAAATAGAAAAAAAATTTTCTCATGTAGAGCCCTGACCCAGAGACACACAACTGTATGTTCCTTTAATAAAATGGCAAAACTATATATCTGCGTATGCTTCTTACTCTGTATATGTTCCCAGGTTCATGCTGGTGAGATCGCAGACATTTCCCCGGATATTGAAAAGCTCCTGGAGAATTCCCCGGTACCATCATTGTCTGTTGCCGCCGTTGTTGATGGCAAAATTGTTGCTGCTGGAGCCGCGGGTATCCGGAAAAAAGGATCTCCTGAGAAGGTCCGCCGGACGGATAAGTATCACATTGGATCTTGCACCAAATCAATGACAGCTGCTTTGGCAGCTATCCTGATTGGAGAAGGGAAGATTACCTGGGATACGACAATCGGGCAAGTCTTTGAAGGTTTCAGGATTCACCCTGATTACCGGAAAGTCAGTTTACGTCAACTACTCACGAATACCGGTGGGGCTCCGGAAGACATAGATTCAATCCTCTGGTCAGAATTATGGAAAGCCAAAGGCACGTTAACAGATCAGCGTCTTCAGCTGTTAAAAGGTATCATCTCAAATCCACCAACGTATCCTCCCGGCACCAAATACGAATATTCCAATGCGGGTTACTCGATTGCCGGCGCTATGCTGGAAAAGGTCACCGGTGAATCGTATGAGAACTTGCTGAAAGAAAAGCTATTCAAGCCTCTCGGTATGTCCTCCGCAGGCTTTCGGGCACCTGCTGAAAACGGAAAGGTAACTCAGCCTTATGGGCACATTAAAAAGTGGTTCAGGGTCACCCCCATTGATCCTGAACCGGGAGGCGACAATCCTGCTGCCATGGCACCGGCAGGTGCCGTTCATGGTTCTGTGCTGGATCTTGCCAGGTATGCTCAGTTCCATCTGGGGACAGTAGGGGGAGAAATATTATCCAGGAAACAAAGATCTGTTTTATATAAGCCAACAATCCATAAAGACTATGCAATGGGATGGATGGTAACGGACAGGAGCTGGGCGAACGGAAAAGCATTAACCCATGCAGGATCAAATACCATGTTTTATACAGTAATCTGGCTTGCGCCCGAAAGAAATTTCGGAGCTATTGCCATGAGTAATTATGGAGCAAAAGAAGGTTTTGAAAAGTGTGATCAGGCCATCGCTTATCTGATCCAAAAATATCTGAAATGAAAAGCGAACAAGTCAGTCCACTCAACCGGGACCCCATTGATTTTCCGTCTACCGACGTCCGTCGAATCCGTGATGTCAGGGCTACACCTTAAATAGCATTAAAGAATTTCCTTTTAATTTAACTTTCAATTTTCTATAATGAACATATTTTATAAGGGGACACGACCCCGGAGACTTCAAACAAAGGAGTAATGTTATGTTCAAAAGTAATTTTATATTGAGCAGTGTATGTATACTTGCAACACTTTTAGCCATTGGGTGTGCAAGTGTAGATTATGTGGGAAAATCATTCGATCCAACAACCAGTGTTGACATGTATTTTTCTGAGAAAGATATAGAGAAGGACTATACAGTTATTGGACATGCACTTGGAATGGGTGAATTTGGGGCTTCCACTGATAAGATTCAAGAAAAGCTGATCGAGGAAGCTAAGCGTAAAGGGGCAGATGCTGTATTGATAACAGGGCTTGGGCACGAACGTTTTACCAATGATGAGAGCGGTAGCGATGCTGAAAAACAGATAAATGCATCGTTCATAAAATATAAATAGCTTAACTGATTGTTTACACATAACAAAATGGGTGTGCGGCAGGATTGGTACCAGGTCTTAAATTTAAGTATTTAGCAAATGGATTCTATAGATCGGAGCCGGTCCCTCAACAGCAGAAGACTGACCCCTAAAGCAGTGGACTTTGAGCTTAAAATTCATAATGAAGGTGCTCTCGGAGCAGTTAATAACAGTAATTGTAGAGCTGGTCTGGACTATTCTGATTATCCTGTTTACAGTGAATATATTTGCTATTGACAAAAATATCTCACCCTGATAAACTCTTTAGGTTTTCCCGTCGAAGGAAAAAATCATTATTAGCTATATATATTGAGGTTTTAACGGAGGCAAGTTGCCAACAATAGCACAATTAGTAAGGAAGGGCAGAAAGCAGCCCAGCACACCGTCAAAGAGTAAGGCGTTAGCGAAGTGCCCTCAGAAGAGAGGAGTCTGTACGAGAGTGTACACGACAACTCCAAAAAAGCCGAACTCAGCTCTTAGAAAAGTGGCAAGAATCAGGCTGACGAACAAGATGGAAGTTACCGCATATATTCCGGGTGTTGGTCATAACCTGCAGGAACACTCCATTGTCCTCATTAGAGGCGGCAGGGTAAAGGACCTTCCAGGTGTCAGATATCATATTGTTAGAGGTGCCCTCGACACACTTGGCGTATCTGATCGCAGACAGGGACGATCAAAATACGGCGCC
>CALZHP010000115.1 GCA_945787325.1 uncultured Desulfobulbaceae bacterium
TGCTATACGAGTACTGCGAATCACCAAAGGGATGTTGCCAGACTCATTCTTGTGTGGATGGCCCGGCCCTGTTCATGGCGGATAGTTAAAACTTGAAACGTGCTCCAACATAGAGCTCGTTTACGATCTCGCCCTTTCCCGGATCTCTGTCAATATCGAGCTTACGCACACCCACAAATCCATTGATGGTAGGAGTCAGCTCAATTTCACCACGCACATAATCGATATCAGTGATGTTGATATCAGTCCCTGAAGTCGTGATCTCCGGCGCAAAGAAGATGCTCGAGGAGACATACAAAGCAAAGCGATTAATCACTGGAAACTGATCAAGTGGAAGCTTAAAGCGACCCCTGGCGCCAAATGCCAGCGCCATAATGTCGTCGTCAGGTTCAGTGAGTCCAGCCAGGTAAAACCGTGCACCAATATCGATCTCGACCGGTGACTTACCCCTGAGCACTTCATTGAAAAGTGTTGCCTGGACAACTATGCTGTTGTCTTCGGTCATTAGCAGGCCAGCGGCAAGTTTCTGTTGTTTTAAGCCAAACAGGGCTGCGTCCCGTGCGTAGGTCAATTCGGCAACTTCGTTACTAAAAGCTACTTCGATATCGTCTCCATGGGCCTGATAAGTCGTTAACAGACAGAACCAGAAACATAACAATATAACTCTTTTGAATTGTAACCTCCTGGTGATTCTCATTGTAACCTCCTATTGATTCTCATTGGTGAGAAGTCTTCCTCGGTTTTAACCATGTATCTTTATGGCACATAGTTGACTCAAGTAATTGATAAGAAATCGCTTTTTAAGCCTAATTTTTATTTACCATAAAAATGTCGATCCAGCAAGTTTTTTTTTACTCTTTTTTTTTACTCTTTTTTTTAATTCTTGAAAAATTTACATTGCCACGCATGAATATGTATTGAAATAAATAAGAAGCAGCGGAAAAATGAGATGTGTAAAAATAAGTTGATCAACTTTTAAATTAATAATATAATTTTAATATAATTTTCATTTTTTTCTTGACAAAGAGCATGAAGTACATGTAATCTTCTTCACCTTTCAGGAGGTGTGACATAGAAGGCGTAATATTAAGAGACGAAGTCAGCGAAAAACTCAGGGAAATAGGCGAGGCCGATATCCTGGTCGGCATCCCGAGCTTTAACAATGCTGACACCATCGGACATGTAGTCAGGGCGGTGCAGGCCGGCTTTGCAAAATATTTTCCTGACCACAATGCCATCCTTATCAATTCGGACGGCGGCTCTACAGACGGCACTCTTGAGATCGTGGAGAAAACCGCGATAGATGATTTTCAGCCTCTCCTCATAGATCAGCGGCAGAACCTGCTTTCAAAGATTGTCACTCCCTATCACGGAATTCCCGGCAAGGGCAGTGCTTTCAGGACTATCTTCCAGGTGGCGAAAGAACTCAAGGTAAAAGCCTGCGCAGTGGTTGATTCAGACCTGAGAAGCATTACGCCGGAATGGATCGACCTCCTCATACGGCCTGTGCTGAACCGGGGGTTTGACTTTGTCAATCCTTACTATCTCAGACACAAGTATGACGGTACAATCACAAACAGTATTGTTTATCCGGTTACAAGAGCGCTTTACGGAAAACATATCAGGCAGCCCATTGGCGGGGACTTCGGTTTTTCAGGGAAGCTGGCCGAGTTCTACCTGACAAAAGATGTCTGGGGGTCCGATGTGGCGCGGTTCGGTATAGATATCTGGATGACAACCACTGCAGTTGCAAATGATTTTAAGGTGTGCCAGTCATTCCTGGGTGCAAAGATACATGCAGCAAAAGACCCGTCTGCAGACCTGTCTGCAATGCTTACGCAGGTTGTCAGCTCTTTATTTATGTTAATGGAGGAGTACCACCATATCTGGAAAGAGGTGAAGACAACGACCCCTGTTCCTCTGTTCGGGTTTGAATTTTCAGTCGGTCTGGAACCGATACTTGTTAATGTTGAGCGGATGACCAATATGTTCAGTCTCGGCATTTCTGAACTCAGTGATCTGCTCAGTGACATATTGAGTACTGAATGTATGAGGCAGCTCGTGGAAGCAGGATTAAGTGATCCCTTTGTATTCGGTGATGAGCTATGGGCCCACGTGATTTATGATTATGCATTGGCATGCCACAGAAAAGTAATGAGCGTTGACCATATCCTCAAGACGTTAACCCCGCTCTATCTTGGAAAAGTAGCCTCCCTTGTGCAGGACATGGCAGAGAGCAACGCCCATGAGGTGGAGGAGAGACTTGAGGCGCTATGCCTTGCTTTTGAGAAAACAAAACCATATCTCATTAAAGGATGGGATTAAGGGGGAATTATGGATAATGTATTCTTAGGACCGCTAAAAAAGTTTGTAACAAAGATTGCAGGATTTCTGCCAAATCTCTTCATAGGTGCAATTTTAATACTTATTGGTCTTCTCATCGCAACGCTCCTGAGGAAAATGATCTGTCGATTATCCAGATTGCTGAACATGGACAGGATCTCGGAGAAAGTTGGCCTGACACAAATACTCCAGAAAAGCGGCATCAGGGAACCTGTTTCATGGCTGGTGGGAAATGCCGTATATTGGATTGTATTGATATCCTTTGTGATAATGGGTCTTGATGCCCTTAAAATACCTGCTGTAGAAAATCTCCTTCAGGAGTTCTGGTTCTATGTGCCGAACGTTATTGCTGCTGCTATTATCCTGGGAGCCGGGTATCTGCTCGGAAATTTTCTGGGAAGAGCGGCTCTTATTGCCGCAGTCAATGCAGGCATTGCCATCTCAGGGCTCATCGGTAAATTTGTAAAATTCACCGTGTTCATCATGGCAACAACCATGGCGCTGGAGCTGCTCGGCATTGGCGAAGATACAGTGCTTATTGCATTTGCTGTTGTGTTTGGAGGGGTGGTGCTTGCATTAGCGATCGCTTTCGGACTGGGCGGCAGAGATGCTGCGAAAGGGTATATCGATAAAATGCTGCTGGAGAAAAAAGAGGAAGACGACGATATAACTCATATTTGAACTATGCCTGTAATCTACAGACGTTGCTCTTATATTTTCACGTGACATCATACGCCGCTATATTATCTAATTTAATGTATCTTACATCAAATACGGTTAGCGGGTGCCGGCAGTGAGTATGTCTGTGTCGTTCGTGACATTTAAAGTATGCAATAAAAATGAAATATATAATTCTGGACAAACTGAAAAATTTTGAACGGGTCATAATTTACGTTCTCCTTGCCTTGATGGTGTTTGTAGTTGCTCTTTCTACAATACGGCTTGGATGGAAAATTATCGAAGAGATGATAAAACCGCCTTTCCTGCTCCTCAACATAGATCAGCTTTTCATCGTATTCGGTTTTTTTCTCATGATATTGATCGGATTGGAGCTTCTTGAATCATTACGCGCTTACATAACTGAAGACCAGATTCATGTAGAAGTCATTTTTACCATTGCCCTCATCGCGGTAGCACGAAAAGTTATTACCCTGGATATGACACTGCTTTCATCCGATTTCCTTTTGGGTCTGGCAGCAGTTTTGTTCGCTCTTGCAATGGGATACTATCTGATTAAAAAAGCCCATGGAAAAAGAGTACAGGATGAAAGACATAAATTTTAAACTGTTAGTTCCTGTTGCGGAAAGGAAATGATGACCGCTGTTATTACTTTATTCATTAACTTCTATCGGGGTTGTAAACTCATCAGGTTTTATCGTGAGAACAGAGCAATCAAAGAATGGGATCTATCTACTTCTGGGTACCCTTTAAGGGACAGTCAACCAAACATTCATAAATGAGAGGAGGCAGATATGCCGGGAAAACCAAGCGAAAGCGAAGAGGCGTATGTAGCACGGAAAGAGTATGAGAGGCTGAAGCAAATTGAAGAGGCAAAGAACAAAAATCTGGAGAAGGAAGAGAAGAAAAGGCTTCAGGAACTTCACCATATGAGGTGTCCTAAATGCGGTATGGAGCTTATAACGATTGAATATAAAGGGGTTCAGATTGACAAGTGCTCGGGATGTGAGGGTGTCTGGCTGGATGCCGGAGAGCTTGAAGCAGTATCAAGGCTTGAAAAGTCCGGGATCGAC
>CALZHP010000116.1 GCA_945787325.1 uncultured Desulfobulbaceae bacterium
TTACTTTTAATAATTTATTTTTAAAGAGGACTACATGGCAACACAAGCAAAAAGTCACGAGTTAATCGTATCAGTCAGTCCCCATGTCAGGGGCAAGGAAACGGTCGAGCGTATTATGTGGACTGTTAACCTCAGCCTCCTTCCGGCTGTTATCATGTCAATTTACTACTTCGGTCCCAGAGCGGCATATGTAACGGGACTATGCATTGTATCGTGTGTGCTGTTCGAACATTTATATTGGAAGTTCCTTGACAGAAAGACAACAGTAGGAGACGGAAGTGCATTTTTAACAGGACTTCTTCTGGCAATGAACCTCCCGCCCAGTGTTCCTTTTTATATCCCTTTAATCGGTTCGCTGGTTGCCATGGTGATCACAAAACTTCTCTTCGGCGGCCTCGGATATAATGTTTTTAATCCGGCTCTCATCGGCAGGGCTTTTTTATTGATTTCATTTCCAAAGCTAATGACCATATGGTCTGAGCCAACGGCCAAATTCATTGCAATGGATGCAAAGACAACAGCAACGCCTCTTGGTATTCTTAAAGAAGAGGGACTGACCCAACTGATTGAAGTGTTCGGGAGCAAGGCGGAGCTTTACAAAGGTTTGCTCTACGGAAATATAGCAGGATCTTTAGGGGAAACTTCAGCGATTGCCCTGTTGGTTGGGGCTGCTATCCTTTTTATGAAAAGATATATCACATGGCACATTCCGCTTTCCTACATTGCCACCGTAGGTGTGCTTGCATGGGCTTTTGGCGGTGACCAGGGATTATTTTCAGGAGATCCTCTTATTCATATACTCAGCGGTGGTTTGATACTAGGCGCTTTTTTTATGGCTACTGATTATGTGACCTGTCCAACGGTGCGCAAGGGGCAGATTATATTCGGAATCGGCTGTGGTGCCATTACCATGCTGATCAGATTAAAGGGCGGGTTCCCGGAAGGAGTAATGTTTGCGATTCTCCTCATGAACTGTTTCGCCCCACTCATTGATCGCAGCATTAAACCGAAAATGTTCGGGGCCGTAAAGGAGACGAAGGAGCAGGAAAAATGACGACTACTGATATGGTAAAAATTACAGTTAACCTTGTTGTTATATATGTAGTTGGCGGATTGATCATGGCGTTTGTTTATGCCAAGACATCACCCATAATGTTTATCAAAGCAAAGGAAGAAAAAGAAGCTGCGCTAAAGTTGATGATGCCTGAGGCTGATACCATAGCCACAATTGGTGACTGGGAGCCTCATGAGAAACATGCGGAATATTATGCGGCCAGGAAATGTGGTGAACTTAAAATAACGAAGGTTGTTGATGAGAAAACAGGGAAAGAGAAAGAGGAACAGGAGTGTATTGGTCCATCCGATTTAGGATATATTGTTGAAGGATTCGGGAAAGGCTACTCCAGTTATATTCATGTGCTTGCGTCAGTTGATAAGAATTTTATCGTGCAGAAGATAAGCGTCCTGGGTCATGGTGAAACGCCGGGGCTTGGTGACGAGATTGAAAAGGATTACTTCCTGAACCAGTTCCATGGCAAAAGCGCAGATAATCTTATTGTCATAAAGGGTGAGACAGCAGACAAGATTCAGGCAATTACAGGCGCTACCATTTCAAGCCGTGCTGTCACGGAAGACGGGATTAAGAATGGAGTCATTATGTTGAAAGAGAAATTATCTGGTGAGGTGCAAGGATGAGTCTACAACCGAAAAGCAATTGGGAATTAGTCAAAAACGGGATGTTCGGTGAAAATACGATTTTCCGTATGGCCATCAGTTTGTGCCCCTCAATTGCCGTTACCAACGGCCTTAAAAACGGGGTGGCCCTTGGTGTGGCGGTTGTGTTCGTTCAGACGATGGTTAATGCTACCATATCTTTGATGAGGAATTTTATCCATCCTAAAATACGTATACCCATATTCATGCTTGTCATAGCCGGATATGTAACTATCATAGATTTATTGATGGCTACCTATGCACGACCGATATATAAAGAGATTGGTTTGTATATACAGATCATAGTTGCTTTTGCATCGATATTCGCGCGAGCGGAAGTATATGCAAGTAAAAACAAGGTCTGGTCTTCAATATGTGACGGCTTTGGCATGGGTGTAGGTTTTCTGCTTGCAATGATAGTAATCAGTTTTTTCAGGGAGCTTCTTGGTAAGGGAGAACTCTTTGGTTATTCGCTTATTTCAGGGAATCCGTTATTGATCATGATATTGCCTGCAGGAGGTTTTCTCGCAGTTGGCCTGCTTATGGGATTTTTCAACTGGGTTGATATGAAGTTCTTTGGCGGTAAAGGGGCATCAGGAGTATAACCTATTTTAAAGGGGTAGTATTATGGATTTTACAAAACTTTTTGAACTGGTCGTTTCATCAGCATTAATCAATAACTTTGTATTTACCATGTTTCTGGGTCTCTGTATATTCTTTGGTGTTTCCAAAAAGATGGAGACTGCTGTTGGAATGAGTATTACATTTACGGCGGTTATGGTGGTCAGCGCGGCCTTAAGCTGGGTTGTCTACACATTCATAATGGTGCCGCTTGATCTGACATTCCTTAAAATCATTATTTTTATCGGCATCGTCGCTGCTTTTGTGCAGTCAGCCGATACTATCATGAAAAAGGTCAGCCCCTCCCTGTATTACAAACTGGGTGTGTACCTTGCGCTGATTACAACAAACTGTATCATTATTGCTGTTCCTCTGAAAAATGCGGGGGAGCATTATAACTTTTTCGAAAGCATGGCTTTTGGTCTCGGCTCCGGTCTGGGATTTGGATTGGCGCTGATTATTATGGCAAGTATACGTGAAAAACTTGAAGTAGCTGATGTACCGGCCCCTTTTAAGGGCCTGCCTATTTCGTTTATTCTTGCGGGGCTTATAGCTCTTGCATTTACCGGTTTTTCAGGGCTGATAACATTGTAATACACGTTTAGTAAGGACAGGTTTAAAACTTGCCCCTACAATAATATATAATAAAAATTAAAGGTGCGATATGCTCGATTTTAACATCACAAATATTCTTTCAGATCTTGTTCAGTTTATTAATATCTTCGAGTTCTACCATATACCTGTTCCCCTGGTTGGTGTAGGCGGGGGCGTTGAAGTCAGGGAAACGGTTGACCTTGTAGAGCTACTTAAATTTACGGGGGCGTTTTTATTAGGCATTGGCGCTCTTTTCGGGATCGGTCTTGCTTTTGCGGCCAAGAAGTTTTCCGTGAAAGAAGATCCCCGGGTTGATCAGGTATCGGATGTGCTGGCACATGCGCATTGCGGCGCGTGCGGTTATCCCGGATGCCGTCAGTATGCTGAACAGGTTGTGCTTAATCCTGATGTGAAACCAACGTTATGCACTCCGGGCGGGGCTGCAACTGCAGAAGCTGTTGCCAGAATTACCGGAAAAGTCATGGAACAAACGGAACCGAAAATTGCACGCGTACAGTGTCAGGGAAGCTGCTCTAAATCTAGCCGCAGATTTAAATATGAAGGAATTAAAGACTGCAAGGCTGCAATTCTGGCAAGCGGTGGAGATAAAGCATGTATCTATGGATGCCTCGGATATGGCTCCTGTTTCCGTGCCTGTCCTTTTGGAGCGATTACCATGAGTGAGGAAAACCTGCCTCTCATTGATCCTGTCAAATGTACTGCCTGCGGAGTGTGTGCATCGACCTGTCCGGTTAATGTTATAGAGATACTTCCGGTTGCCAAAGAAGTACTTATTACCTGTCACTCAAAGGACAAAGGGCCTGCTACCAAAAAGAACTGTCAGGTCGGGTGTATAGCATGCGGACTTTGTGTAAAAACCTGCCCTTTTAATGCACTGAAAGTAGAAAATTTCCTCTCTGTAATGGACTATGACAAGTGCAGAGTATGCGGACTGTGTGTAAGGAAGTGTCCGACAAATGCCATAGTTGATAATATCCCCAAGAGGCCCAAAGCTACGGTAACGGACAAGTGTATTGGATGTCATGCCTGTGCAAAAGTCTGCCCTGATAATGCAGCTTCAGGG
>CALZHP010000117.1 GCA_945787325.1 uncultured Desulfobulbaceae bacterium
GCACTGTGGGTTGCCAATAAGGACGTGCCTGATGATGTTGTATACAAGGTCCTTTCTAAGATCTTCACTGATGAAGGGCTCGCTTACATGGTTGGTCAGAAAAAAACCTTTAAGGCAATGAGTGTTAAGGACGGTATCAAGGGCGTCGTTACCCCGATTCATCCCGGAGCAGTCAAGTTCTGGAAAGAAAAGGGGATTATGTAACAATAATCGTTGGGGCGGGTTTGCAACCTGTCTGCCGACAGGCAGGCCCGCCCCTACATATTGATTGAAGGGACAAATGTACGAAAAACTGAACAAAGCGGAAAAAATAATATTTGATATTTGTGCAGTTGGACTCGTCCTTTTTTACTCCTATGCAGCAGTGCTGCAGCCGGCGTCTACTCAGTATCACAGGGGAATTTATGTTGTTATAACGTATGTGCTAGTTTTTTTACTTTACCAGTCCAAGTCCCGCATTTTGAGGGTTGTCGACTACGTGCTGATGCTGTTATCGATTGTGAGTGTTGGATACTGGATATTAAACTTTGAAGTAATAAACTACCGCACTGGTGCAGAGACACAGCTTGACATGATTATGGCCATCATTGGCGTGCTTATCGGTATTGAACTGGCCAGACGGGTAGTGGGAGGCGTTTTTGTGATTCTCGGAACCCTGCTACTTCTGTACGGTGTTTATGGCGAGTATATGCCCGAACTTATTTCACATGCCGGTGACACTTTCCCGGAATTGTGCGTAAGCATATTCTATAAAAGTGATGGTATATTCGGGATCATGGCTAATGTGCTTGCAACCTATGTTCTACTGTTTGTCATTTTCGGGGCCTTTCTCGAAAAGTGCGGGGCCGAGAAATTTTTCATTGACTGGCCTTTGGCTGCAGTTGGTCATAAGATCGGGGGGCCCGGCAAGGTGTCTGTTATAGCAAGCGGACTTTTCGGGTCCATATCAGGTAGCGCCATAGCGAACACCGTTTCCACCGGTGCCTTTACGATCCCGATGATGAAGAAGGCCGGATTCAAGCCCCATGTCGCCGGAGGCATAGAGCCAGCTGCATCCATTGGAGGCATGTTCATGCCGCCTATTATGGGAGCAGGTGGATTTATCATGGCGGAACTTACCGGATTACCGTATTCAAAGATCATGATGGTAGCCATATTCCCTGCGCTAATGTATTTTTACAGCGTCTATCTCATGGTCCATTTCTATGCGAAAAAGAACAATATCGTTGGAGAGAAATCAGAGCACAGCGCTATGGAAATTCTGAAGAGTGAATGGTTCTACGCACTACCCCTCATCGTGATCACTGTCTTTATGCTGACCGGATATTCACCTGCCTATTCAGCTATATTGGGTATTGTTGCCTGCCTTGTCATTAGTTGGTTCAGGAAAGAGACCCGTATCGACCTTAAAAGATTTGTTGAGGCATCTCGGGCCGGTACGGAAAGCAGTCTGAAAATCGGCGCTACTGTCGGAGTAATCGGTATTATCATAGGAGTCCTTACATACAGCGGACTTATGCTTACTATTGCAGATATCGTTATTGAGCTTGCAGCGGGCAAGCTATTCCTGACAATTCTTCTCATCGCGCTCGTATCGCTTGTCCTCGGCATGGGTGTCCCGGTAACAGCTGCATACCTGATTACCGCAGTTGTCGCTGTACCGGCACTGCTCCATCTGGGTGTAAATGAGATCGCTGCCCACATGATTGTCTACTGGCTTTCTCAGGACTCCAATATCACACCTCCCGTATGTATCGCTGCCTTTGCAGGAGCTACCATTGCCAAGGCCAATATGTGGAAAACTGCTTTTGCATCGTTCAAATTTGCAAAGTTCCTTTATCTCGGGGCTTTTTTATTCGGTTATGTCCCGGGATTTACGTTGAACGGCAGCACCATGGACATTGTAAAAGCATTTGTGCTAATTATCATCGGCACCTATGGTTATACATGGATATTAAGCGGTATCTGGATGAAGCATTTTAAAAAATCACCCGCGTAGGGGTACGTTGCAACGTGTCTTTACAATTATAGAGGATAAGAAATGAAAGATAAGATCCCTGAAACAGTTCCTTCAATAGAATATAAAAAAATCCTGTATACAACAGACCTGTCTGAAAGCGGCCGTTATGCATTTCATCACGCTGCAAGTCTTGCCAGCCACTACAATGCAGAGCTTACGGTAATACATGTTGTAGAGGGAGGTCCTGAACTGGACAGACGCCTCTTCGGGTATGTGGATGAAAAACTCTGGGAAGAGATCAAGACACGAAATCTGCAGGAAGCAAAGGATATTTTAATCAGCCGAAAACGGGACAATGTTGCGATTGAAGAGTGTGTGGGGCAGTTCTGTGAAGATGTAAAGGCAGGAATACCTGAACAGGCAGATATAACGTATAAAATTGAGATTAAAATGGGCGATCCTGTTGAACAGATTGTTGAAATGGCGGAATATGGAAACTTTGACCTCATCGTAATGGGCCGTCATGGAGACCGGCAAATCAAGACTGCAGTGGTTGGTGACGTTGTCCGCAGGGTGGTGCGGCATACTGATATTCCTGTACTGATAGTAAAGGTGCCGGAGGAGAACTGACTGACTGGTTCAAAATAGTTCAAAGTAGTTCAAAGTTGCTCAACATTGTTGAAAATACAAAAAACAATATTGAACTATCGTTGAACAATTATTAAACTAATTTGAACGAAATTCCAGGAATTTTTTAGAAATGAAACTGATCCGCTTTGGAGAGCCTGATAAAGAAAAGCCGGGTATTATTTTACCTGATAAAAAAAAAGTAGATGTATCTTCTTTTGGAGAAGACTACGATGAAACCTTTTTTGCGACCGACGGACTGTCACGGATGGAGAAATGGCTGGAAAAAAACTCAGCAGAGCTTCCTTTCATTGATGATTCAATAAGGCTGGGACCTCCTGTCTTTCGACCGGGCAAAATCGTTTGTATTGCCTTTAATTATATTGACCATGCCCGTGAAACAGGCAGGCCCATTCCGGAAGAGCCGGTCTTTTTTTTAAAAGCGCCAACTGCCCTCACAGGATCTAATGATAATGTTGTAATACCACGTAACAGTTTAAAGACCGACTGGGAGGTAGAGCTTGCCGCAGTCATTAACAAAAAGGCCTCGTACGTAGAAAAGGAAGAGGCCATGCATTATGTTGCCGGTTTTGCGCTTGTTAATGACTATTCGGAAAGGGAGTTCCAGTTTAACCGGGGAGGACAGTTTGTAAAGGGAAAGAGTGCAGACACCTTTGCCCCGCTGGGACCTTTTCTTGCCACCAGAGATGAAATCAAAGATTATACAAACCTGAAAATATGGTTAAAAGTAAACGGTACGACCATGCAGAACAGCCGGACCTCCAATATGATTTTTGATCTTCCTGCCATCATCTCCTCGGTAAGCCAGTATATGTCACTCATGCCAGGGGATGTTATCTGTACGGGCACTCCTGCCGGCGTGGGTCATGCGATGGACCCGCCGCAATATCTAAAAGCGGGTGATCTGGTGGAGTTCGGCATTGAGGGGCTGGGAGAGGCACGGCAGGGAGTTGCTGAATAAGTTGTTATAGAGTAACCCCCACCTTAATCCGCCCCGTCCCGAAGCGGGTCTCCGCGAAGGGGCGCTTACCCTCTGAGCATAGCAAATCATAATATCACCTATACAAGTTTCCTGCCGAGATTAAATGCCTTATTATAATAGTGTTCAACTCCCCTGTGCTCAATATCACCTGCATACATGTCACCAACTATTTTTCCGTTTAATGAATCTTTAACAA
>CALZHP010000118.1 GCA_945787325.1 uncultured Desulfobulbaceae bacterium
CAATCCGTTCCGGCGTTTCTTTTAACGTCAATCCTGATCCAACTGTTAAGTTAAAGAAAAACGAAGAACTTATTCTTATCGGCACGGCCGAGGCGGAAAAAGAATTTAAAAAAGTCCTTTCTTAAAAAGAGACTACATGCAGTATTTCATAAAATGCGGAAACTTGATAACACCACATTTGCCAATCAATAGAAATAAAGATTCGCCTGTACTATCTCAATCTTACTCAGATGGGCAGGGCATATTCTTGGCGTCTGTCCCTGTTACTCCTGAGGTCTACATCGCTTCCGCTGTCTTTGCTCCTGCGGTCTGTTCCATTGCGCTTTTCAGGACCCATATACAGGTAACGGAAGCGCCACCCTCTAAAGAAAATAGAATTGCCGAAGATGCATAAAAAGCTAGCGGAGCACCGCAGACACCGATATTGCCTGGTCCCAGGAATGAAACGCATCCACCATTTACGTGAGATTCTTATCCGAGCCGCTCTGTAACACAGAGGGCAATGTATACCGAAAATAATTTGAAACATCTACAGCCATCCTTGATGCAGTAATATAAATATTCTTCTGACTAAAGGAGTTTTTTCTACACCGTCTAAAAAGATTGGGTAGCCTATTGAGGGACAGATAGCCTGGTGTAAAAATTTATGAAATTCAATATATTTTAGAGATTGATAGGAGCAACAGTCAAGATGTTTCCAAAATGACCTGCCAGAAGGGCAAATTTTTCCCTCTCTCAATTTTCTATCAGGTGTGGGATGTGAATCTTTACCTGACCGTCTTCAGGGGGCCAGATATTTTTTCAGCCACTAAAGAAAAAGGCCAGGAGAAGAAAAAGTATTTCTCAAGCCTATATTTTTATCCAAAAGTATCCCGGCTAGTCATTACCAGCTCCCTTGCGGTGACTGGTTTCGCCATAAATCCTTTTAATCCGTCTCTATTCTGCCAATTCAAGCCATTGGCGTGCTTCATAAGCATTATCGAATATTTCCATCTCAATAGATGTATCTTCCATCATAGTTATGTATAGCCTCAACATTCCATACACAACGGTTGCGGAAGGAGGAGCTATAAAGGCTATTTTGGTATTGCCAAAACGGTCCAATGATTGTTTGTCAGCACGAATCCGTTCATGTAATTTATCTGTCGAGGGAAAGCTGTCTTCCAACCCACTCATATCCACAAGATGCTTGAATCCTGGTTGAAATAGAGGATCTTCAAACACATCTACTATACAGGAAAATAGTTCTTCGCTTGAGAAAACTCCTGTAGCGGCAAAAAATACCGTCTTTGTAGATGGGTCTATCGAGTATTTATAGGGCATACAATATCCTTTCGTCTGTTACTGATGCACTATCATTTTATTTTTTTCGTTTTAAATAAACGCCTACAATAATAGCAATTGCTCCCATTATAAATCCACTAATATGCTTATAAAAGGTGTTGAAAAGTAACAAGCCAAAACCTGCAAAAAGATCTTCAGCAGGCCAAATTCGCCTTTACTGGGTTTGATTTTTTATCGCTGCTGGCGATTATTTACAGCTTGCGTATGTATTTTTGCTCTTTTATATCCCTCCTTGAGGGCAGCGCTTATTGTACGGCAAGTTGTTTGCGCCAACAGAAACAAAAGATCACAGTTACATCCTGTGTAGCAGGTAAAACAACATAGCGTGTCAGGCTGTTATCTTATCAGGCAGCATCAGCAAAAAGATGCTGTTGCTGCGGCATATTGGTCGCTTTCTTTTTCCTTGTGCCAGCCATTTTTATCAGTAGAACAGCAATTGAGCTCAACGTGCACCTGGCCATGGTTGCAGGTTGGCTTCTTACTCTTACTGTTTCAAGGCCGGTCTGGTTTTTTAATAGGTTAAAAGGCCTTTCACAATTTTTACGAATATCATGGGCCTGTTGTATTAATTCTGTTGCGAAGGGTATTCGCTGAAAAAGACCACGATCCATGGGTAAAGAACGGTATTGTGGACATGAATGCAAGCAAGAACATTCTCCTGGGAATGCGCCACATTTGTATTCGTGCTCCTGACCTTCGAAGCCGACGTGTTGCATGGGAATAGAGCATTCATCATGGCAGAAAACTGTTCCGGTGCTCCCATCAACACTTTCAGGCAAGACCACCTTTGCTGAAGGAGGTGTTGTAACAATTACTCCGGTCTTTCTGTACAGGGAACCATCTTTGTCATGGTAGGCTTCATCTGCGGTGACGAGCTTTATGTTAAGCCCCATTGTTTGGGCCAAGCTCACCAAGAATGGCAGAAAATGGCTATCATGATGATTGGCAGGCGCCAAGAGAGAAACAAGGGGAAAGCTTTGGCCTGTTTGAGCATCAATAGCCGTAAGGGTGTGTAGGCGGTAGCCCACGACAAATACGGATTTGTCCCGCTTATTGCGGCGTTTGCCGCAATCACAGTCAACATCATTATATATCCGTATCTTTTTACCAGTGATGTTGAGCTTGGCTAAAGGGCTTCTGCAATCATTAGCCAGCTCTGTTGAGTCAACCCCATGCAGGACGCAGTCACCAAGAAGTCCTGATTGGTAAAAATGATGAAGGATATACACCAGTAAGTTTATCTGCTGAGGAAAAGAAAGGCTGGATCTGAATTTGCTGAGCTGGCTGTGATCGATCATAGCCTTTCTGTGCAATGGCAGACCAATAAATACACGATTTTGTTTCCGGTCCAGGCCAAGATACTCTTTGGTGCAGAATTTACGGTAGCTTATCTCCGGGTACCTTATTGCTTTGAGTAATTCGGCACGGAATAAGTTTGCCGGGAAAAGATCACGCATGGCTGGACTGTAACCATCGTAGGAAAGTAAACGGTTGATTATTGCGTCATCGATTAATCCATCAACAAAGGCAAGTTCTTCATCCTTGATGTAGATGGGAGAACGCTTATAACTACTGAATTTTATGATTCTATTGTCACTGATCATGTCTATATATCGAGCCATTTCGTCAAGTTTGATGATCCCCTGCGGAAGCTGTCCTTCTATGCCCAGCAGCTCTTCGTTCGAAGCATTAATAGCCTGTTTGAAATCATATTCGGCGACGACTTCAGCCAGGACCTTGCGGGCTATGTGTCTTTTTAGTTTCTTCTCCAGACGTTTCCAGTTGGGAAATTGTTTTTTTAGTTGTTTCCGTGTGATTAACTTGATATTTTTGTGATGCATGAAAAGCCTCCGTTTTGATGTTTTTTCTCGTGGAAAAGAACCAACATCATTATAGAGGCTTTCTTAATTTAACATAACGTTTTTATTGACTAAAACACTATTTGTTTCAACACCCTTTTATGGTCTTTTTTTCAAGTCATTTATCACTGCAAAAAGAATGAAATCGCCCTGCAGGTATATAATTTGAAAAAACAGTATTCATCAGCAGGAGACAAACTGTCACTGAATACTGGTAATAATATATGAAAAAAATCCGTGAGTTCACACACAATATAAGGCTAATAAATACGGTGTAGGTAGTATTTCCTTACCATGCAAGACCTGTGCTGGCAATGGAAACTTAGGAAATCTATGAAGGTAAAACTTTATGGAAATCAGGCACAAATTTACCGAGTGAATTGATTCATTCTTTCATATCCTTGCAGGCGGATTTATACAGCTTGATCATCATTTCCTTCGATAGATTACATCGTAAATTTATAACTTTGTATTGAGTGGAAATTTACTGCTTGCAATTTATTGCGCTGG
>CALZHP010000119.1 GCA_945787325.1 uncultured Desulfobulbaceae bacterium
GTCAGTTTCTAGACGCAACTGGCAAGCGGTGGAAGGAGGGCGCCCTGGTCGGCAAAGTTGGCAGTGTCTTCGCCAGCTCAGCTACCCAACATGGTGGTCAGGAATCCACAATATTAAGTTTCCATATCAGTCTGCTTCACCAGGGCATGGTTATTGTCGGGCTGCCTTACGCATTTCAAGGACAGATGCGCATTGACGAAATAACCGGTGGATCCCCTTACGGCGCCTCTACGATTGCAGGAGGGCAGGGAGAACGCATGCCCAGCGACAATGAGTTGGATGCCGCACGATTTCAGGGAAAACATGTAGCATCTATTGCTGTTAAGCTTTCTGCTTAAATTGTTATAAAATAAATGTAAAATTCTGATTACGAGGGTTTTGGCATGCGTAAATTAATAATTCTTCCTCTGCTCATTCTCTTATTTTTCTCCGGTTGCGCTATAAATCCAGTTACAGGAGAGCGCGAGCTTGCTATCATTCCTGAGTCTCAGGAAATAAGTATCGGCCAGAAAAACTACAGTCCAAGCCGTCAGATGCAGGGCGGTGATTTTAAAGTCGATCCAGTGTTGACAGCCTACGTTAATGGCGTGGGGCAACGCTTGGCTCGAGTTAGTGATCGCAAATTACCATATGAATTTGTTGTACTGAATAACTCGGTGCCAAATGCCTGGGCATTGCCCGGGGGTAAAATTGCTGTAAATCGTGGCTTGCTAGTGGAACTGAACAGTGAAGCCGAGCTTGCAGCAGTCTTAGGACATGAAATTGTTCATGCCGCGGCCAGACACGGTGCTAAGGGTATGGAACGCGGACTTTTCCTGCAAGGGGCGATTATGGCTGCTGGTATTGCATCTCAGGGTAAAAATTTTGCTGATTATGTTGTTGGTGGCGCCCAAGTGGCGGCCGGGCTTATACATAACAAATATGGCCGTGATGCTGAACGTGAAGCTGACTATTACGGAATGTTGTACATGTCCCGGGCAGGTTATGATCCTCGTGCAGCTATCGGCCTTCAGGAAACGTTTGTGAGGCTTTCAAAAGGTAGGCGTAGCGATTGGCTTTCCGGTTTGTTTTCAAGCCATCCTCCTTCTCAAGAACGCGTTGCGAATAATCGCAAGAACGGAGCAGCGTTGCCCCCAGGAGGTGAAATAGGCAGGGAACGTTTTCATCAGAAAATAGACTTTCTTAAAAAAACTAAACAGGCATATAAGGATTTTGATGATGGTAGAAAATCTTTAAGCAACAAAGATTACAACAGGGCTTTGTCTCTTGCAGAAAAAGCACTTGCAGTTGTGCCGCAGGAGGGACATTTTCACGCCTTACGTGGGGACGTGCGATACTTGCAACAAAATTACAATGATGCTCTTATAAATTTTGATAGAGCTGTATCCAAAAACAATAATTTCTTTTATTTTTTTCTAAGAAGAGGAATGTCCAGAACTAAGATGAATGATAAGTACAACGCTAAATTTGATCTTGAAAGCAGTGTAAAACTATTGCCGACAGCAACGGCATATAATGAGCTCGGCAACATTGAATCAGCAATCGGCAACCAGCAGCGGGCAAAGGAATATTACCAGGCTGCAGCTTCATCAAAAACACAACCAGGCCGTCAGGCCTATAATTCCCTGGTAAGGATGGATTTGCCCCAAAATCCCTCAGCATATATTAAAGCACGGCCTAGATTAAATCGTACTGGATACTTATTAGCAGAGATCAGCAATCCAACAACTGTATCTGTAAATTATATAGTTCTACGAATAATGAGCCGCACTGGGCAGGTCGTAACCAAACAGATTCGAGATACAGTTCCTGCCGGTAGATCTCTTATTGTTGGAACCGGGCTTGGACCTTATAGCAGCACGGCGGTTTTGCAAAATGTGAGGATTACTGTTAGTCAGGCTAGGATAGTTCAGTAATGAATATTTAAATTCTGGTATTAGGTATCGGGTGTCGGGTTTCGGGGAAAAAGATAAAGGCGTAGAGACAAATTAAATGCTGAATTGTGAATTTTGATTTTTGAGTTTTGAATTTTAAATTGAAAGATATGGAGCGCGGTTAATGAAAATGAAAAACCAACCGGGCAGTTCTTGAAATTACATTCTAATTTTGGGGGATTATTTTATGACTGATTGTCTTGAAGCAATAAAAACCAGAAGATCCATTAGAAAGTATGAAGATAAGGATATTCCAGAAGATGTTATGCATTCCATCCTGGATTCTGCCAGGTGGGCGCCGTCATGGGCCAACACGCAATGTTGTGATTTGGTTGTTATTAGAGAAAAGTCTATTAGAGAAGAGTTACAAAAAATAGTATCAAAAGGTAATCCCTCTACACTTGCAATAGTTAACGCTCCGGTTCTTTTAGCTGTTTGTGGTAAGTTAAAATCATCAGGGTATTACAAAGGGCAGGCGCCTACAAAATTTGGTGACTGGTTCATGTATGATGTCGGCATTGCTACACAGAATATCTGCCTCGCAGCACATGCACTGGGAGTTGGTTCGGTTATTGTCGGTCTTTTTGACCATGATAAGGCAAAAGAGATATTGAAGGCACCGGATGATATGGAAGTAATTACTTTGATTCCCTTGGGATATCCAGCTCAGAATCCATCAGCACCTAAAAGAAGAGAGCTTGTCGATGTAGCACATTACAACACGTTCTGAAAAAGGATATTTAAAAAATCTTATATAGTGTGAATGCCCAAATGACACCAGCCAACAGAAGACTTAGCAATACAGCGGCGCTGCCATAATCTTTTGCTTGTTTGGCAAGAATATGATATTCGGGGGACACCATATCAACTACAGATTCAATTGATGAGTTCAACAGCTCTACTATAAGGACCAGAGTATTAACTGAAAGGAGCAGGCATTTGAATAAAGTGGAAACAGGCAGGAAGAACAGGATAAACAACAGGGTGATGTACAGAATAACCTCCTGTCTGAAAGCAGCTTCTCTCGTTACGGCCTGACGCAGTCCGCCAAGCGAGTAAAAAAAGGCTGCCCATATCCTTGCTATACCTTTTTTCCCAGCAGGAACGTTGTTCATTTAACAATTTTCCTTTACTTATAATAATCAACTCAAATAGGAACTATTTAACATCTTCCATTTCTTTCTTGAGCCGCCAAGTGAAATGGATACGGTGTCTGCGGACGGCAATTACGGTAAGCCCGGCAATTAGGCAAGCCAATGCCACAAAAGACATAATCCAGTAGAAAAGATCTACCCCGTAATCATCCGTTACAAATC
>CALZHP010000120.1 GCA_945787325.1 uncultured Desulfobulbaceae bacterium
TATTTTTCTAAATTCGCATTTTAAATCATGGAGTCAGGTCTTGCATAGGGTAGGGGGTACTTCAGATTTATTTATTCATGATTTTTATAATGTGTAAATCCAAGCCTGACCCCAAAAAGAATAATTAATTATGGTGTTCCCGGAATTTTTCGGGTTTAAAGAGACATGGGAAACTATTTTATCATATACAGAGGAGAGTCGACATGAAACGTATATCAGCAATTCTATTGTCAGTTTTTCTGTTTTGGTGTGTTAGTGGAACTGCGTTAGCAACCGGAGTAGAACATGGCGCTGACAAGGTAATTGTCAGCTCGGTTGAGGGGAAGCAAATTTCAGTCCCTGATCACGATTCGGGTAGTGGCACATGGATTGAGAAATATTACAACACATGGGTGTCGGGAAAGCATAATAAGGTCAAGTGTATTGACTGTCATTCTGTTCCCCCCGCGGAAAAGAATTCATTAGAATCGAAAGTAAAGGAACAACTTGGACAACTGTATCCTTATATGTCTACCTTTACAAAGCATTCAACCGTCCGAAAAAAGTTAATTGCTAACGACTTAAGCTGTACGAGCGCAAAGTGCCATCCAGCAACCGGCATAGGTAAAGAGGGGGAATATTGGACAAAGAAACTCGACTATGCCCAATACGAAAGAGCAGATAAGACAAAAGGCTTGGTCCAATTTACCCATGACAAACATTATGACCCGAAGAAACATATAGAGGGCCAGACACTCCACTGCACCTCCTGCCATCAGCATGAAACAGAGAAGAAACATTTTGAGGTGGCAATCGGGAAATGTTTCCTTTGCCATTTTAAGCACACTGAATTCAATATTGGCCGTGCAAAATGCTCTCTTTGCCACGAAATCCCTACCAAGCCTCTGCAATCCCAGAAAAAAGAAGTTAAGCCAGACGAGAAGCCCGTCACTCACAAGTCCATGGAAGAGGCCAAGGTGGGATGCCAGAGCTGTCATCTCCAGCTCATAAAGGGCAAAGGGACAGTGAGCCGGGAAAAATGTTTCAACTGCCATGACAACGAAGAGAGGATTGTGAAGGAGGCGATAAACAAAAAGCTGATGCATCAGGAGCATGTGGCCAAACAGGCTGCCGCCTGCTTCAACTGCCACCAGCCCATTGAACACAAGAACAGGGATTTTATCGATGCAGGAAGGGAAACCTGCACGGCTTGCCATCCTGACCACCATGAATATCAGGAAATTCTCCTGCTTGGTGAGGGACGGGAGAACATTCAAAAAACACCCGCGCTCATGACCAGTGTCAAAACAAACTGTCTTGGCTGTCATCTTGAGGAACGGACGGTTAAAGGCGAGAAAGTCGCCCACGGCAGCGCCAAGGCTTGTGCCGCATGTCATACCGAAAAACATGAGGGCATGGCAAAGCAATGGATGGATCAGGTCAAGGCAGAGCTGGAGTCTGCCCTGGATATAGAAAAAGAAGCAGAACAGGCCATCAACGATTCAGAAGGCAAGGTATCCCTGGACAAGTTAAATGAGGCAAAAGGGATGTTGCGCAAGGGACAGGAAAATCTCCATTTGGTTGAATATGGCGGCGGAGTGCATAATCAGAAATATTCCGTCATGCTACTTGATGAAGCCATGAATAATTTCGAAGATCTAATTGATCTGCTTAATGAGTAACCCGGCAGAACAGGACTATTTTCAGTACCTCCTCGGAGTCGAAGTTTATACCCTTCAGGGGGGTACTGAATTAGAATACAGGGATCCACATGTTTACCAATAAGGACATGCCTTTTTAAAGCAAGTTTAAGGAGACGGAAATGTCACCTACAAGAAGAGAATTAATTAAGACAACAGCGGCTGTAACTGCAGCAACAGCAATTGGCATCGCAGTCCCGGAGGAGCTGCTGGGAATTATAAAGGAAACAGAATTGGGCTGGAGATGGGATAAGTCGCCCTGTAGATTCTGCGGTACTGGTTGCGGAATTATGGTTGCAACAAAGGATGACAGGATCATTGCGGTTAAAGCAGATCCGGCAGCACCGGTGAATAAAGGTCTTAACTGTATCAAGGGTTATATGAACTCTAAGATATTATATGGTGCAGACAGGCTTACTGAACCGCTTCTGAGGGTCAATGAAAGTGGTGAATTCGATAAAAAAGGTAACTTTCAGCCTGTTTCCTGGCAGAGGGCCTTTGAGGTGATGACCAGGCAGTTCAAAAAACACTATACCGATTTGGGGCCCACGGGTATCGGCCTTTTTGGTTCCGGTCAATACACGATTATGGAGGGGATCGCGGCCGTGAAACTTATGAAGGCGGGACTCAGAAGTAATAATATTGACCCGAATGCCAGGCACTGCATGGCAAGCGCTGTGGCAGGTTTTATTCAGACATTCGGCATAGATGAGCCTTCCGGTAACTACGATGACATAGAGTTAACAGATACTGTAGTTACCTGGGGTGCAAATATGGCGGAAATGCACCCGATTCTATGGTCAAGAGTGACCGGAAGAAAATTAACTGACAGCAAAAAGGTCAAGGTTGTAAACCTCTCCACATATTCCAACAGGTGTTCCGGTCTGGCTGATATTGAAATAATCTTTAAGCCCGGTACGGATCTGGCAATATTCAACTACATTGCCCGTGAAATTGTTTATAACCGCCCTGCAGCAATTGATCAGGATTTTGTAAAGAAAAATTGCGTGTTTGCAACCGGTCCTGTGGATATTGGCTATGGTATGAGAGGCAATCCCAACCATGCAAAGTTCGGGGATAAAGAAATTGATACTGTTGCCAGGCAGGTATCAAAAGTTATTACAAAAGAAGAGGCTGCCGCCTGGGCCCATCTAAACGTCAAGGCAGGCGATACACTTCAGATGAAAAATGCCGGTTCAGCCGGCAAGCACTGGCTCATATCCTTTGAGGATTTCAAGAAGGGACTGGAGCCTTATACCCTGGATTTTGTAGCAGCACTCGCCAAGGGAGATGATGAAGAACCCTTGGAAGAGTTTAAGGAAAAACTGGTACAGTTAGTGGATCTTTACACTGAAAAGAATAGAAAGGTTGTCAGCTTTTGGACGATGGGATTTAACCAGCACATTCGCGGCACATGGGTGAATGAGCAGGCTTA
>CALZHP010000121.1 GCA_945787325.1 uncultured Desulfobulbaceae bacterium
CTTGCCGGGTTGCGCGACCAAATCGATACCCGAGAAGACCAGCTGAAAAAGGTACAGGCAGATCGCGATACGCTCAGCTCTCAACTAACTGCGGCCAAGAAAGATTTGAAAGCCATGCAAATGACACTTGTCAGGCTGGAACCTGAACATATCACTTTGAAAGAAGAATTTGACAGGAACCAAAAACAGACTAAAGAGATCCAGAAATCACTTGCTGCTGCACAGAATGAAAAAGAAAAACTTGGCACTGAACTGGCCAAAGTTCGCAATGATTATGAGACCCAACGAAACACTACAGCAAATACAGAGAAAGAACGAAAGAAACTTGTATTGGAGCTTGCTGCCGCCAACCAGAGAATAAGTTCTCAACAAAAAGAGCTGGAGAACACACTAAAGGCGCAAGACAAAGGCAGTTTAACCTTAGCAAACCTGCGGCTGGAACTTAGGAAACAACACGAAACGACACTGAATCTTGAGTCTGAAAAAAATATGCTCGCAGAGGAATTAAAATCGGCCCGCAAACAGATATTCTCTCTTGAATTAGCATTAAAAGCAACTCCAGGTGAAACAGACAAGCAAAAAATAAGGGTAGCAAAATTAAATACTTCCACGAAATCTGATGCTGTCGAAACGGCCTTCACAACGCAACCAACAAGACAATTAAAAAATAAAAATATTAAGATTTCAGCTCCTTCAGAGGTACCAGCACAAACTCCAAGTAAAGCAGTGAATACTGCACAATTTACTAAGACGATCAAGTCCCATTCTCCTCGACTTCCGCTTCCTGATATGGAAACCGTTGATAAATTTGTGCATTCCTGGGCTGAGGCTTGGGAGCAAAAAGATGTAAAAAATTATCTCGCTCATTATTCCAATGATTTTAAACCCGGCGGAGGGATAAGTCTGACCACTTGGAAAAAACAGCGTCACACTCGGCTCCGCAAACCTAAATTCATCAATATTGAAATAAAGGATATCCAGAAAGAAAAGACCGGTTCATCACGCATAGAGGTTACTTTCAAACAGAAATATCAATCTAATACATACACAGATAGAGTAGTCAAAGTCCTCGACATGCAGTGGGGTAAGACAGGGTGGGTGATTTTAAAAGAGACCAGCAGGGCAATTTAGTCTGCTTACATCTTCTCAAAAAAATCAAGCATTTTGATATGCGGTACTGAAGATATTTAAATCATTAAATTCACTTGTCGTATAAAATCAGAGCCGTTACCGGTTTTTTTTATATATCCATCCGCTCCACACTCTTCGGTCAGCGCCGCAAGTTCATCTTCATCTTTTGCGGAGTGCAGGATAATCTTGATATCTTTTTCGTAATTATTTTTAACCAGTTTCACTATACTGTCACCTGAAAGTGACGGCATAGAAACATCAAGAAGAACACTGTGTGGATTCTCACTTAAAATTGCTGACGCTGTTCCAAGGGGATTGTTCCTTGTTATTACTTTAAAACCTGCATCTTCCAGATGAATTTTTGCTGCCTCAAGAGCAATTTCACAATCATCAACGATCATAATTTTTTTGGAATCATTCATAGTAATCTTCTAAAGCAATAAATTATCCTGAATGTATTTTAGAACATTACAAAGCCACTCAGTTCTATACCATAGCACCCTGGAAAAATTCAATGCTCATTGTTCTGTTAATGAAACATTCTGACTAGCCGGAACTAATAATATAGTATCCCAAAGTAACAAATATCATACTAACTGCTCTAAAGCTTTGATTATAAATAATCAGTTCTGCAGCAAGTCGAGGATTGAAGATGCCGGCATAATAAGGAAACTGGTGGCGTACGGCCCGCATGGGTGAAGAAATGACGTTGCCGAACAGAAGCGCAAGAACCACTTCCCTGGCCGGTAGAGAACCGCCATCCAGTAGGGCCCCTGCTGCAGCAAGACCTGCCGAAAGTTCCGCTGTAAGTTGAAGAATCACGATCCCGAGACTGCTTGGGTGGAGCCAGGAAAGCAGAGATAAATGCCGGGACATGATTGTTTCAAGAATATCAAACATTCCTAATCGGTTTAATATAAATACCATGATATATATCGGTACAGTAAATGAAAGTATCCTTTTTATTCTTCTCCTGAAACGTTCCCACGTCTTCGTAAGGGCCTGCTGAAATCCAACGGTTTTTTCCTCGTCAAGTTGACAGGTCACGCAACTTTTATCTTTTGTAGGAAGAAATATTCTTCCTACAAAAATAATAATAAATGTTAGTAGAAAGGCCGCAAATAGAGTGAGCCCTACATAGATAAAGGCAGTCCCTTTAATCAATGGTACTGCAATAAAAAACATGGTCGGAAGGTGTAAAAAGTATGTTGGCAGGCTGTTGAAAATGTTAGAAAAAATCAGTTCTTTCTTGCTCATGTTACCCTGATCAAAGGCTTCGGCCAGCATTGTGTTGGCAGATACTCCTGAAAAAAAAGCCAGCGAGAAACTGGCACCGGCAGTATCAGACAAGTGTCCGAGCCGAACCAGGGGTGAAGCAAGCTTCGCCACTCCATGCGTCCAGTTCAAAGACTCAATCAAATTAGCAACAAGAAGACCGAGTGACACAAAAAAGATGAGCCTTGCAAGCGGCCAGGCAAGACCGCTCCAGATCATATCAAGAAATTCCATCTGCCCTCAATAGTGGTTATTGGTTGAGAGTATTATGTGTTTAAAAAATTGATTGTCCGAATTTGGTCCTGCTTTATCAAAATGGTACGATAGTTCAGGTTATGTCATTTCGCCAAACCGGGTAACCCGCCTCAGGCGGACCTTTTTGGGTTCGTTTTCCAACCAAAAGGGCTTAATGGAAAACAATGAAATATATAATACTAATTGCTTTTGTTAAATAGCAATACACCTAATGAAAACACCCTATCAAACCAATTATTTCACGAGGTGTTTTTGCTGAGAATCCAGGTAAGCGAACCTGCGAGACTCCGAGGCAGAAAGCGAATCGCTATACAATAGTATGCGAATCGCTTGATAACACAGGAGTATCAGTAAAAAAA
>CALZHP010000122.1 GCA_945787325.1 uncultured Desulfobulbaceae bacterium
CGGGCTAATGTTGTGGAAACAGGAATTAACCAAAAAACACCTTGCTTCAGCACTGGAGATGCTTGTTAATGATTCCCAGTTTCGAGAGAACATGAAACGACTAAAGCTGGAACAGAATAAAATTGACGGAGCAGCTAAGGCCGCCCAGGAAATAGTCAATTTCCTTTAGAACAGAGCTGCATAACAATGGGCTGAAGAACGACGCCGCTAACGCGTCACGGCTCAGCCCAGGTGTTATGATTGCCACTCCACATGTATATTAAAACCTGACACCGTCCAGGTTGACCTTGCTACTGTTTATACGTAACAATTAACAATCCGAATATGTGATACAATTCGGTCATTAACATCCTGTTTTTTCTGCAAAAGAAAAAGGAGGCATTAATGACCGCACAAAGCTGTATACTAAAGGATTGCTATTCTTGTGACTGGGCAATTTTCTCGCAAGAAAATCACTGGCCAGTAGATCTCCCCCCTTCACAACGAACAAAAAAGTCAAAATTAGCACCACCACGATTATTTTTTTCTCCAATAGCTGGATCGCTTGCCATTTGGCGCCCCAGTAAAAGGCGGCGTGCACTTGATCGGGCTTCAAAACGTCTTCTGGATAGTGAGCTGCCAGGTGCTGATCTAGCCGTTGAGTATCTCCGAGACAAATACACTAATAATCTGACTTCCGGCACGATCAAGGAAGCAGGGTACCTCACCTTGTCTTTTCTTACTTTCCTAGAAAGAACTGATTCTAATATTTTTGCGATAACTCGACAAGATATCAGTGCTTTTGTAGAATATGAACAGGATAGAGGTTTAAAAATCAATTCAGTTCGAGCACGATTGAGAGGTGTTTATACCTTTCTCGATTTTCTCATTGAACTGAAAATTCTGTCGTTTGAAATTATGCATAAGAAATTACGTCTCAAACTCCCAGCAGTATTGCCAAAAGCTATCCCTACAGAGGATATCAACTCCTTGCTTGCTGCAATAACCAAGGTCAGAGACAGGGCAATGATTTTACTTCTTCTCCGCACAGGCATGAGAATAGGCGAACTTCTCAATGTCAAAATTGCTGATATTATTTTGCCAGAAAAGAAGATCCTTATCTACCTGGGAGAAAAGAATTTCCAGGGGAGAGTTGCCTACTTCAGTGAAGATGCTGAAATAGCTTTGCGGGACTGGTTAAAGATGAGAAATAAAGAGAAAGAATATCTTTTCTATAGCCGATCTCGAGAAAAGATCAGCTATGTAGCCGCATGGTCAGTTATGAAAAAATGTCTGGAACGGGCAGGTTTATCAGGAAAGGGTTATAGCCTTCATTGCCTGCGCCATACCTTTGCGACAGATATGCTCAATGCCGGTTTACGCTTAGAAGTGCTGCAGCAACTTCTTGGTCATCAATCAATTGAAATTACAAAACGTTATGCCGTGTTATCAGATACAACTCGGGAAAATGAATATTTCAAAGCAATGTCGATCATAGAGCAAGGAGCACAGCATGAACCTCACCGAGTCAGTTCTCAATTACAGGCGGTCTTTGAAGAGAAAAAACTATTCTCCACACACACTAAGAAATTACCTGAATAGACTGAAGCATTTTCTTGTCTGGCTTTCGGTTCCACTGGAAACAGCACGACCAGGTGATGTAAAATATTATATTGATTTCCTGTTGGAGAAACGTCTGAGTGCACAAAGCATAAATGGTCACCTGTTCGTTATCAGAAGTTTTTACGATTATTTACGAGATGAAGAAGGGTTAGTCTTGGACAATCCTGTTATCAGAGGTATGGCTTTGCGAGTCGCAAGCCCACTGCCCAGGCATCTCCGTGATAATGACGTTGTCACCTTGTTTGCAAGCATAACGAAATCAAGGGATATGGCCATGTTCATGTTGATGTTACGTTGTGGCCTTCGGGTTGAAGAAGTTGCCAACCTTACTCTTGGTGCCATTGATTATCGGCGTCATCAAATCATGGTCAGGGATGGTAAGGGTGGGAAGGATAGAGTTGTCTATATCAGTAATGATGCAGCGGACGCTCTTGCTGCATATCTAAGAATACGACCTGAAACCAATGAACAAAAAATATTCCTGGTTGAAAAAGGTACTTACAAAGGCAGACCCATATCAATACGAGGGATCCAGAAACGGATAGAATATTACTCGAAAAAAAGTGGTATTCCTGCATCTTGTCATCAACTACGACATACTATGGCGACCCAGCTTCTGAATGCTGATATAGCGTTAGCCACAATCCAAGCGTTGCTTGGCCATACAAAGATCAAAACAACCATGCGGTATTGCAAGCTCTCAAATCTGAAAGCCCAGCGAGATTATTTTAAAGCTGTTAGCGTTGTCATGGAAAAATGTGAGGTGAATGTTACCATGGCCCTTGAGTGTTGAACCGCTCTATCAATGACTGGTTACTCCGACGAGCTTTTGGTTGGAGCCCATTCTCGCAACCAGCCTTTAATAGAGCTCACTTTGGGAGAAAACATTTGACTTTTAGCTCTAAGATGGACGAGAATAACAACAGATAACGCATCAATATAAAAGACAAAACAGGATATGTTACGTATCCCTACTGTATATGTCAGGTCAGATTAAACCCTCATCTAGAGTCTTGCCTGACCGAATCTAAACTTCAACAGCTAAATTTTGGTACTCCAAAGCCCATTATTCCGGCTAAAAATCCATTTGAAAGCTAAAAACGTCTTCTTCAAGCTGACTTTTTACCCGATAACCACTGTGGTTGATAATTGCCTGCATGCGACGGTTGTCCCGTAAAACTTCCGCAGTAAATCCCGCAATGCCGCTTCTTTTTGCAAGACGCACCAAGTGGTTGAACAGGAAGGAGCCTATATGGAGATTCTGCCAGTCGTCTCTGATGACAAAGGCAACCTCGGCACGGTTGGTTTTGTCATCGAGGAAATAACGGCCAACAGCAACTATTTCGTCACCGTGGGCTTCGGGTACTGTTCCAACAATGGCCACATC
>CALZHP010000123.1 GCA_945787325.1 uncultured Desulfobulbaceae bacterium
ATGATATTCAGGTAAAGATTGACTGCATAGTTCACAGGCTTTTGCAAATCCAACAATTCCAGCAACATTTTCAGTTCCAGCTCGGAAACCACCTTCCTGCGCTGCACCCATTATGAGTGGTGCAATGGGTGCGCTGCGTTGAGCATAGAGAGCGCCAACGCCTTTTGGTCCATGAAGTTTGTGGGCTGCCATTGTTAAATAGTCAACAGGAGACTGCTTCACGTCTATTTGTATCTTGCCGGCCATTTGTACAGCATCACAGTGAAATAAAACTGATTTGCTACGGCAGATATCCCCGATTTTTTCGATAGGCCAGAGGACTCCTGTTTCGTTATTTGCCCCCATCAGCGATACAAGAGCAGTATCCGGTTGAATCGCTGCTTCTAATTGGCTAAGGTCCAACCCTCCATTAGAATCAACTGGCAGGAGTGTTATCTCATATCCGAATCGATCCTGTAAGAATTGCAAAGGGCTCAGCACTGAGTCATGCTCAACCTGAGAAGAAATAATGTGTTTTTTAAAAGGAAAGGTTGAGATGGCACTCCATATCGCTGTATTGTTGGCCTCGGTGCCTCCGCCGGTGAAAATTAACCGGGATGGGCTTCCATTAATAAATGCTCCAATCTGCTCACGGGATTGATTAAGAGCAAATTTTGCTGACTCTCCAAAGTTGTGACCGCTGGATGGATTCCCAAACAGGTTACTTAAATAGGGCAGCATGGCCCCTTTTACAGCCGGATCAATTGGAGTTGTTGCATTGTTGTCAAAATATATTTTTGTCACATTAGTCCTAATAATTATTTATCAAGTTTCTAAAGAAATTCACAATATTGAGTTGGGAGTTTGTGACCTAAATTTTAAGCATTCTGTCTAGAGAAATCCTGGCAAATTCTGCTGTTTCAGGATCCACTGTTATTTGATTTTCAACCTTTCCTTCAACAAGATTATCCAGGATCCAGAGAAGATATCCAGGTTTAATGCGATACATAGTTGAACATAGACATTGGAAAGGAGAAAGCGAGTGAATTTCTTTGTCAGGGTGTTGGTTGTTCAGTCTATTGACGAGATTGATTTCTGTGCCAACAGCCCAATGTGATCCTGGGGGAGAAGAAGATATAGTATTGATAATAGTCTCAGTTGATCCATAAATATCTGCCCCAGCGACAACCTCGTGACGACATTCTGGATGGACTATAATTTTAATCTCAGGGTCCTTATTGCGCCACATTTGGACATGATCTGCTGAAAATTGCATGTGCACAGTACAATATCCATTCCACAGAAGGATTTTTGCCTGTTTGATTTTGTCTGGAGGGTTGCCGCCAAGAGGTTTCCCGCGGTCCCATAGGACCACTTCCTCGTCTTTAATACCTAAAGCGCTGGCGGAATTGCGGCCAAGGTGCTCATCCGGGAAGAAAAAAACTTTTTCGCCTTTGTCTAAAGCCCAAGTCAATACTCTTTCAGCGTTGGAAGAGGTGCAAACAGATCCATGATTTTTGCCTACAAAAGCTTTTATTCTGGCAGAAGAATTAACATACGTCACCGGTATTAAGCTGCCAATCGGTATTACATTACTTAATTCTTCCCAAGCCCATTGCACTTCATCCAATGTTGCCATATCGGCCATGGGGCAGCCGGCCCGCAGGTCCGGCAACATAACCACCTGTTTTTCTGAAGTCAATATATCTGCGGATTCAGCCATGAAATGAACACCACAGAACACAATGTAGTTTCTGTCCTTAGCCCCGGCAGCATGCTTTGCAAGTTTAAGGGAGTCACCAGTCATATCAGCAAAGCGGTAAACTGATTCCTGTTGGTAATGATGGGATAACAGTAAAAGCTGTCCGTTCAGTTCCTTTTTTCGAGTGTTTATTTTTTCAACAAGAACTTCTTCTTTTTCTTCCAGGTAATGTGGACCGATATCTTTCTGCGGTAAACTCATAATAATAATTCTTTTTTTATTTTACCGCCTTAACCCATGCTGCACAGGGTCCTTCGGCGTTCTCAGTCTGGCCGAACAGAACTGCGTCGCCTATGGTCAATTGATTCAAAGTAAGATCTTTTAGAGAATTTTCATGAAAGTATATATCCTGTCCATCCTTTGTTACAATAAAACCATACGATTCTTCTATAAAAAGCCTGTCAATCACCCCCTGTAAATCACCAAACGGGAAACTCTCCTGTACTTTTGCGGTTTGCCGTCTTTTGCGCTGTAATTCTTTCAGCTGAAGTCCAAGAGTATTAAATGCATCAACCAGCAAAGGTATAACTTTTTCGCCTTTTCTTTTCACAACAACAGTATCGTTTGGAACAGTAGCTACTAACAGAATTTCGTAACCTCCTTCTTTGTGATGTCTGGTGCCTTCTATCGTTACACGAAGATGACGGATCAGTCCAGGATGGTGACGGCCGAGCTTTTCCTTTTCCTCATCAATTTTTTCCTGCCAAACCTTGCGCATTGTCAGATTACGGACATCAACCTGAAGTTCCATATGTTTCCTCCCTGAAGAGTTTAGAGATATCCCCATGGTGTCAATTACCACAATGAGGAATCAGAAGAATAATTATTAATATATTACCATAAAAAAAGGCTAGAACATAGCTTCCTCATCAATTGTGTCAAGTAAAAAACCATTTTTTTTCATCTTACTGAGATCACGGACAATTTGCCTTTTGTTCTTTTCCTCTATTTACGAGAAAGACAACGGCCAGTATCAGAATGAACAATCAATAATTTCAAGATATTATTATATATAACGAAGCAAACATCTTGGTTGATTTTTTCGCCGTAGAAGTCAACATATTAACTTATTGATATTTATTCTGTGGACAAGAGGAACTCCGAGAGTTAGAAAGCGTTTCTCATATGAATATCAGTGTTGAGAATTTATCAAAATTTGCAGAGCATATTATAATTTGGCCGGCAACTTCAAAGTTGAATAAAATAGAAAACTTTCAGTTGCACTAAAAGGAGAAACA
>CALZHP010000124.1 GCA_945787325.1 uncultured Desulfobulbaceae bacterium
AACCCTGCACCGAAAAACCCATCAAACAATACGAAAAGTGAGCAATGATGTAGAAAGTGATTTTCACTTTAATACTGCAATCAGTGCAATCATGGAGCTCGTAAACACCCTTCTGTCATTAAGCGCAGAAGACAGCAAGGATAATATTCATCTGGCAGTCACCAAGGAAGCGGTGGACACAATCCTGTTGTTGCTCTACCCTATGGTACCGCATTTCTGTGAAGAACTTTGGCAAATGACGGGCCATGCTAAAACACTTGCCGAGGAGACCTGGCCCGGCTTTGACCCGGAAGCGGCAAAGGAGGAAGAGTTAATAATAGTAATACAGGTAAACGGCAAAGTCAGAAGCCGGTTGCAGGTTCCAGCTGATATAACCGATGAAACTCTTCAGGAAATGGCGCTTGCAGATGAAAAAGTAAAAAAATTCGTAGATAATAAGCCGATTCGAAAAGTAATCATAGTTAAGAAAAAACTTGTTAATGTTGTGGCTTAAACTGTGCGGGGAGCAAATTGAATGAATGGTGAAGAAGTAATAATGAATAATAGATACGGTCGATCAAGATCTATTAATTATTCATTCTTCACTCTTCGCTATTCATTACTAATTGTTATTCTATTAACAATTAGTATGGCCGGTTGCGGTTACTATAACCCTTACGTGACCAGGGAGGGTGAGTCACTTCCGACTATAAATCTTTATGTCGACATCTGGCCTAACAGAACAAATGAACTCGGGTTAGAAACAAAACTATACAGAAGACTTATTACCTGGTTCAAAAAATCAACACACATCAAGGCAACCCAGGATCGCCAAAAATCAGAGTACCTATTAACAGGAGAAATACGTTCAATAAATGTGCCCTCGCTGTCCTACGGTCAATTTGACCAGGCAGTTGAACTGAATGTAACGCTAACTGTCCATTATGCAATGCAGAAAGAGGAATCGGGTGAAATCCTCTGGGAACAGACTCAATCATTTCAAGAGGCTGTCAGTGTGACGCCTGACGCTGTTTCCACAAGGGATAACAAGCAGAAAGCCCTGGCCATCATAAATGACGATCTTGCTGAAATAATATACCTGCGCATATTAAATACTCTCAGATCCATCTGAATTAATCAATCCTATGATCGACCTAACCTACCCAAGTAGCAGCCGAAGGATATTATTGCAGGATAGCTAATAAATGGACGTTAGTGACTGACAAAACACGTTGTTCCTCGAACCTTGAACCTAATAGTCTGCAAGAATTATCAATCAACTAGTATCCAACAATCCCTATCAGCACCATAATCATTCTCTCCATAAGCCATGAGTATCACCGCGATCATCCAGAAAAACCCCTTTATCCTGGCCCCATTGGCCGGGTACACCAATCTGGCATTCCGGCTTCTGTGCAGGGAATATGGCGCCGGATTATGTTTTTCTGAAATGATCAGCAGCCATGGTCTTGCCTTCAACCAGAAAAAAACCTTGCAGATGATCCAGACAGTCGCTGAAGAAAGGCCCGTGGCTTTTCAATTGTTCGGCTCTAATCCGGATATCATGGGGGAAGCGGCAAGAATTCTTTCCGACCGACAAATAGATCTGATTGATATCAATATGGGCTGTCCGGTAAAAAAGGTTATCAAGAACGGTTCCGGCTCAGCTCTCATGCAAGAACCTGATCTGGCGAAGCGAATCATCAAGAAAGTCTGTGAGCAGTCAAAAATTCCAGTATCAGTAAAAATGCGCAGCGGCTGGACTCAGGAGACTATAAACGCTGTTGATATTTCTAAAATGGCCGAAGATGCCGGATCAGCATTGATAACTATTCATGGCCGCACCCAGTCACAAGGTTTTGGCGGCAAAGCTGACTGGGATATCATTGCTAAAGTAAAACAGGCTGTAACTATACCTGTTATCGGCAACGGTGACATAATGACCTATCAGGACGGTCTACGCATGATGGAGAAAACTGACTGTGATGGAGTGATGATCGGCCGGGCGGCAATGGATAACCCCTGGGTATTCCAACCACAACCACCCCCTTCCACTCTGATGCCGAGACTCTTTTGCATAGAACGTCATCTCGAACTAATCTCAAAGTATCATCTTGCCGATACTATTCTGGCAAGAACCAAAAACCATACTGGCAGGTACCTCAAAGGTATTCAAGGTGGTGCTGCTATTCGTAGACAGATATATGAAACCAAATCGTTTACGGAATTGCGGGAATTAAATAATTATTTAATTCAATCTACTGACAAAGAAATCTGAAACTATCATAAATCATAAAAGCCGGATGGTTAAATGGTTCATTGCTCAATGGTTTGCCCTGCAGGGGGCGCAGAAATGAGCAAACGCTATTTTATATTGAATCTTGAACCTGGAATTGCTGTGAACCATTGTTATTCAGAACAACTGAGTGAACAGAATCATACTGAACGCTTAAGGACCTTTGGTTCAACAGTATTATCAACATGTTTTCAAATATATCCACTATGAGAGGAATATTATATTGAAAACAAGATCGATATCAGCCTACAAGGCAATTGGCTTGCAAAAAAAAACCTGCAACTCCATATCCTTACGCATTCAAAGGTCTGTTATTCTGGTTACTGCGATGGCAATCTTTTTACTCCCGTCCATGGCCTTGGCATGGAAAATGGAGGCAAACTCCATAACCCTACCGGCTGTATCTTTTGGCAGCACAACATTTCAGACCATATCTCTCCGCCAGACATACAGTACAACACCTCTTGTCTTTATCCTCCCGGCTCATGAAAATACCGAACCAGGCTCAGTTCGAATACGTAATGTGACCACTACACAATTCGAAGTAGCACAGGTAGAACCCCCAGGTGAAGATGGTATACAACCAGCCACTACTATTCATTACCTTGCCATAGAACCTGGTGTCCATCAGCTGGCCGATGGCACCATATTCGAGGCAG
>CALZHP010000125.1 GCA_945787325.1 uncultured Desulfobulbaceae bacterium
GTGAGTCCATCCTGAACGACGGCTTCGTGGTGGCCCTGTTCGGCATTTTCAGTGTTCTCGCGTTTGAGCCTGCGCGTTTTTCGGCCCTCGAGGTTGGAAGCGGTTTCTTAATTGATATCGCAGGCGCCCTCGCCCTGGGTCTTATTCTTGGACGCGGGTCCAGGCTGCTCCTGAGGATATGGCATGGGCACAGTTATACACTGCGGATGAATATGACGCTCGCCCTCGCATATGGTTCCTTTTTGCTTGCTGAGGTACTGGGGTTTTCCGGTGTCATTGCCGTCTTCGCGGCGGCACTCGCCTATGGATACCGTCCGGAGGGCGGCTACCACCCGCCCGAGGAGGATCAGGAGCATGTGTGGGGATATCTGGAATATGTTGCCAACTCGGTTCTTTTCTTTTTGATCGGTGCCAGTTTCTTCAGTGTGATCTCCCAGCACAGAATTTCCTTTACATTGATAGCCGCAGCCATCGCAATCGCGGTGCTGCCGAGATTTATCGCTGTCTACGCTCTGAGACCCACGCTCAGGATCTATAAAGAAAAAGCGAAATTAAGCGACGTTAAGCTGTTGGCGTTCTCGGGGTCCAGGGGAGCCCTGTCTGTGGCATTGATCCTGCTGCTGCCGGAAGACTTTACATACAGGCCGCTCTTTCTGGCCTTTGCGGGTATCATAATTTTGATGACCCTGGTCGCGTATCCGCCGATCGTCAGCAGAATACTTAAAGGCATTGAGATTACAAAAAAATAGGGTCCGGGGTCAGATCTTTAATCGTGACAGTTTTGTCACAGATAATTGGGTGACAGCATCCAAACCACCCACTCTAAAACATCATCTCCCGGGATTCAGCTATTTATTACAGAACAGTTTTTCTGGTAATCTATTATTAACTAAAATTCTCAGAAAGGTTTTTTTATGGAGTGGATAACTGATAACTGGTTCCCGATATTACTTATAGGAGCATTTGTTGCCTTGCACCTTTCAGGTTATGGATGAGGAAGTTCATGTCATATCGGGGAAGATGACGAACAAAAAAAGAATAGCGACAAGAAGAAGTTGGAAGAGTGAAGTGAGAAATAAGATGTTAGAAGTTAGAAAATAACTTCATTTACTTCTTTCTTGAATTTTGCCTTGCTGTTTTATTATTTGTGATAGTGATGATTTGTCTTTACAGTATTTGTAGCCACAATTAATGAGTTTATTAAAAATGGGGTTCCGTCCCCAAACGACGGGTGCTTTCTTACTTGTCTAAGAAAGAACCAAAGAAGGACACCCCGCATGATTGCTTAATTTCCGTGCTATTCCGGTCTGACCGCTAAATTAAAAAAACTCGCTCCGCTCAGACACTTTTTAATTTTTAACGCGTCCAGCCCTGCATATCCCGGAAGCAATCAAAAGGGGGATTAAAGACAAAGATTAGAAAAAGAAAAGACTTCTGAGACTCCCCTTTACAAGGAGAGAGCAGTGTTTCCCCCTTTAGCGATTTTAGGTGATGAGGAAGACCGGAGGGAAAAGAATTTGTTCGTGTTTGAGCGAAACGAGTTTGAACAAATTCCCCGGAGGTCGACTGAGGAACCGTTAAAAAATCGGTCCGGGGCGGCTTTTCTGGTTACTCTTTTAGCCGTGTAAAAGAGTAACTCCGCCGGAAGGACAGCCCGGGGTTTGGGGCAGCGCCCCTCTTTAAATAAATCAAGCTTAGCGTTTACAATACTTGTCAGTGATGTCAGTCTACACCTTAAACCAGTTCATTTGAATTGCCCATTTATTTATAGTGTAATCCTGATCCTATGGAATGACTCATCGTCAATTCCCTCTTCATCTTCACTAAGAACAAAGGAGAAGCATGTTTCACAATTATAGGTTTTTGTTACAATCAATTTCTTCTTATCGTTCTTTTGGGGCTTGGTACGAATAGTGAAGGATACGTTCAAGTTTGTGACTCTTTTACAGTTGGAGCAATACGATGTATGTATATGGTTCATTATTTTTTCCTCTTTGTGGATTTTGTACGGTAAGCTACCCCGGCCTCGGCAACGCCTGTCCCGGTACCTTTCCCCTCTGGCTCAAATACAACACGTACCTTTGAGTGCAGGGCTTCAGCTACACGGCGGAGCATACTCAGGGAGTGGCCTTCGTAACCCGGTGACTCCAGGCGGCTGATCTGCTGCTGAGAGGTTCCGAGAAGTTTTGCGAGTTCTTTCTGGGAAAATCCGGCCTTTTCACGGAGTGCCGCAATCTGCAGCGCCACATCCCATGCCTCACCTGCACGCTTAAAGCGGGCCTCGAATGCAGGGTCTTTCAATTGTTCATCCAGGTACCTGTCAAAATTTGTTTTTTTCATCGCGTGCCCTTTTATGCCAATCGCGCATCCTTTTAGATGCCCGTTTGATATCGTGGACAGGAATGGCCCTGCCTTTATTGCGTATACCGTGTACGGCAATTATCCGGCGATTCTTTACAAAAAACCACAGCACCCGTGTATTGAGTTTACCAACATGCCGAAGTTCATACAGGCCATTACCGAGCGCCTTGCATAATGGTTCCCGGTGATATTCCCGGTTACGCAGTTTACTCAACCCTGCCATGACCGCTGTGAAATCATCGGGATCACTGGATTTTAATTCATCCAGAAAATCACGGACAGGACAGCCACCGGCCCCTGTCTCATAAAATTCTACTCTAAATTCCATGTGCCTGTCAACATCAATATTGATGTAGCTCCATTTGCGAGTATCAGGGCCAGGCAGTTCTTTAATGAGTCCTTAATGCGCAATTCGTAATTTTAAATTCGTAATTGATTACAGCCATAGTCCCCGTTTAATTGATGGATTATAACATATAAAAAGTCCGAGGGGTGTCGTGCGG
>CALZHP010000126.1 GCA_945787325.1 uncultured Desulfobulbaceae bacterium
ATACAAATTAGACCGATAATAGTAGTACTGATTAACATATTTGTCAAGAATTACGGGACGATTCGTCACGTTGCAAACCCCAAGTTCCAGCCTTATAAATAATCTAAAGGCATCAACGGGACCACGTCATATTGATTGGCATAAGGCTGCTATGGAAATGAATACTGTTTACCAAAACACCAACATCTATCATCTCAATCTCGCAGACTGACTGGGGGAGAGAGAATTTCCGACCACACAACAGCCTGCCTAAGAAAAATTTTCTTACGGGAAAGCTTGTGCCTCCGTGTTTTTTTTCTTGTTATGATTTGGCTCATATTCTTTTCAGCAACAACGTGCAGAGGATCTGCAATAAGTGACTCCGCGGGAAGTGGTGAACCATCCAACTTTAATTCCGACATATTTTTAATATCGAATTCCTGTGCTGCCGGATCAACTTGCATGGGTGTTGGGCGTTTCTTTTTCTGCCGCATCCTTTCAGTAAGACGCCAAATGATAAACACGATAATAAGGGGAAGAAATCTATCAAAATCCATATCAAATTATTCCTGAAATATTATTAGGTAGTGTCCGTCCAGAAGTGAGCAATTTGAATCGAGACCAGGTAAGCGAAACTATGAGACTCTGAAGGGCCAATCCATAGACTGGTACCAGTTATTCATCGGTCTCTTTCACGCCAGACCCATCGGAGCCGATGCTGTCCCGCATCTGGGTGTCGGCAACAATATTCTTCATCTTATAATAATCCATCACGCCAAGTTGACCATTTCTAAATGCTTCTGCCATGGCAAGCGGTACTTCTGCTTCGGCCGCCACCACCTTTGCCCGCATTTCCTGCACCCGCGCCTTCATTTCCTGTTCGGCGGCATAGGCCATGGCCCTTCGTTCCTCAGCCTTTGCCTGGGCTATTTTCTTATCAGCTTCAGCACGATCTGTCTCCAATTCTGCACCGATATTCTTGCCAACATCAACATCTGCAATGTCGATGGACAAGATTTCATAGGCGGTCCCGGCATCCAAGCCCTTAGACAATACAGTTTTTGAGAGTGTATCCGGATTCTCTAGAACTCTTTTGTGGGAATCGGCGGAGCCGATTGTTGTAACGATTCCTTCTCCAACCCGTGCCAGAACTGTCTCTTCTCCAGCCCCTCCGACCAGACGCTCGATATTAGCCCGGACTGTGACTCTGGAAATGGCCTTTAACTGAATACCATCCTTCGCCATGGCAGCGACTAGAGGTGTTTCTATTACTTTAGGATTAACACTCATCTGCACTGCCTCCAAAACATTACGACCTGCGAGGTCAATGGCTGCGGCTCGATTGAAATCCAGTTCAATATTTGCTTTATCAGCAGCAATAAGAGCCTGCACAACCCGGAGCACATTGCCGCCGGCCAGGAAATGGGACTCCAGATCATTAGTAGAAATAGTAATGCCTGCTTTCACCGCCATAATCTTTGTTTCGACTATGAGTTTTGGTGGAACTTTTCGGAACCGCATAAACACAATATTTAATAATCCCACCCGGGCTCCAGAAATAAGTGCCTGAACCCATAGCGCAACGGAAGAACCTACAAAAAAGAAGATAGCGATAATAGCCAGAAGAAGAATAATGAGTGCAATTTGTTGAAACTCCATAATACCTCCGGAAACAAATAGGTTACTGGTTAGTTAGTGTCTGTCCAGAAATGGCATTTCCAGTCAGAAGCCGTCAGTTTTCAGCATTCAAGTGTCAGCTACAATTTTTGTTCTTTCAATGTGTTAAGCTGATAGCTGATCGCTGACAGCTCATTGCTCTGGCCAGATTTTCATATTTCTGGACAAGCGCTAGTTAATCCTTTTTCTGTACTATAATTTGATTACCGGTTACCGCAGCAACAAAAACGGTTGAATCCTTTTCGATGTAATCGCCACGGCTGACAACATCAACTTTTTCTCCGTCAATGTCTGCCCGACCGGCTGGATGGAGATCACAAATTGCCACACCTTCCATCCCGACATATTTAGATAGTTCCGGTGACTGGGAGGAAACGCCGGAAGCACTTGATAATTCTTTTTTTAACATCGCAGGAGATTTGGCAAGTAGCTTTAGGCCCACCAGGACAAAAATAGGAATAAGCACAATATCGGCTGCGACAAAGAAAACACCGGTTGTGGTAGAAACATCTTGAAAGACAACGAAAAGAGAATATCCAAAAAGTGACAAGGCTATAATAGAAATGATTCCTCCGGAAGGAATAATAATTTCAGCAATCACAACAAGTATGCCTACTATCTGGAGAAGAATAGCCAGTGTTAGAGAACTCATCAACACTCCCTGCAGCTAACAATAATCCTGTTACCTGCTATTTTTTGAACCGATATATCGGCTCCTTTTTCTATAACCTCACCATCAGACAAAACATCATAAATATCATTATTGAATTTAGCCTTGCCGGCTGGTCGCAAAAAAGTAAGAGCAACACCGGTATCTCCTACGGATAATGTCTCGGTATCCTGTGAAATTATCCTCGAGCCGGAAAGTGTTGTGGAAAGATAAGGCCCCTTTACAACAGAACCAAATCTGGGAACAAAATAGCGAAGAAAAAACATCGCTATAAAAAAGGCAAAGACAAAAGACCCCAATACCTGGACTATATTTTGGGTGAGTAAATCCTGTTGCCATGGAAGTG
>CALZHP010000127.1 GCA_945787325.1 uncultured Desulfobulbaceae bacterium
TGTGAAGGTTTGCAGCGATTCCTGAAACAGGGCCGATGAGCGCCCATAATCGTCCTGTGTCAGCAGGATCACCCAGCCCGATACGTAAACGAAGATAAAGATCGTGCGCGTGGGTTGCGTGTAACAGATCTTTGATGAATCGAATGGCACGCCGCCAGAATGCCGACTGTCTCAGCAGGGCAAAAACACCACGAGCATGTGCGCCCGGCCTGCGCTTCCCGGGTTTTGGTGTGTGTTGTGGTTCAGCTTTAGCGGCGCCGGGAATGCCGGTCTGAAATAGTACCAGCCCAAAGAGCCAATGGAATGTTACCTGCCCCCTTATCTCTTTGATATGGTCGATCCTGAATGCCACTGTGATAGGCACGGCCAGCAGCACGAACAATAGCGCCAGGAGGATTCCGATAACGAGCAGTACGGAACTCACCGGCTAATCGACTTTTTTGCTTCCGGATTTACCTGCTGTGGCCTTACCCACGGTTTCCACTACTTTTTCCAATACCGAGGCTGTACCGCTTTTAATGGGCTCCACGCGCACACCGTCCTTATTGATGACAATCAGTGCGACGGGTTTGACGCCGCCGCCACCGCCGGTGCCGCCACCCGTGCCGGCACACTTGCCCGGGTCTGTGCCTTCACCACCACCGACCCCAAAGCCAAAGCCGACACTTATCAGGGGAATAAGCGTGTTGCCTTCTATCGTGATCGGATCACCGACAACCGTCTTGGTGTTTAACATGCGTTCTATTTCATTAACAGCAGTGCCAAACAGCCTTTCTACGTCTTTCATCTATCTCCTCCTTGACTTATAAAACCTGATTAAATTATTCCTGTTTATAATGTCTATATATCACTTAGAAATCATAATGTCTATTTAAATTATTTATTTAATAAATAATTTAGCCCTATGCATTTTTTAAGCTGGAAACAGAGGGTTTATTGATTACTGAAGATCGTAGACCTGACCCCTTTGACTTAATTCTGAATTCCCTAAATGAATATTGAAGATTTGACCCTGTACTTTTGTCCGATCTCGTAATTCCTAATTCGTAATTTGTAATTAAAAAGCTATGTTATAATCATCCAGTCATGGGGACACTGGCTGCATTTTTCATAGATCATCAATTTACAAGGGGACAAACATGCCTACTGTTTTACTGGTAACAGGATGGAGACTTTTCTTTTACTCTAATGAAGGCAATGAACCGATTCATGTACATTGTCAGAAAGCAGAGAAGGAATGTAAGTATTGGCTTGATCGCAATAATTTTGCACTTCATGAAGCTTACAGTTATAATATGAACAGCAGAGACAAGAGAGATATTAAAAAGATCATTTTTGAATATTTTGAATTCATTGAGCATGAATGGGACAGGTTTCAGAAAGAGAAAATCAAATGAAGAAGAGTCATAAAATTAAGGATATATCTTTTTCGGATAATAAAATGTTTCTGGAAGTTGATGGCAACAAATATATATTTAAGCTGGCGGATATTTCTAAAAAACTTGATGGTGCATCTCAGGCTGAAAGGGAGAAATATGAAATTTCACCATCCGGATACGGTATCCACTGGCCGATGCTTGATGAAGATTTATCAATTGATGGATTATTAGGTATCAAACACAACCCCCCCAGGAATCAGGAATCAGTCTCTGCCTGATAACATGAAACACGTTTGACGATTTTTTCCATTACTCATCACTCATGACCCATCACATCTTTTGTCACTTGTCACTTTCTTTATAATATGTAATCTGAAATATGATATGTGTAATTATTAAATTGAAGACCTGACACCGGGCCCATTGCGCCCAATGATTAATCTGTGGTGGTCACTAATCCCAATTACAAGTACGGTAAACGCTATGCTTAATTTATTTAAAGAGGGGCGCTGCCCCAGACCCCGGGCTGCCCTTCCGGCGGAGTTACTCTTTTACACGGCTAAAAGAGTAACCAGAAAAGCCGCCCCGGACCGATTTTTTAACGGTTCCTCAGTCGACCTCCGGGGAATTTGTTCAAACTCGCTTCGCTCAAACACGAACAAATTCTTTTCCCTCCGGTCTTCCTCATCACCTAAAATCGCTAAAGGGGGAAACACTGCTCTCTCCTTGTAAAGAGAGTCGCAGAAGTCTTTTCTTTTTCTAATCTTTGTCTTTAATCCCCCTTTTGATTGCTTCCGGGATATGCAGGTCTGGATGTGTAAAAAATTAAAAAGTGTCTGAGCGTAGCGAGTTTTTTTAATTTAGCGGCCAGACCGGAATAGCACGGAAATTAAGCAATCATGCGGGTGTCCTTCTTTGGTTCTTTCTTAGACAAGTAAGAAACGAACCCGTCGTTTGGGGACGGAACCCCATTTTTATTAAACTCATTAATTGTGGATACAAATACTGTAAAGACAAATCATCACTATCACTAATAATAAAACAGCAAGGCAAAATTCAAGCAAGAAGTAAATGACGTTTTTTTCTAACTTCTAACTTCTTATTTCTCACTTCACTTCTTCACTGTCGCTATTCTTTTTTTGTTTGTCATCTTTCCCGATATGACATGAACTTCCTCATCCATACCCTGAAAGCTGCAAGGCAATAAATGCACCTATGAGTAATATCGGGAACCAGTTATCAGTTA
>CALZHP010000128.1 GCA_945787325.1 uncultured Desulfobulbaceae bacterium
CGTGAACGTTATCCTGTTAATTATGGTGCACAACTTTACATGGATGAGGGGGAAAAGATCAAGCCCGGTACAATTATCGCTGACTGGGATCCATACACCATTCCTATTGTCTGTGAGGTGGGCGGTGCAGTCAAGTATGGTGACGTTGCCGAGGGTATCTCCATGCAGGAGCGTGTTGACCCCGTTACCGGTAAGGCCAGTAAGGTCATTGTTCAATCAAAATCCGGTGCAGACATGAACCCGCGCATTTCCATCAAGGATAAAAGGGGCAGAACGCTCAAACTCCCAAATACAGGGTCGCCAGCCAGGTACTCTCTACCGGTGGGTTCCATTATTTCTGTAAATGAGGGTGAAGTTATTGAGCCAGGTACTGTTGTTGGCAAGATTCCGAGGGAAACGACAAAAACAAAAGATATTACAGGTGGTTTGCCTCGTGTAGCTGAACTCTTTGAAGTTCGTAAACCAAAGGATTTTGCGGTTGTATCTGAGATAGATGGTCGTGTCTCATTCGGGAAAGATCTCAAAGGGAAGCGCAGGGTTGTTGTTACTCCAGACATTGGAGAGTCCAAGGAATACCTGATACCGAAAAGCAAACATGTCAGCGCACATGAAGGCGATTATGTGAAGGCCGGCGAGCCACTGATGGATGGTTCACCGATTCCAAACGATATCCTCAGAGTTCTGGGAGTGAAAGAACTGGCCAAATTTCTGGTTAACGAAATTCAGGAAGTATACCGTCTTCAGGGTGTGAAGATCAATGATAAGCATATTGAGGTCATAGTCAGGCAAATGCTCCGTCGTGTTCAGATTACAGACGTTGGTGATTCCATCTTTATGCTGGGTGAGCAAGTTGAATGGTGGAAGTTTGAAGAAGAGAATGAACGCCTTATGCAGTTAGAAAAACAGCCTGCTGCCGCTGAACCTCTTTTGCTTGGTGTAACGAAGGCTTCTTTGAGCACCGATAGCTTTATTTCTGCGGCATCTTTCCATGAAACCACAAAGGTTCTTACAAATGCTGCAATGGCAGGTCGTGTTGACCACCTTCGCGGTTTAAAGGAAAATGTCATTATGGGACGATTAATTCCGGCAGGTACAGGGCTTGAAAAATACAGGATTCGTAGTTCGAATTGAAACAAGAATGTTCTTGACAATCAAGCATAGTTAGATTATTAATTTCCCTTTTTTGCGGCAGTGTGCCGCCTGAGTTTTTAACACGTTAGTTTTTGGGAAATAGAAAATATTTATTTACAGGAGTTGAAGTAGATGCCAACCATCAATCAACTGATTAGACATGGACGTAAGAAGACCTTGAAAAGGAGCAATACTCCCGCTTTGAAAGGATCTCCGCAGAAGAGGGGAGTCTGCGTTCGTGTATATACAACTACTCCCAAAAAGCCGAACTCAGCTCTACGTAAAGTAGCGAGGGTAAGGCTGACAAACGGGATGGAAGTAACATCTTATATCCCGGGTATTGGGCATAACCTTCAGGAACACTCCGTTGTATTAATACGGGGCGGCAGGGTGAAAGATCTTCCAGGTGTTCGCTACCACGTAATCAGGGGAACTCTTGATGCCTTGGGTGTAAATGACCGTAGGCAGGGACGATCCAAATATGGTGCCAAACGTCCGAAATAATTTCGGATGATTGTTAATTTTGTTACGATTGATTTACTAGGAGACAGCAAATAAATGCCAAGGCGAAAAATTATAGAAAAGCGTCCCACTCCACCTGATCCAAGATTTAAGAGCGTGCTGGTGACTAAGTTTACCAATGGTATTATGGAAAGAGGGAAAAAGACCCTGGCGCAAGGTATTTTTTACGGCGCAATGGATATTATTGCCGAGCGAGTATCTGAAAAAGAACCTATCGTTGTTTTTGATGAAGCGATGGAAAAAGTACGTCCCAAGGTGGAAGTAAAATCACGCCGTGTTGGTGGTGCTACTTATCAGGTCCCGGTTGAAGTTCGCCCTGAACGCAGGAATGCTCTTGCAATCAGGTGGATTATAGATTTCGCCAAGAAACGGTCTGGCAAAACAATGTCTGAGAAGCTGGCTGCGGAACTTCTTGATGCGTTCAATAACCGGGGAGCTGCAGTGAAAAAACGTGATGATACGCATAGGATGGCTGAGGCAAATAAAGCCTTTGCACATTATCGCTGGTAGCCATTATAAGAAGAAACTTTTTATTTTATTTGCAGATTGACAAAAGATCAGGTGTAGAGTAAAAGGTCTTCTTCCTTGAGTGAGGTAGCACAGGTTAGTACTAGTTTTGCCGATAAGGATCAGAAACTGAAAAGATAGTAATTGAAGGAAAATAGATAGCCGTGGCTGACGATGTCTTTCTTGCCAAACTTCGCAATATAGGCATCATGGCCCATATCGATGCCGGCAAGACTACCACAACTGAAAGGATATTATTTTATACAGGCCGATCCCATAGAATCGGGGAGGTTCACGACGGCACTGCCATCATGGACTGGATGGAGCAGGAGCAGGAAAGAGGGATAACAATAACCTCAGCTGCAACAACCTGTGAATGGAAAGGCTATAAAATAAATATAATAGATACACCCGGGCATGTTGACTTCACTGTTGAAGTTGAAAGATGCCTGAGGGTTCTTGA
>CALZHP010000129.1 GCA_945787325.1 uncultured Desulfobulbaceae bacterium
GAAAAACAAGTGAACGGGTGTAACACCATTGTTCTTGGTCATGAAACGCATCGAGAACTTGCAGCCCCTTTTGCCATGCTGCAAGAGAATATCATATATATCAGGAAAGAGCCTTTTCGATATTATCTATGGGATCAGATTACCGACATAAGGCCTTCCGGTAAAGGTAGTCTACAATACGCCCTTCAACGTTACCAACTTCTTGGGAATAATGGGACTGTTGACAGGGCCGCCCTGATTGAACAGTTGGACAGCCTGGTTGATAATGAGATGGAACTCTTTATCTATCATGAAATTGGTGAGCTGAAAGATTCCACTTTAGATCGAGAAACTCTACATAACATAGTGGTGGCTTTTTCCGAGTCTCCGATTGAACTTTTGGCAAGGGCTATTAAGGATATTCTGGCCGATACCCATCCAGAGGGGATGATGGGGTACATAATAAAAGAAAGAAGAGAATCGTCGCTGGGATTTTACGTTACATTTCTGGATGGTTTGCGGAAGGTGCTTTTTCCAGAAATACAGAATGCCTTTTGCGATTTTATGAAGAATAGTGACTGGGGCATCGTTGAACAGGCGACGGAAGATTGTCGTAATCGAAATAAGGTGCGGGCGGAAAAGTTGGTTGGCATCTGCCAAAGATTGGATTCCACACCGATACCCGATGTCCGACGCCGGATAGAACAGGAATTGTTGGCTCCCCTAGGCTTGTTGAAAAGCTGAGTTGGTTTCACTTGAGGGGAGGGAGGTGGTTGGTCCGGGGGTACAATTCGTTGGATGCTGATTAGTCGGATACCTCTTCTTCCAATACCGTTATTTTATTTACATACTGTAGAATGGCCTCTGTAAGAAAAGATGGCGGTTCGATGAACTGGACAGCTGCTCCGGTATTCCGATGGGCTGGTGAGTTATTCACCCACACAACACGGGCGCGAACCTTGACATCATTGAGCTCGCCAATTGAAAAAGTCAGCTCCGGACAATCGCCCACCGGTGGAGGATTTTCCGTGGAAATGAACATGCCTCCCACGGAGATATCTTTGGTGAAGGATAATAGATAGTCTCCTTGATGGATATAAGTGATTTGAAATTTTGCAGGAACCCGCGTGTTGACACGTCGTTCTCTCTGTAGCATCGTTTTCTCTGCTCCTTGCCCCCCGAAAGGTTATTTTGAGTATATACTTGTTAGGTGTTCTGTCAAATAAAGTCAAGCAGTTAAGGTATGCACAGGAGGGGGCTGCATTTTTTTTGAAAGAAATGTCTTTACCCGGTTTGTGAAAATGTCACATTCCCATTGACAATTAAAAATGAAGTAATTAATAATAATTATCATTACTATTAAAACTGGGAGGAAATACATGAAAATCCGTGTTGATAAAAACGTTGTTGAATTCAGACCCGGCAATGAAGAAGAAACCCAAAGTCTCGAGGTCTTGTGGCGTGTGGTTGTCGATTGTATGAAGGAGAACAAAAAGATGGTCGCCATAGGTGAGTATATACCTTCAAAGGAAAACATAGCCCGCTTTTACATAGAAGGAATAAAAGGTGGTGAAACACAGTTCTCCGAAGAGAAGGCAGCTGAAGATAATACCTACCTTTGTGAGACCTGTAATAAATATATGAATATTAAGGCCGGCCAGAGTTTGCCTTATTGCTGCAATAGGGTGATGGTAGTTATAGACTGATATGTAAATTCGTATTCAAATTTCGACGGTATCAGTGGTGACGTTTTGCCGCTTGATGAAAAATTTATAAAAAGAACAGAGGAGAAGAATCATGGACAAATGGGAATGCCCGTGTGGGTATGTGTATGACCCGGCAGAGGGTGATCTTGAGAATGGTATTGAACCGGGCACTGCCTTTGAAGATTTACCTGACGATTGGGTGTGCCCGAAGTGCGGGGCAGGAAAAGAGTATTTTGACAACGTATGAGTATTATTCTCAAAGGTACTTGGTAAAAGAAAACCCCGCTATTTACAGCGGGGTTTTCTTCTGCTGATTTAAATTTAAACGTGGACTCCAAAACGTGAAGTGATATCTGGCAAACCATGGTTTCGGATAGTCCATATAATACATTTCTTGGTGATGAAAATATATTGGCTATCTTCACCTGACATTCTAGTTGGTAAATTCCAAATGTAGCAGACAGTTATACTTTTATCGGGAACCTTCCTTATTCTGAGGAAACGAAAGAATAAAAGTTGTTCCGCTGTCAGGTTCAGATTCACAACTGATTGTTCCTTTATGGTCTTCTACAATTCCATAGACAATGGATAGACCAAGGCCGGTTCCCCTGCCGATTTCCTTTGTAGTAAAGAACGGCTCAAATACCTTGTCGGACAAATCCTTGGCTATCCCAGTGCCATTATCTGAAAAACGAACCACAACTTTTTCTTTTTCATTTTTCAGATGGACATTAATGATGCCGTCCTCCCTTCCTGATAATGAATCTATACTATTCTGAAATAGATTTATAAATATCTGTTCTAATTGCAACTCGTTACCATAGATTTTCATTAAATCATCAGCAATGTGTTTGTTAAGAGAAATTTTTTTCA
>CALZHP010000130.1 GCA_945787325.1 uncultured Desulfobulbaceae bacterium
ATACAGTTATTAAGAGGGATATAAATATATTCCCGACAAAACCAAACCCTCCGTGAGAAGGGGGCGGAAAGCGGCGGGTCTTATAAGAAGTAAGATGGCCGAGCTGCCGAAGGATAATCCTTTGGTGAGTTCGGCTTTTTTATTCTTACTTCTAAAACAGAAGCTTTTTATAAGCTTCGGAAAGGAGATCAACCCAATGAGGAGCAAACTAAACATAGGACTGATTGGATTGATGGCAGTAGTGTTCATCATCGCGGGAAGTGCTACGGGAGTAAAAATGTGGCCCCCGGTGATTGATGAGCAAATGGAACAGGTAAAAGATTCTATAACGGGAGCTCCAATTTATGAATTTCAGCACGCAGTGGAAAAAGGAGATTACGACTTGATAATTGATGTGAGAGAAGGGGAAGAGTATGCAGCCGGTCATATACCAGGAGCGATTAATATTCCGAGAGGATTGCTTGAATTTGAGATCTGGAAGCATGTTGGATATCCTGAGACTACGGACACAACGAAGAAAATATACGTATACTGCCGGGATGGACGCAGAGCCATTCTCTGTGCAAAGGCACTTCAGGACGTGGGGTTCAGTAATGTAAGAGCCATTATGATGGACCTTGAGGACTGGACTCTGGCGGGGGGAACAATGGCAGCTGTTGAAGGAACTGTTCAATTTGAAAGCGACCCAAGTGATTACAACGCGGATTATGGAGGCACATAATATCCTATTTAATAAATAGGAAGTGATTCAACTAAAGCAAAAGGCCTGGTTATCCCGGGCTTTTTTTTTGCTGACTCTCTGTCTAAATCCTCATTTCATATAACGCAGTAGGTGGTGTCTCCATTCTTCAGATATTAAGTTGTTCGCGCATTAATTCCAATTTTCTTCTAAGCTTCTTATTCTTTTTTAAACTTATATTAAACTGCCTGCTTGCTTCAGATACGGCGGAATCGCCAATTCCAAAATATCTCTCCGGGGTCACCCATTTAAAGGGTCTTGCGGTTGAGCATTCATGACCATTAATTTGTTATAACCTAATTTTTTCTTTTATTTTAATTTATAAAATATTCGATTTCATCCTCAATCAGTACAAATGGGTGGTGTAGACACGACCCCACCCACAGGTAAGCTTCAGCGGACAGTAACACCCTGAGCCTTGAGGTAGTCCTTCAACTCACCGATCCCAATGAGACCAAAATGGAACACAGAAGCTGCAAGCAAGACTGCAGCGCCCGCTTGGACAGCCTGATAGAAATGTTCCAATTTTCCTGCGCCACCAGAGGCAACCACGTCGGCCGAGACTGCTTCCTTCATTGCCTTGATCACCGGTAGATCATAACCGGTCTGAGCGCCGTCGCCTGCTTTGCTGGTAGGCAGAATAACCGGAATACCGTATCCGTCAACACGCCTTGCCCATTCGATCGCGTCTACACCAGTAGCTGTCCGTCCCCCATCGATATAGACTTCATAGCCTGATGGCATGGCCTTGTTCTGATCCACGTCGATAGCCACAGTCACCTTCTCGGAGCCGAAGGCTTTGACCATTTCTTCGATCAGTTCAGGCTTACGAAAGGCTGCACTGCTAGTCGATACCTTGTTCGCGCCGGCATTTAGCACCTGCTCGGCCGATTTCACATCAGAAATCCCGCCGCCAACGGTAAATGGAACTGTCGTGACCTCGGCAACACGTTTGACTACATTGAGCATGGTAGCCCTTCCTTCCACTGTGGCTGTGATATCCAGCAGCGCCAGTTCGTCAGCGCCATTGTCACAATATGCTCGAGCGCATTCAACCGGATCACCAGCGTCTCGAATGTCCACGAAGTGGACACCCTTGACAACGCGTCCGTTCTGCATGTCCAAGCACGGCATGATTTGAATTGTTTTGTCCATTATTTACCTCCTCCTTAATTTCTTTTCCAGAACCACCCACTTCTTGTTTTTTGTAGTTATAACGATGCACTGACTGACGAGGGCCTGTAATGTGTTAACAAGAAAAATGACAATTTGTATACTGAGAATAATCACAGTCGAAAAAATCACCGCTGGTCCTCGTTCAAGTCCAGTAGCTGGTTATGTTCTCATTAACTCAACTTTTCCCCGCAAAATGGACAATAACTTATCTCAAGTTGTGTAGCACTGATCACTTCACCAAGCTCTTCAGCTTCTGCCATTTCTATTTCTTTTTCATCAGCAAGCCATACTCTCGTCAAGAACCAGTTGGGATGTGATTTAGTTTCTTGATCTTTTGCTTTGATAATTAATGTGTCGTAATATTTTTTATTTTCCTTGCAGTCATGACATTCAGTAATTATTACATCAAACCAATCTTCCCAATTACGAATGTCTTCCTTTAACTCTGTTAATTCTTGTGACTCAGTATATTCTTTCATTTTTATTTCTTAAACATAACAGTATATTAGACAGAATACTTAAATAACGAATATATAACACTCTGTATAGTGCAATAATTAAGGATTCTGTATAGTTATTGTTGCTATTCTTAAAAGAGAACTGCTCTTTGAGAATTCAAGAACAGCTGTCCC
>CALZHP010000131.1 GCA_945787325.1 uncultured Desulfobulbaceae bacterium
ATACTTTTTATTTCATGCCGAAAGCCGAAAATCGCGGAATTAATGTAACGAAACAACTTCCAGGATAGAGTCGGATCATGTTTGATAATAGATTCAGCCCGATCAAGATCAAAATCAGACCGGTTTACTTCCTGCAGCAGCTGAATCCTGGCCAACTTTGATTCTGGCGGCTGTTGGGCCTCTATCACGACCGGCTTGCTGAAGAAATAACCTTGAAAGTATTTATAGCCCATCTCCCTAGTCTGCTCAAACTCCTCCAAGGTTTCAACACGTTCGGCAAGAAGTTCGATTTTAAGGGGTAAAAATTTTTCAGCCATATTCATACGATCTTTTTCATCACTTACTGACAAATCGACCTTTATTAAATCAATAAACTTAAAAAGGTCTTCATATTCAGGTCGATACTGAAAATCATCCAGAGCAACAATGTATCCTGATTGTTTCAAACGACGGCAAGCATCTATAATTTCCTCATCAGGCTCGATATTCTCAAGTACTTCAATGACAACATGCTCCTTGGGAAGCAACTGACCATAATCTTCAAGCAACAGATGTCTTGTAAAATTAATAAACGCTTTTTTGCCACCGGTAATCTTCCTGACCCCCATTTGGCCGAAACTTGTATCAATAACTGACATTGATGCCTTATCAGGATCCAGATTTTTAAAGACATTTTCCGTACCATCTCTGAAAAGCAATTCATATCCAAATGTTTTCTGAGCTCTATCTAAAATTGGTTGACGTCCCACAAATAGCGGCATGCATCCCCCTTTATCTTGTTATTTGCCCAATCTTCTATTGTTGGGTAACGGTTATATAACCTTGCAATAGGTCAAGACCTTTATTCGGTATTAACACTCTTATAAATAAGATAGTTACAAAGAATAAACAATTTCAATTTTTATTAATGACAATCTCAAATATTCTGATACCAATCAGTAATTGGTTCTATAGCAAAAAACACCAACCGGCTCCAATACTGATGCTGACTTGCTATCTAAAAATGTCCGCCTTGACCCTGCTTTCTGCCGTTCTTATAATGTGGTTTGAAAATGGCAACGCTGATTATTTTCAAACATGGAATATGAATACCTAGTGTCATGTTCGGTTAATCATATCAATTATTTACAATGTATAGTATACTGTTTGCATGGCACGCACACATGAAAATTATATTATTACGGCAAAGGAAAAACAGGCACTTGATGCACTGTTACGATCCCCTAAAACGGCTCAAAGCATTGCTGAACGAGCTCAAATAATCCTCCTGACGGCAGCCGGAAAAACATCAGAAGGGGTAGCCACAGAACTTGGCATAACTTCTCGAAAAGTCTATCGGTGGCGCAAGCGTTTCAAGGAGCAAAGTCTTGCTGGACTACAAGACCTGCCACGTAGCGGGCAACCCAAAAAACTCTCTGAAGAAAAAATCAAAGAGGTTTTGCAGATGACCGTTGAACGCATTCCACGAGAGGCGACCCATTGGAGTGTACGCCTCATGGCCAAAGCTGCCAATATCACTAATTGGCAGGTTCAACAGATCTGGAAAGCTGCGGACCTTAAGCCTCACCGGCTTAAAACATTCAAGATCAGCAATGATCCACATTTTGCCGATAAGGTCATTGATGTGGTCGGTCTTTATATGAACCCTCCTGACAATGCTGTCATTTTGTCTGTAGATGAAAAAACTCAAATTCAGGCATTGGATCGCACACAACCTATGCTACCTCTTAAGCCTGGACAAATAGAGCGCCGCACCCATGATTATAAACGCAATGGCACCACGAATCTGTATGCCGCTTTTGATGTGTTGACCGGTAACGTCATCGGGCGGACCACAAAAAGGCACAGGGCCAAGGAGTTTCTTGATTTTCTTCGTCAAATAAATCGCTCAATGCCGCCTGATCTTGACCTGCATATCATTTTGGATAACAGCAGCACTCATAAGACGCCAGAGGTCAAAAAATGGCTTGCGGCTAATCCTCGGTTCATAATGCATTTCACACCCACCAGCGCTTCATGGCTTAATGCGGTGGAAAACTGGTTTTCACAACTGGAGCGACGATCAATCCATCGTGGAGTTTTTACCAGTGTCAAAGAGCTCCGTGATGAAATTCACCGATTCATCACGGTTCATAATTCTGACAATGCCAAGCCGTTCAAGTGGAAAAAAAGCGCTCAATCAATTATTGATTCTGTCGAACGAGCAAAGCAATTATTAAACGATGGCACTAACCAAACGGGACACTAGCTAAGTAAAAATTAAGCTCAATAACTTACACTTAAAGCATATTATATTTTTCACAACTTAATATATTTAATGGAGAAAACATGAATAATATACTCAAAACTTTTATTTTAATGTCGGCACTTACTGTCTTATTTATGGTTGCAGGTCAGGCATTGGGCGGTCAAAGCGGCATGGTGTTCGCCTTGGTTATGGCCCTGGCAATGAACTTCTTTGCTTACTGGTTCAGCGACAAAATGGCTCTATCCATGAGT
>CALZHP010000132.1 GCA_945787325.1 uncultured Desulfobulbaceae bacterium
TTGTATGTTTCTTTTACAACCCGCTGCAGCTGCTTCTCTGATTCCGGGTAGGGAGGATGGAGCCTGTTACCGTAGGTGCTTTCGATTAATAGAATATCAGCACCCTCTGTTACTGGAACCGGGTCACGGATAATTGGGATATCCGGCCTTCCTATATCGCCGCTGAATACGAGGCGAACTTCTTTGCCTGTATCACGATCATCGATATCGAGAATCACATGTGAACTGCCGAGCATATGGCCGGCATCAACCATGGTGAGATGAACACCGGGTAGTATCTGACGTTTGCGGTTGTAGCTCACACCAGTAAAATAATCCATTGCATAGACGACATCTTCTTTCGTGTAGAGTGGCTCGAAAAGATTCTTGCCCTCTCTTTTTCGTTTGCGGTTGACATATTCAACATCTTTTTCCTGAATAAAGGCGCTATCCATGAGCATTACCGCACACAAATCTCTGGTGGCTGAAGTTGTAATAATGTCGCCTTTTAATCCATTTTTTACCAGGCATGGAAGATTTCCTGAGTGATCAATATGGGCGTGAGAAAGTATGACTGCATCAATCGTGGTGCCGTCACAGAAGCCTCGTCGGTTGAGCTCGAAGGCTTCTTTACGTTTGCCCTGGAACAATCCGCAGTCAAGCATGATCTTGTAACCGTTTGTTTCAATGATATGCTGTGAACCGGTTACCGTTTTCGCTGCTCCGTGAAAAGTAATTTTCATTCATTTTCTCCCGTAGTGTTTTAGGATTTAGTGTAGTTGTTAATTAATTTTTCTTGCGACTTACGTCATTTATTTACAGCTTAAGCAGTGCAGCATATGCTTGTAAAATACCTATCAATAGTACGTATGAAAAAACGGTTGTAGAAATTGAATTACGATTCTCCTGAAGAATTGGACTACAGTATCAGGATTATATGCGCAACATATGATTATTTACAATAAGAACTATTACTTTCGATTGTCAATAACAAGAAAAGTGAAAATATAAAAGACACTTTAAGGGCTTCATAATTTTGCGTTATGTACTATCAAAGTTAATTAGGATGGGTTGAATATTTTCAGGAAATTTTTGTCAGTCTTTCAGGAAGTCGACAATTGTATCCTGGACTTTTGCGTCAAAGGACATTCCTACATGATTTAAGGAGAAGTTATAGTGCTGTCCATCTGACAGAATAGCGCTTTTTGCCGATACCAGTGAATCTCCGGAACCTGCCTTCAGTTCTTGTGGTAATCGCTTTGAGGGGATAGCCCTTAAGAGCAAATCGGGAAAGGGAAGAACATTCCATTTGTCGGATGAATTTATCCTGATATACAATTTGAACAGAACAGGGTCGGTACCTCCGAATGATAACTTTCTTATATCGCTTGGCAGTGGAGAGGACATTGATTTCATAAAATCAGAGCCGGGCTGCAGTTCGATTGCCGCAGGCGTCTTCAGAAAATCTGCCAATCGTCTAAGAGCTAATATCATCGTGTTGCGGGATTCATTCGGGATAATTTTCTCCAGAATGTTACCTAAAGGTTCAAGATATATAGAGAAACTTGCCATTTTTGTTCCTCTATGGGGGGAACACAGCGTAATAACCCCTTTTACATCATTGTCTTGGTTACTGAGAATATATTTTCTGGCGATAATTCCACCGCGGCTATGTCCTACGAGGTAAATAGATTTTTCTGGCCACTTATCCTTTATCTTATGGAGAACAATTCCAAGTTCGTCTACCGCCAAATTTGTTGGGCCCATGGGTTGGGCCTGGCTCCAGGCTGCAATGGAATACCCGGATGCAAGCAATCTATCTGCCAGCCCAGTTGTGCCTTCAGGAGGAACCCCAGTGGAAATTTTTGAGTTTTTATTGTGAACTGGAGGGCGGGAAAGAAAAACATTCAAGTCGGTGAGCCCGCCTAATGCTTCACATTTACCTGGATCTCCCCAAAAATATCTGTTCATGCCAAGCCCATGAATAAGTATAACCATGGGTTTTTTAGAATCTTTTCCTTTATGAATTTTCAGGTCGAGTTTCATTTTTTTAAGTGAAAGCTGAAACTTCAATACAGATTTTACAGGTGGTATTATAAAGCTTTATCCAAGAGAAAAAAATACAACTAATTAATTAGCTTTTACTTTTGGATATGACAAGAAATCTTTTGGGGTTGGGCAATATTGAAGATTTATTATTTGTTATGTCAACTCACTGCTGGCAAACAGTCATTATTTGTTTAAAGTCGGTGTGGCCTGCAAAAACACTGCTGATACCTTCATGTAAAAGGGTGCTCATTCCTTCTTTAACCGCAACGTTTCTGATATCTTCAACCTTGGAGCCTTCAGTAACCATTTTCTTAATTGAATTACTACTGAGCAATAGTTCATAAAGCCCCATCCGACCTTTA
>CALZHP010000133.1 GCA_945787325.1 uncultured Desulfobulbaceae bacterium
CACTGTTGGTATTTATGGTGGTTATGGGAGGGATTTTTGCCAGTATCATTGGACAGGACATAACCACAAGTCTTTATATGAAAACCCAGGAGCAGTTGGAGGACCCTGAAAAATTTCAGCCCGGCAGGTCCACAAAATTAAAAGTTGACTGGCAAGAATTTCTTGATTACCCAATCCTTGGAAACTGTGCTGCGATATTGAGTCTGAAAGCTGATTCACCAATACTTCGTAACAGGCCTGGCTTGTTGCTTGCCGCAAATCTGACGGATCTGGGATATCCCCATTGGTTAAAGTCTTTCGGGTTGGCGGGTGTCTTTTGGCTGCTGACAGTTTATGCCTTGGTCTTTAAGAAAACATGGAAAGTTTATAAAACAGGGGAAACGTTCAACCAATGTATAGCTCTTTTTTGTTTCTGCTATTTTTCCTTTGTTGCATTAACGGCCGTGACGCTGAACCATTTTATGAAAGGGGAACTTATAGTTTTGGTTAGTTTATGCATTGCTCTAATTTACCGTGGGGATCGGATAGAAAGGTTTGCCGCTACATCAGATCAAAATGCCAGAGCTACAGGAAGAGCTATTCAATAAATTCAAGCAAAGCGCTCTCTTTTGTTATTAACAAAAGTGCCTCTTAATCAAACTCAGCTTAATGCTTATAATTAATAATAAGATCAACCCATTACATAACTGGAGGTCTTATTATGAAAATGCCCGATATATCCCTGCTGGAATGGCAGGAACGTTATGGAACTGAACGAGCATGTGCAAAAGAATTGGCCAAGGTAAGATGGCCAGATGGTTTTCAGTGTCCTACGTGTGGTTTTACAAAAGCTTGTTACATTACAACACGCAAATTGTACCAGTGTTCTAAATGTCGACACCAGGTGTCGGTTACAGCTGATACGTTGTTTCACGCAACAAAGTTGCCACTTGTAAAGTGGTTTTGGGCTATTTATCTGGCGGCTTCTGACAAAGGAGGGATATCGGCGCTTCGTGTTTCCAAGCACCTTGATGTCTCCTGGGGCACTGCTCGCAATATGTTGCGTAAAATTCGTAAAGCAATGGCTCATAGAGACAGCATTTACCGACTTGGAAATATTATCGAGTTCGACGATGCCTATGTTGGCGGTAAACGCGCTGGCAAAAGGGGAAGAGGTGCTGAAGGAAAAACGCCTGTGCTTATAGCCGTTGAAACCCGAAAGAAGGGGGCTGGTTTTGTTGCTATGAAAGCTGTGGACACTGTTTCTAAGAAAACAGTCCGTCAATTTCTTTCCCGACATCTTAATCCGGGTCAAACGATAAGGACAGACGCTTTTCCAGCCTTGAATGCGGCGAATGAAACCCAACAGCATGAAAAAAAGATTACACCTCCGGAAAAAGCTTTTGAGTGGTTGCCGTTGGTTCATATCATGATTGGAAATATGAAGAAGTTTATTAATGGTACTTTTCATGGTGTGTCGTCAAACTACCTTCAGGAATATCTTGATGAATTTTGTTATCGTTTTAACCGGAGGTTCTGGGAACCCGAACTGCCTTTGAGATTACTCAATGCCTGTCTTGCACACGTTCCGATAAGATTGGCTGAGTTTGATTAAGAGGCACTATAGATAATATCAATTTGGATATCTAAGAATAAAAAAAGGCAGAGCCATTTCTAAGCCCTGCCTTTTTTTTAAATAGGCAGATCAAGATGAATTATTGCGACTATAATTGTTTTTGTCAAAAAAACATTAATCCCTGCAGTACCACCTGCACCTCCTTTCTTCACAGTCTGATTGCCCATCACAGTCATTATCAATGCCGTCTGAACACATATACGGTATTCTTCCAGGCACCACTACCAAAACCTGCATATACCTTAGGAAAATTCAGTGTTGACTTTGTATTTGTCACTGCATTGTAAATAGCATAAGCATTTGCCAGGTAGAAATTACTGGTGTTGGCAACAGATATCTTCTTGTTGGAAATAATTTCGATTGAACCGCTAAAGGGAGAAGATACATAATCCCAAGGCCTGAATTCCCATTTACTACATGTAGTTATGATTCGATCTATATCAGATGCAATTGGAGTCCCTCCATTAATGCCATAAAGATAAATATCAACTTTGGCAGAAGTTCCACCACAGGGATTCTGTATGGAGATGGAATCTGTCCATCCCTGCCAGCCGGTGGCTCCTGGGCCGAAACCGTCATCGATACGTGGTAAATAGTATGAGTAATTATTGGGAAAATTAGGAT
>CALZHP010000134.1 GCA_945787325.1 uncultured Desulfobulbaceae bacterium
ATTATACGGGATGATCTTCTTGATCGCGCTCCGGACAATCTTCCAACCATGCTCCGTTATAAAACCCACGCCGACAAGGGTTCCATGTTCAACACCCCTCCCTGCTTCTCCATATACTGCGTTGGCCTTGTCATGAAATGGGTGAAAGAGCAGGGAGGTGTAGAGGCTATTGATAGAATAAATCGTGATAAAGCTGCACAGGTGTACGAGGCTATTGATGCAACTGATTTCTATAGGGGGCATGCGGAAATATCCTCCAGGTCAATGATGAATATTTCTTTCAATCTTCCTTCCCCTGAACTGGAAACAAAGTTTATTTCCGAGGCAGCTTCTCTAGGGTTAGACGGTCTAAAGGGCCACCGCTCGATCGGAGGATGCCGTGCATCTATTTATAACGCGTTCCCGAGAGAAGGAGTAGTCAGGCTGGTTCAGTTCATGGAAGATTTTGCCACTGCCAACGGATAGAATTTTATCTATTACCATGCACTACGAAGGCAACATTATTCGGCCCCCAAGCGAGGCTGATTCGATAATCCTTCAGGTTACGGTCGGATGTTCGCATAATTTGTGTACGTTTTGCGGCGCCTACCGTGACAAACGTTTTCGCATAAAAGATTTCGAAATTGTTGAAGAGGATCTGGAATTTGCTGCGCAGTATTGCGGTCGACAGAAAACAGTTTTCCTTGCCGATGGGAATGCACTCATTCTTTCTCAGGTCAAACTTGTTGACCTTCTGAAGAAGATAAAGGCGAAACTGCCGCAGGTCAGGCGTATCAGTCTTTATGCTAACGCGAGAGACATCCTGCGGCGTACTCCCGAAGAACTGAAAGAGTTGAAAGAGTTCGGTCTGCGCCGCATATACATGGGACTTGAAAGCGGACACGACCCTACACTCCAATCTATAGCCAAAGGAGACGATTCAGCCACAATAGTTGCTGCCGGGAAGGCGGTGCGTGCAGCAGGCATATTTTTATCCGTTACGGTTCTTCTTGGAATTGCCGGTACAGAAAATTCACATGTACATGCAGTGGCAACAGCAACAGCACTGAATAAGATCCAACCAAGCCAGGTGGCTGTTTTAACATTGATGATTTTGGAAAACACTCCACTTGCACGGCTTATCGAAAAAGGTAAATTCAACCTGCCGGAACGCAAAGATCTGTTTGTTGAACTTCGAACGCTGGTTGAAAACCTGAACCTTTCCCGATCCCAATTCCAGTCAAATCACGCATCAAATTATTTTTCACTTGACGGAAGACTGCCAAAGGACCGTGAAAAATTTTTATCTTTTATTAATGGTGCCCTTTCAGGTAATATACTTTTGAAACCGGAAAACAGCAGAGCATTATAAGCTTTTAGCGTTCTATTATGATTACACAGCAGAACAAACCCGACCTGAAGAACATGACCAGTCAGCAGCTGGTCCGTTTCGTGGAGTCTCTTCAGCAACCAACATTCAGGGGTGAACAGATCCTTGCCTGGTTGTATAAACCAGGAATAACCGATTTTTCTCAGATGACAGATCTTGCAAAAGAGTTCAGGGAAATTCTTGAGCAGCGTGCAAGAATAAGTCGTTTCACAGATCCGGTTGTAGAAATATCCCGCGACGGTTCCGTTAAATTTGGTTTCCGACTGGAAGACGATAGCTTTATAGAGTCAGTTCTCATTCCCGAAGGGGAACGCAATACTCTGTGTGTTTCCTCCCAGGTTGGCTGTGCCATGGGATGTAATTTTTGTCAGACCGGAGCAATGGGATTCAAAAGGAACCTGAAACCCTCAGAAATGGTAAACCAGATATGCGCTGTTCAGGATTGGCTGGTCAGTGAAGGAAAAAAGAAATTAAACAACCTAGTGTTCATGGGCATGGGAGAACCATTGGCCAACCTGGATAACCTGCTGATGGCACTGTCAATACTTACAGAACAAAAAGGGTTGAACTTTGCCAGCAGGAGGATAACTGTGTCAACCTGCGGCATGATCCCCCAGATGCTTGAATTTGGTAAAAGGTCTGATGCCAACCTGGCCGTATCGCTTCACGCAATTGATGACAAGACCAGAAATCTACTTATGCCCATCAATAAAAAATATCCGGTCAAGGAACTTCTTGCCGCATGCAAGGAATATCAGATGAAAAAAAGGCAGCGCATAATGTTCGAGTATGTT
>CALZHP010000135.1 GCA_945787325.1 uncultured Desulfobulbaceae bacterium
AAGATTCTAGATAAGCTGTCTGAAGTTCCTTGGTAATGAATTCTGAATAGTTGCTGGCCAGATAACCTTTCAGGAAGCCAATGTACTTATCTCTGATTTCAGGTGAGTACTGCTCTTGTTCTACCTGTTGTTCAAGGATGTAGAGCAAGTGAACAGGATTAGCCGCTACTTCGGTGTGGTCATAGTTGAATACCTTTGACAAAATCTTGAATGCAAACCGGGTAGACAGCCCCGTCATGCCTTCGTCGGGACCGGCAGCATCCTTGTATTCCTGTATCGACTTGGCTTTCGGGTCAATATCTTTCAGATTTTCGCCGTCATAGATTCGCATTTTTGAGAATATGCTGGAATTCTCGGGTTCTATCAGACGTGTCAGGGAAGCAAATTGCGCCATCATCTCCAGTGTGTCAGGTGCACATGGCGCATCTTTCAGCGAACTTTCCCTAAGCAGTTTTTCATAGATCTTCACTTCTTCGGAAACACGTAGGCAGTAAGGCACCTTGACGATATAGATTCGATCAAGGAAGGCCTCGTTGTTTTTGTTGTTCTTGAATGAGACCCATTCTGATTCATTGGAATGCGCAAGAATAACGCCATTAAAGGGGATGGCAGGAAAGCCTTCCGTACCCTTATAGTTACATTCCTGGGTGGCGGTGAGTAGTGGGTGCAATACCTTGATAGGTGCTTTGAACATTTCCACGAACTCAAGCATGCCCTGGTTGGCCTGGCACAGGCCGCCTGAAAAGCTATAGGCATCAGGATCATCCTGCGAATATTGCTCAAGCATTCTGATATCAACCTTGCCCACCAGGGCCGAAATGTCCTGATTGTTTTCATCGCCAGGTTCTGTTTTGGCAATACCAATCTGTTGCAATACCGATGGGGTTAATTTTACGACCCTGAATTTGGACAAATCACCATTGTGTTCATGCAGACGTTTGCCTGCCCAGGGCGACATGATGCCGGGCAAATAACGGCGTTCTATGCCGTAGTCTTCTTCGAGAATCTTGCCATCTTCATCCGGCGAAAACAGTCCCAGTGGCGACTCATTAACGGGTGAGCCCTTGATGGCATAGAAAGGGATTTTTTCCATCAGTGATTTTAGTTTCTCTGCCAGCGATGACTTGCCGCCGCCAACGGGACCGAGCAGATAGAGGATCTGTTTCTTTTCTTCCAAGCCTTGTGCGGCATGCTTGTAGAAAGAAACTATCTGTTCGATGGTTTCTTCCATGCCGTAAAACTCTTTAAAGGCGGGATAGATTTTAATGACCTTGTTGGAGAAGATTCGACTGAGTCTGGGGTCTTCGCGGGTGTCGACAAGCTCGGGTTCGCCAATAGCCAGCAGCATGCGTTCTGCAGCAGTTGCATATACAGAGGGGTCAGACTTGCAGAGATCCAGGTATTCCTGGAGACTCATTTCATCCTCTTTGGCTTCCTCGTATCGTTCTTGAAACTGATTGAAGATACTCATTGCCGATCACCTCGCTAAGTTGTTCTGTCCCTAAATCTATAGTCCGTATCTGCACCTTATGACAGCTCTCAACAGAATTGGCATTCCGTGTTATCCGTGCATGGGGAAAGCATGTGCTATCCAAACCAATGCAAGGTTGAGAGCAATCGCAGGATTTTCAAATATCTATAATATTTATCGGCACACTATGTATATGTCGTTAGCGCCGATTTATATTAATGGAGTGTTGTTACAGTTATAGAGTTCAATTCACAGTGAATAGTTCTCAGTTTTTTGATAGTGAATAAGATGTTTTCTTTTTTTATTTCTTTTGCAGTGGTCATATATGCCTGCTCAGCATGTAATTTCATTTCCGCATTATTGTAAAGTGTATTCTGAAAATTCTTTCGTGTGCGTAAGCAAATAATGTTGCGCCAACATGGTGCTAATAAAGTTCCTGGTATAGGAAAAATCATCTGGTTTGAATTTTAAATATCGTTAAATCATCTACTTATAGATATTTATAATATGCTGGCATAGCTGTTGCATTCAGTTCATATAAAGCAGAAAGTGGAGTGGCAGTTAATAATGAGCATAAAACTGATGCTGGTCTATCAATCCAGGCAAGGCCAGCGGCTTTTGCAGCAAGCGGTGGAAGAGAGTGGCTATCAGG
>CALZHP010000136.1 GCA_945787325.1 uncultured Desulfobulbaceae bacterium
CTCTTTGCATAATCCCGTCTTTTGCAGGTTTTGCCACACCAACTTGACGGTGCATCTCAAGGATTGCTTCTCTCGTGATATCAGGATAACTCTCTGCTTCAGATGAATATTTTGCAGACATGTCACTGTCCCAGTATTTGAAATCAGGCAGGTAAATATCAACTATTCCATCAAGAAGCTTGAGTATCTCAAGACGTTCCCATCCAGAGGTGTTGTATACAATTGGCAGCCGTAGCCCTGACCCTGCAGCGATATCAATAGCTTTAAGGATGTGTGCAGAATAATGCGTTGGGGTCACAAGATTTATATTATGACAACCGATTTTTTGCAGCTCAAGCATCATCCTGGCGAAATCATCAATATTTCTTTCTGAGCCCCTGCCAAGTTGGGCTATTTCCCAGTTTTGACAAAATACGCACCGTAAATTGCAATGGGTTAAAAAGATTGTCCCTGAACCGCCGTTTCCAACGAGCGGCCGTTCTTCGCCAAAATGCGGATGAAATGATGAAATAACAAGTTTTGTGCCAGGAGCTTGACAGACTCCGCTCATACTTTTATATCGATTAACTTCACACCTTCTCGGACAGAGCTGGCAGTTTTCCATAATGGCCCAGAGTTTTTCTGCCTGCTTTTTAAGCTCACCTGTTCTATGAAGTTTGAGATAAGCCGGTTCAAAACCAGAACCTGTATTACTGGAAGCTTCTGCCTTATCGAAATCAAGAAAGATGGAAGGCAGCACTACTGAGGAACATAGTTTGACCGTGTTTTCCAGAAAACATCTTCGTGTAATCTTTTTTAGACAACAACCTTGCATTTCTCCCCTCCCAATAGATGCCGACCGGGCTGGGTGGCTATAACAGTGAAGCTTGTCAATTTAAGCAGTCCTACTGTTATGCAGGTGCCGGTTAGGCCAAGAACAGGCAAAAGCACTACAGCACCTATAATTCCTCCAAACCACCCGCCCAGCAGGTCAGAAGCATAAAGTAACCCTGCTGTCTGGCTTAAACTTCTGCTATTTTTTAAGTATAACTTGTTAGCCAGAGGAAACTGCGAACCAGTTAAAAGTCCGCTGATAAATGAAATGACTAAAAATAGCACCCTGAAAAAAAAGAAGGCATTGGGACTGCCCAGATATGTTGGCACAGCAAGAAATACAAAAGGAAATGCAATAGAAAAACAGATTATTGCCAGTTCAATTCTTATAAATATTTTAAAACAATTTTTTATCCGTGCCAGAACTGTTGTTATGAGCATTGCTCCACTTGCTGCCCCTGCCATAAAAGATGCCACAAGAATCCCAATCCATGAAAACACATATCCATAAATTGATTGGAAGGTAAAAATTATCATAAGGTCAAATATCATGCCGGCAAAACCAGTTGTGATAATAGATAAGGAGATGCCTTCCTGGTAGAATCGCTTGTTTTTTGATCGAAAAAAGAAATAAAGAAGAAGTACAATGATAAACAGAAGCACAAAACTCCTTAAGTTTATCCTCTCAAATTGACGAAAAATCCCGCGTAGTGAAGGAGCAAATACTGCATTCCAATGAGAGATGCTGTAAAATAATCCCAAAGGGGTGAAATCTGAATTGATTTTCTGACTGCTCCCTTCAAGAAAACGGGAGAACCAGTCCTGCCATCCGTGGTGTAACTTTTTCTCAATATGCCAGGGAACAATCACATCTGCTACAATATTCCGCTGACTCAATCTTTCTATAATCTGCATTTTGTCAATCTGTGCAATTTCCCGAGAATCTGATGAAAGGAAAAGGTTCCTGCCATCACCAGGAATCACTCTAATATGAGAAAAGACATTTTCCAGAGTATTAAAAATACAGCTGTTCAGATTTCTTAATTCTTCATTTAAGTAAGTTAAAGAGCCAGGTAACCCAAGGACAAGTATGCCTCCTTTATTTAGTCTTTCTTTTACGAGGGAAAAGAATTCTTTTGTAAAGAATCTATTTGCTTGCAAATTAGTCGGCTCTTGAATCCCTACAAAAATCAAGTCGTATTTATTTCGTGTTTTTTTAAGTAACAGACGGCCATCTACATGTTTTATCTTTACTCTTCTATCATTCAGTTCAGATTCAGTCAGGGGTGTGGGGAATTTTCTTAATAGAT
>CALZHP010000137.1 GCA_945787325.1 uncultured Desulfobulbaceae bacterium
TGCACCATAAAAATATACGCCTCCATGCAATTGGCATGAATTCCCAGATCTATTTTGTCTCATATTACAATAATAAATCCTGCTTGCTGGTTTATACCGAAAGATATCGGGTCACACGAAAGATATCGGGTCAGGTCTTTGCATGACTCTTGTTGATCAATATACCCAATCTCAAAGGTCTACATATTCCGACCCCATAACACAGAAAATGCTCGGTACAAATTGGATTATGGAACACGTTACTGCAAAGCCATAAAAAATTTAAAAGTCAATAAGTGAAACAATTCTACCGAATTCACCAGGGGTCAGCAAGGAGTCAAATCTGCCCTTGGCTTTTGTCAAGCATATTCTATAGTTTTATAGGTTGATTTCTTAATCTTCAATCACCACAATTTTTCTTCTTTAGCTTTATAAAGACATTGTTTCAAGGCAACAAGGATCAGGGGCAGACCAAAACGGAATATTTGGTCACGTCTACACATTTGGCAAGGAAACCTACTTATCATATTGATAATTAAAGAAAAAATAATTCATTTTAAATTCTGTCAAAGGTGTGGACCTGACACTACCACACTACTACATCGCATGACCTTACATCGTCGTACTACTACATTGCAGGATTCCAGGCGCTACCCAATGAATAGGGCCTGCTTCAAGCTCATAAAATTGTCATCAATATGTGCTCGTCTTAACACACTTCCCCTTCTCGTTTCTGGTATAGCCACGATTGCAGGCCCATTCCACACAGGTTTCTCGAAACGCTGGCTCCATACCCCAATGAGCGCATTGGCCATTAGAATATCGCAGACATTTTTGAACCATGACGTAGCTGGTTTCTTTTCTCAGGCAGTGCTCGCCTGTGGCGCAGCCAGCCAGCAACATAGTGATTAAAGTTGCGGACGGGCCATATTTGAAAAATAGCTTGTTTTTCATGGCTGAAATTCCTCCTTGTCATTAGGCAATAATAGTGTACTAGGGGTCATGTACCATGGGTCAGGCTCTCGGGTCAGGATTGACAAATGAGTATTGTATAATCAACCAGTTAAATTTATTTATCTTTTCCGCTAACATCCAGACTTTTTCTAACCGCTTATATAGCCAAGGAATAGCTAAAACACCCAAAAGTCAAGCCTAACACCGCCTCTTATTACATATTGTTACCACTTGTCAATAAATGGCAACACTATGTATTGTTTTGACAGTCTGGGCAAGTTCTTTGTTAGAGTCCGTTAGGAAATAAGGGATCGGTTGTGCAGTTTCTGTGTATTTCTCCGTGTGTTACTTTTTGTCTAAAATCGGCCAGCAGGTGAAAAATATTCCTTAATAAAAAAATTATTTGAATGGAAGTTGTCTCGGATTAGGGATTATTATTATGTATTATTGAAGCTCCCCGCGGCAAGCCACGGGGAATCTCCGTATGTAAGGACTTTTTGACTTTATTACATCCGCTCGTTTACCCCGCAGCAAGCTGCGGGAAATGCACTTCGCTATGCATGTTCAAGATGAGTTACGAACAGTACCGGCCATTGGTGCCAGGGCATTAATGCCCTTTGCAAGGAGAACCAAATGATAAATTTTGATTTTATGTTTGATGACAAAAAAGAGGATTACGAGGAAATCCTGAAAGAGTTACGCGGTGGTAAGGCCCAGTTGATTGATATCAGAGAACAGTCGGAGTGGGAACAGGGTCAGTTCAAATGCGCAATTCATGTTCCGCTCTCTGAACTTTCCAGCGGCAAAGGCATTGAAATACTGAGAGAGATCAAACAGGCAAACAAAAAGATTTATCTTCATTGCAGGTCAGGCAATAGGGTCAGGAAGGCCCAGCAAATTCTCACCCAATATGGATGTACCGAATTCAGCGTCATCCCATTATCCATGATGCAGATGCTTGAAAAGGGATTTACACTGACAGCATGATATCCGCTCAATTGAAAAAGGCCTGTTACCATTAATCTGGTAACAGGCCTTTTCTACTGCCACGCCGGACTGAGGGGACTTTATTTAATCCTCAAAATCATTGGACAAGAGGAAAAAACCCTCCTGCCCAATGAAAATGTTTTTCAATTTCTCCTTTAGTATTACCAGTTTCTGAAATGGCGCTTGCCGCCAA
>CALZHP010000138.1 GCA_945787325.1 uncultured Desulfobulbaceae bacterium
TAACATCCAGCTGTCATTCCACGGCTTGAACTGGGAATCCAGATAAGATTAATTTCGGCTCTGCTTGAGGGATGTAGTCGTAACTCCCTGTAAAAATTTAACTTTGCAAGATTCCATTCTTATGGAATAATAATCGCAGTTTTTTTAGGACCAATGAAGTAAAGTACAGCAGCTATAGAAGTTTAGTGAATTTATTGACATAATCGTGCCGGACCGGATGTGGGAATTCCGTAGCCTCCAGCAGCTCCATTTCAAAGTGAACCAATAACGATGTCTAGATGATGCTCAAAATGAGCATTTTCAGGAATTCGACCTTTCAATCAGGTCTATGACATATAATTTATTTTCTTATAACGATTACGTAAGAAATTGGAAAGGTTTTCCGTCTAATCAGACAGTAAGTTATGAGGGTGAAGGATTAAGTAACCCCACCCGGCCTCCCCTTAATCACTTGGGGTCTAATTCCCCGTGGCTTGCCACGTTTGTCATTCCGGTAGTCTTTTGAGCCGGAATCCAGTCTTTCCGAACCATGGATTCCCGATCAACAGACTTCGGGAATGACCGTAGTTGATACCCCGTCCGCTTGCGGCGGGGAGTCTTCATTCCTGAATTTATACGAGAAGATTTCAATTTACCGGCAGGCCATTTAAAAGAAAAAAAAGAAATATTGTGGTAAGTTAATGATATGGAAAAAGACATTGAGTACTGGATAAATCTTTCCAGATATGATATCAAAACCGCTGACGCAATGTATAAAAGCAAGAGATATCTCTATGTTCTTTTTACTAGCCAACAGGCCATAGAAAAAATGCTGAAGGCATTAGTCACAAAGAACACAAATCAGTTCCCGCCGAAAACTCACGATCTGCTTCGACTCGCAGATCTGTCAAAAATTGATATTGACGAGCCAAGAAAAGAATTTCTAGCAAGGCTCTCGTATTATTACATCGAGACCAGATACCCGGAAGAAATCATGAGAATCTCAAAAGACATAAACAAGAAAACAGCTTGTGAATACTTGGACAACTCGAAGGCAATATTGAGATGGTTAAAACTAAAGCTGAAATAAAAAGCATAGTTGAAGATTCCATTAATTACCTGAAGAAAAAAATAGGTATCAGTTCAGCATACTTATTTGGTTCTTATGCATCCGGGTCTGCCGGGACTTGGAGTGATATAGATCTCGCAGTGTTTTCAAAGGATGCAGATAAAATGAAGATCGAGGATAAGGCAAAACTTGCATCCGAATTAAGACTTCGATGTCATACCGAGGTGGAACTGCACATATTCCCGCAGAGGGCTTTAAAGGAAGCACGGACTACTAATTTTTACGGGTTTATCCTGGAAAACGGAAAGAAAGTTTATTAACACACTGATTGTTTTCTTCTTTTTTCATGAGCTTTTCTCTTATTTCGACATTTCAAGTTCCGCCACGATATAGAGAACGTGATACAGTCCCTGCAGTTTCATCAACCTGTCATGATTACCACTCTCAACGATTCTGCCCTTATTTAAAACCAATATCTGATCGCACTTTTGAATGGTTGAAAGACGGTGCGCAATGATAAATGTTGTACGCCCTGCCATAAGGTTTTCAATGGCCTGTTGAACAAGGGCTTCAGATTCGTTATCAAGCGATGAGGTCGCTTCACCTAATATTAATATCCTGGGAGCTTTGAGGATAGTGCGTGCAATGGTAATTCGCTGTCGCTGTCCAGCCGATAACAATACCCCTTTTTCTCCAACGATAGCGTCATAAGCCTTTGGCAACTCCGCAATAAACTCATGAGCATGAGCAGCCCTGGCAGCATCTGTCATTTCCTCTTCAGAAGCGTCATGTCTGCCATAGAGAATATTTTCCCGGATACTTCCGCCAAACAAGTTGAAAAAGCGTACAGACAGTCCGGTGAGATGCTCAAATATCTGGACACGAAAGTCCCTGAACACACGGTGTCCTACAGAGGCAATAAGATAGCTATGAAATACGGTAAGAACGGCATGGAAAATCAGCAGTAAGGAAACAATTCCTACTGCTGAATTCAGGCTTCGAGTAGAGGGGAGTCCTGTAAAAGAATTAAAGACATCACGAGCTACCCATACGATGGAGA
>CALZHP010000139.1 GCA_945787325.1 uncultured Desulfobulbaceae bacterium
TCTGTTAAAGCACCTTCAAGAGGTACAGGCTGGAAATCTGCTGAAAAAAGAAGACGTGGTTCCAGCTGCTCGATAATGAACTTATTTCTTGATAATTTCTTTTTCATATGCGTCAGCCTCTCTACCCTCTTGGAAGGGGCAGGCAGGTTTGTGTCCCCCGCTTTGCGAGGTTTATCCTATGGTCGACAATACAGGGATTTCCCTTTGTTTATTATCGGCATATTTAACTTATATATTTAGTCCTTATACTTAAACGCAAGTAATATGCCAAAGATGAAAAGCTTAAATTCTTATGAAATTACAGTGCCCATGAATCAGTGAAAGGATGTAAAAGGAGCCAAATGACACATTCACGAGTTATATAACCCTGAATATTCATAGAGTAAAGCGGGAGTGTTACCTGGTTTATGGATAATATGGGTTAAGCCACATAACGTATGAATATTAGATCGTTTATATGAAATACATTTACTTTATATCGAAATATAACGAGCAGTTACCTGCAGAAGGCCCGTTCCTACCTGGAAGAAAGTAGCTCGAACAGCTTCTTTTCAGGAACCGGCTTGCTGAACAGGAAGCCCTGGTATAGATCACAACGTTCCTTAAGCAATAAATCCAGCTGTTCTTCTTCCTCAATGCCCTCGGCAACTGTTCTCAAGCCTAGACAATGCGCAAGAAAAATCACCGACAAAACAACGGCCCGGTTGCTGCTGTTATTGACCGCATCCATTATAAAAGACCGGTCAATCTTTAGCTCGTCAACCGGCAGTTTACTGATATATTTCAATGAAGAAAAACCAGTACCGAAATCATCGATGGCCAGTTGGAACCCCATACCTGTAAGGCGTTTCAGCATCTTAATTTTATTCTCGATATCGTCCATCAGCAGGCTTTCAGTGATCTCGAGCTTTATGAAACGCGGGTCTATACTGTGACCTGTGACGAGTCGTTTGATCATAGAGAAGAACCCCGGATCATTAAACTGCCTTACCGACAGATTAACAGCCACTACCAAGGAGGTCATGCCAGCCTTGTGTAATTTTTTCAACTGGAGGCATGCTTCGTTTATGACCCACTCTCCGATGGGTACAATGAGACCTGTTTCTTCTGCCAGCGGGATGAAATCGTTCGGTGGTACAAGCCCGGTTTCGCTGCTGTTCCAGCGAAGAAGGGACTCAACCCCTTCTATGGCGTTTGTTCTTACATTTACCTCCGGTTGGTAATGTAAAACAAATTCATCCCTGTCCAGAGCTTTTCTCAGACCGTTGTCGAGGCTCAGCCGCTTTATATATGCAGCATTGATTTCTTTTGAGGAAAACTGGAAGGAATTGCCACCCCGGGTTTTTACGTAGCCTCTGGCACCGGAGGCTTGATGCATCAATTCGGCATAATCCTCGCCGTCTGCAGGAAAAGTTGCAATACCGATACTGGCGGTAAGGTAGATATTTGAACTTTCTACCTTCATCGGCTCTCTGATTGCCTCGATTATGCGGTTAGCAACCACTGCAGCATTTTCTTCACCTCTGATGCGGTCCAGCAGCAGTGAAAAAGCACTGCCATCTGTTCGGAACAGGTTCATTTTAATGTCATCATCCTCTGCTGAACGCCCGAGTATATCAACGTTTCTTATCACACCCTCAATACGGCGGGCAACCTGTCTCATGACGTCGTCTCCGCCGCTCGGGCCAACCATGGCATTTATGCGGTTGAACTTATCCAGCACGATCGTCATGAGTGCCAGGCGATCGTTGTAACGTTTTGCTTTCTTCACTGCCCAGTCAAGACGTTCCTGAAATAATTTATTGTTTGGCAGTTTGGTCATGGGATCATAGTAAGCCAGTTGGTCCTGATAAGCCTTTGCAGCCAGAGTATTTTTCACACGCAGGCCAAGTTCAATCTTATCAATGGGTTTGGCAAGAAAGTCAGTAGCTCCGAGGTCCAGTGCCCTGACTTTGCTCTCAGGATCTGTCGCCGAAGTCATTATAATAATTGGCAAATGTTTCAATTTTACATTTTGATGTATCACTGAAAGAGTATCAAACCCTGACAGTTTGGACAAGTCAAGATCAAGAAGCAGGAGGTCAGGTTTAGTTTCTTCA
>CALZHP010000140.1 GCA_945787325.1 uncultured Desulfobulbaceae bacterium
TAAGAGAAAGTATGAGCGGGCTGCTTCCGCCTTCTATTGCGTCGAGGACCAAACAGCCTTACATGGCACCTGATGCTAAGAGTTTTTTTAACGGTGATGGGCCTGATTATCTGGAAGAACTCCTATCAGAGAAGAACCTGAAAGAGACCGGATATTTTAATGAAAAGTCCGTTTCAATGTTGATAAAAAAATGCAGGAATAGTCCTGTGCTTGGATTTAAAGATAACATGGCTATCGTCGGAATCATATCGACATTGCTGACTCATGACATGTTTATTGATAAATTTGATTCAAAAAGTCGAGTAATAGTAAAAAAAGTTATGGAGGATCGAGCATATGAAATTAAAGTCTGAACTCAGACAATTCATAGTAGAAAGTTTTATGTATGGTCATGATGATGGTTTCAGTGATGATGTTTCTTTTCTGGAAAAAGGATTGATAGATTCTACGGGAGTCCTGGAGCTCGTATCTTTTATCGAAGCAAAGTATGGAATTTCTGTAGATGATGAGGAGCTTGTGCCTGATAATTTTGACTCTATTGTGAAGCTGTCCACGTTTATGGCAAAAAAAATGAACAACGGTAAATAAGCATGTTCAGTCATACATTAGTCAATAACTTCCTGGAAAACAGTGCTGTAAGATATCCGGAAAAAGTTGCCCTTATTCATGGTGAAAATAGATTAACCTATGCCGAGATAGATTCTTTGGCAAATAAACTGGCTGCTGCCCTGATAGATACAGGGATTGAAAAAGGCGACAGGGTTGCGGTGTTTATGGACAACTCGATAGAAGCCGTTATTTCAATCTTCGCCACATTAAAGGCCCAAGCCGCGTTTATGGTAATCAACCATACAATGAAGTCAGAAAAACTTGAATTCATAATGAATAACAGCAGGGCAAGGGTTCTTTTGACACAGGGCAACCGGGAAGGAGTGATTCTGAAAATTAAATGCCCGCATTTGAAAAAAATTATAAGTACAGGATCTCCTCACGGGGGTTTGCCGGGCATGTCCTATGAGGAAATTATGGATTCAGGTGCAGAAAGGCAGGTTAAATCTAAATGTATTAATCTGGATCTTGCATCTATTATATATACATCGGGTTCAACCGGTAATCCAAAAGGAGTAATGCTTTCTCATCTCAATATGGTCTCAGCTGCCAATTCAATCACAACATATCTTGAAAATAATGAGAACGACAAAATCATGAATGTATTGCCGCTGTCCTTTGACTATGGGCTCTATCAGGTTCTCATGGCATTCAAAGTGGGCGGCACCCTGGTACTTGAGAAATCCTTTACCTATCCTTATCCGGTTATAAATACAATGATCAAGGAAAAAATAACCGGATTGCCGGGGGTTCCGACAGTTTTCGCAATGCTGCTCCATATGAAAAATATAGACACATATGATTTTAGTTCGATAAGGTATATAACTAATACCGCCGCTGCCTTGCCTATAAGCCACATCAAAAGACTGAAAAAATTAATACCCGATGCAAAATTGTACTCCATGTATGGACTGACCGAGTGTAAGAGGGTTTCCTATCTGTCTCCCGATGATATTGAACGAAGGCCCGACTCTGTTGGAAAAGGAATGCCGAATCAAGAGGTTTATGTAATTGATGAAAAAGGACAAAAGGCCAGCCCGGGTAAAGTCGGTGAACTGATTGTCCGGGGTGCACATGTCATGCTTGGCTACTGGGAACTGCCTGAAGAAAACAATAAGTGCCTAAGGCCAGGCATGTATACTGGAGAGAAGGTGCTTTATACAGGGGACCTCTTCAGGATGGATGAAGAGGGCTATCTGTACTTTGTTGCCAGAAAAGATGACATCATAAAAAGCCGGGGAGAAAAAGTAAGTCCCAAAGAAATAGAAAATGTTCTTTATGGCCTTAATGGTATTCTGGAAGCGGCAGTAGTAGGTGTTCCTGATGACATCCTGGGCGAGGCAGTTAAAGTATTTGTTGCCCTGGAAGAAGGTTCGACACTTACAGAAAAAGATATATTAAGGTATTGCTCGCAGCACCTGGAAAATATTATGGTTCCCAAATACATTGAAATGCGGGAGTCTTTACCGAAAACAACA
>CALZHP010000141.1 GCA_945787325.1 uncultured Desulfobulbaceae bacterium
TGTATATTATTGCCAACAAAAGGAATCGAATCGGAGTTGGGAGGCGCTTTTAGGGAACTACCCGAGGACATTTCTTAAAAAACGTGTGGTTAAGTATAAAGACCGATACATTAATATAAATCTTGATATATGGTCTAAGTTAATTAAACATAATGCAGATATCGTGATAACAACAGGTTTTAATCCTACCTTTTTATTAGCCTTCCTTTGGAGTAAAGCATATCGTAAAAAGCATATAACTATGACTGATGGTTGGTTAGTATCAGAGAGGAAACTTCATTTCATTCACAGACTAATTAGAAGGATTGTTTACAAGTATTCAGACGCATTCATAGGTGCAAGCAAGCATAGTTTAGATTTGTACCGATCTTATGGGTGCGATAATAATGCATTGTTCCAGAGCCATTTGTGTGCTGATAATAAATATTTTGCCAAATTTATTCATGAAGAAAAAAAATATGACATATTGTTTTCCGGTCAAATGATTGAGAGAAAAATGCCATTATTTTTCTGTAAGGTTGCAAAAAAAATAAAAGAAAAAAAAACCGAATGCAAAATTTTAGTCCTGGGCTCAGGGCCGATAAAGGATGATTTCCTTAGATGTTTAGATAAGTTCAGAATAAATTATCATTATGCCGGATTTGTTCAACAAGGTGATTTGCCCCGCTATTACGCTTCCTCTCGCGTTCTTTTGTTCCCAACTCTAAATGATTCATGGGGAGTGGTAGCAAATGAAGCATGTGCTTCAGCTGTCCCTGTGATAACCTGTGGAAACGCCGGTGTGGCATACGATCTTATTCAGCATGGCGAGAATGGATTCATACTTCCTTTGGATGTTGAAGAGTGGGCTGATACAGTTGTCAAGATGCTGAACAATCCTGAATTGTACGATCATATTGCAAAGGGAGCATTGTCTTCTGTTCAGCAATTTGACTATGATATTGCCTCCAAAGGGATCATAGAAGCGGTGGAGTATGTTTATAATTTAAGATGTTAGGTCGCTGCAGAGAAAGATTTAGTCACCCATTTGTTTCGAAGAGTCTGGCCTCATGCTTTATGATACCACGGTGGTTGGCTTTGCCCTGTTAGAATACAAGGTTAAGGATGAGCCTGAACAAAATATTAATTGTCCATAATTACTATCAGCAATCTGGAGGAGAAGATCAAGTCTTTATGGCTGAGTCGTCATTGATTGGAGAACATAAATGTCAGGTTTTCCACTTTACAGTGCATAATGATCGTATTAAAAGAATGAATTCCTTGACACTTGCCAGAAGCACTCTGTGGAATAAAAGTATCGCCCGTGAATTGCAAAAAATTGTCCGACGGGTACGGCCAGATATAATACACTTTCACAACACTTTTTCACTTATCTCTCCCGCTGCCTACTACGCGGCAAGGGCAGAGCGTATTCCTGTGGTGCAGACCCTTCACAATTACCGATTGCTCTGTCCAAACGCCCTGTTTTTCCGTAATGGCCATGTTTGCGAGGACTGCATGGGAAAATTTGTGCCTTGGCCAGGTGTTCTTTATGCCTGTTACCGCAATAGCCGGACTGCTACGAGTGTTACAGCTGCCATGCTATCTGTTCATCGAGTCTTGCGCACGTATAGCCGGATGGTTGATATGTACATCGCCCTAACTGATTTTGCCCGGCAGAAATTTATCCAGGGGGGGCTTCCGGCAGAAAAAATTGAAGTAAAACCAAATTTTTTTTATCAGGATCCAGGTGAGAGGAATGGTGTAGGAAATTACGCCTTATATGTAGGACGCCTTTCAGTGGAAAAGGGAATCCTTGCTTTGCTTCAAACTTTTAATAAGATTGGAAAGATCCCGCTCAAGATTATAGGTGATGGACCTTTGATGGACGAGATTAGCAAAATTAAAATTGGCGGAAATCTTTCTGATGTTGACCTCTTATTGGCCTGTGAAAGAAAAGATGTCATTAAACGCGTAGTAACTGGCATCATATTACCTCTGTAATAAAGTTCTTAAAAAAGCTACGGCAGACTGATTATCAGGCATTTCAGCAAGGGCTTTGCTTGCCGCTTTGATGGCTTCAAGGATGTTGCCTTTTTT
>CALZHP010000142.1 GCA_945787325.1 uncultured Desulfobulbaceae bacterium
CAGCAGTGCGTGTGTCTATCCTCAATACTTACAGAATAAACCTGATATTAAACCGTTAAAGGAAAAAGACGCTTATCCGGCTGATGCGGAACCTGGCTACGGCTGGGAAAAGTTGTTTGCTGAGCTGGCCTGTCAATACTTCATGGAAGATCATGGATTGAAAACATATTCCGTGCGCTTTCATAATATTTTCGGCCCCCTTGGAACGTTTGACGGAGGGAAGGAAAAGTCGCCTGCTGCCATATGCCGTAAGATAGCACTTGCAGAAACTGAGGATGAGATAGAAATCTGGGGTGACGGCAAACAGACGAGATCTTACTGTTATATTGATGATTGTGTAGAGGGATTATACAGGATTATGAAATCGACTTATCATAGACCGATTAACCTCGGACAGGACCGGATGATCACGATTGATGAGCTGGTCGATATCGTGTCAAAAATAGCAGGCAAAGAAATTACCAGTCGTTACGATTTAAGTAAGCCTCAGGGGGTCAGGGGCAGAAACAGCGATAATTCCACGTTAAAAAGAGTTTTGAACTGGGAACCACGTGTTTCCCTTGAGGAGGGGCTGGAAACTACTTACAACTGGATTCATAAGCAGATTCAAAAGAGAGAAAAAATACCTTCCCATCATGATAGCGAATGGATAACAAAATCCCTTCCGCTCTAATCCTGTATCATTTTTTCTATCCTGACGACGTAGTAAGTTCCCGCCATTTTTCTGACTTTGCACAAGAGCTGGTAAAACGCGGGTGGAAAGTCACTGTTCTCACGAGCAATCGCTATTGCCGGTATCCAGAAAAAAAAATTGATTGTAAAAGAGAGACCTGGGAGGGAGTTCAGATTGTCAGGACCTTTCGTCCACCCTGGAATCAGGCAAATAATTATCTTCGTCTGGCAAATTCTTTGTGGTTAATGATTGGTTGGGGATTCAGACTGTGCACTCTTCCCCGTGCGGATACAATTATTATCGGTACTGATCCTCAATTTGCAGCACTGATGTTTCCTTTTCTTAGATTTATGAAACGTGCAAAAATCCTTGTGCACTGGTGCTATGATCTCTATCCTGAAGCAATTGTTGCGGATAATTCGAACAGGTCTGGTAAATTGTATACAAAAGGGCTCAAGTTTTTAATGAAGCAGGCCTATAAATCCATTGATATATTGGTTGATATTGGAGCATGTATGAGAAAGCTCCTGAATGCATATAATCATAAGGCTCAAAGTGCAACACTTGTCCCATGGGCATTAGCTGAGCCGCATAATGTGAAAGAACCGGACATGGCAATTCGCAAAGAACTCTTTGGTGATGCAAAATTAGCACTTTTATATTCAGGTAATATGGGCAAAGCACATGAGTTCATGCTATTTCTTAAGCTTGCGAGAGCAGTGTATAAAAAAAATCCACATATAGTGTTTTGTTTTGCTTGCCGGGGAAACATGGCGATGGAAATTGAAAAAGCTGTCAGTTCTTCTGATCAGAATATTCGTTTTGCTTCATTTACAGAAGAATCTGACCTTGAAAAAAGACTTGGTTCTGCCGATATTCACATGTTAAGTTTAAAGCCTGAGTGGAACGGGGTTGTAGTACCTTCAAAATTTTTCGGTTCTCTTGCCTCTGGGAGAGCTGTTCTCTATGCGGGTTCTGAAGATTCTGATATTGGAGAATGGATTAAGGAGTTTAAAGTTGGTATGATTCTGACAGAGAATAATATTGATCATATCGCTGACCAACTGCTGCAGATTGTTAACGACAATCGTCAATTAGAGGAGTGGCAGAATAATGCATATAATGCAGGTCAGATATTTTCAAAAAAAAATATCATGGATCAATGGGACAATCTTTTAAGAGATAGACTAAACAACGAAAAAATACAGAATTGAGCTGCAGGACTAATATTTAACCTCAATAATATTACAATCTCTTCGAAGGTTCAGGTATGTTATCTTTTTACCATGGTTGCCTTTAATATTTTCAGGTTCTCGATAAATACCCCGATGAGTGCAACAGCAATGCAGAATATCAATAACATCAGCCACCCATCATAGGGATACAGTATAAAGGCAGTAAA
>CALZHP010000143.1 GCA_945787325.1 uncultured Desulfobulbaceae bacterium
GCACTGTTGCTGTTGTTGTTCCGTCACCTGCTGTGTCGGATGTTTTGCTTGCAACTTCCCTCAGGAGCTGGGCGCCCATGTTTTCATAGGGTTCCAGCAATTCGATTTCCTTTGCAACGGTAACACCGTCTTTAGTAATTGTCGGGGCGCCGAATTTTTTGTCCAGAAGGGCGTTCCTTCCTTTCGGCCCCAGAGTCGCCTTGACAGCATCACTTAATGTTGTGATGCCGGTAAGGATCGACCGTCTTGCTTCTTCGCCGAACTGTAACTGCTTTGCCATTGTATCCTCCTTAATTAATCGATATGATTTGTTCTTTTTATTTCTCTTCTATACCAAGAATGTCGTCTTCCCTGATAATGAGATACTCTTCATTGTCCATATTGATCTTTGAGCCGGAATATTTTTCAAAAAGCACCACATCGCCAACCTTGACTTCCATGGCCTGTACTTTTCCGTCATCAGTGATCTTGCCGGAGCCAACAGCTATTATTTCACCCTTCTGGGGTTTTTCTTTTGCTGTTTCAGGAATAAAAATTCCTCCTGCGCTCTTTTCAGGTTCGTCAGAATACTTGACGAGAACTCTGTCCTTCAGCGGTTTGAATTTCATCTTGACCTCTCCTTTCTCGTTGTGTTTGTTTAGTGGGTTTTATTGTTCGGGGAAATTCCCTGTTACAAAAAAATTAGCACTCTCAACCTTATACTGCTTAGCACTCTAATGACATGAGTGCTAATAATACTATTTAATGATTTTTTTAGACAAGGGGATAAATAGCTGGAAAATGGTGATTATAATGAAATAAAGTCAATTATAACCTGTAATCTCTTATATCCGTAGAATTAATCACATTTAAGGGATAATGTAATTTAATGATGGATTTCCCAATTATAATGTTGATTTTAATGAAAAGAATCCCCCGAAGCTCTGTATCAGGATTATTCAATGAGGATAATAAATTTTGCGATTTTTATTAATTAAAAGTCTTATCAGGATTATCCCGGCAATAAAACCGCCTATATGGGCAAACCATGCCACGCCTCCACTATGTGCAGCTCCTTTACTGACAAGTCCGTTAATAAACTGTATAACTATCCAGAAACCAATAACAAATACTGCCGGCAGCCTGACAACCTGGATGAAAAAGCCCAGAAATATAAGGGTGTGGACCCTTGCCTTTGGAAAGAGAAGCAGATAAGCTCCAAGCACACCTGATACAGCCCCGCTGGCGCCGATCATCGGAACCATTGAAGAGGGTCCTGACAATGCGTGACTGTATGCGGCTAATACACCGCAAAGAAGATAAAAAATTATGAATTTGATATGGCCAAGCTGGTCTTCGATATTATTCCCGAATATCCATAGAAAGAGCATGTTGGTCCCGATATGGAGCAGGCCGCCGTGCATGAACATTGACGTGAAAACAGTTCCCAGGGGATTGATGGGCTGTGTCGTTGAGAAGGTGAGAAGAAAATGCGGAATGGCCCCAAAGGAATACACAATGTCCCTTGGATCGGAAGCAGATGTTAACTGAACTAAAAAAATAACAATGTTCATCACAATAAACGCAATAGTAATGTAAGGGAATGTACTGGTCGGATTATCGTCCTTAAAAGGAATCATGCATATATTATAGCGGGTTTATCTTTCAAATAGTGGTTAAGTCTAAACTCAGGTTTCCGTATGTCATTCCATACCTGGAGGCTGTGTCATAGTTGTCATCCTGAACTTGATTCAGGATCTCTGTTCGACTGTTGTAGTCTGTAAATAAGAGATTCTGAAATAAATTCAGAATGACACCTTAAGACTACTGAAATCGCGCGTTACAACGTTGGAACACTGGAACATTTTAACTTTTGAACACTGAAACATTGGTTTATATTTAATGCTATAATAAAAATATAGATCGACATAAATAAGGGGGCGACTGGCTTCGACGGGGGTTGCGAAGTCCCGGTTGCATGCCGTGGCGCTGTCACCACGTAAAAAGGCAGCACAAACACAAACGCCAACTCAGAACTGGCACTCGCAGCTTAATAAAGCTGTGCGCTTCTCCGGCGATGTCTGTT
>CALZHP010000144.1 GCA_945787325.1 uncultured Desulfobulbaceae bacterium
GATGGCTAGAAAGGCTGGTTTGGAAGGCTCTGTCATCATCGGGGTTCTCATTGATGAGCAAGGAAACCCGATAAGAACAGAGGTTCGGAAGGGCGAGCATTTCAGTGGATTTGAAAAGGCGGCTCAGAGAGCTTTAATGGCGGTCAAATGGACACCTGCCAAGCAGCGTGATCGCGCGGTACAAGTGTGGGTATGGGTTCCTGTCTACTTCGTTAAATGGAAGTAGCAAACAACGCTTAACCCCATGAGTAGCGCTTTCAAATACTGCTCATAACAGAGAGGACATTCCCAATGAAGGAAAAAATGACTTCGGGGTTATCCAATGTCGGTTCAAACTTAAAGGTTTTTCCCATGGAACAATTGATGACACTTCCATTAAACAACAATTTGATAGAGTCGAAGAAGCTGCTTCACGTCTTCAATTGTATTTACGGCCGTAGACAAACATTTGATGCTTTGCTTCAGCAGGCAACTCGAATAGTAGTCGAGCTTCTGGATGTAAGGTCCTGTATGATTACTTGCCTAACAAAAGATAAAAGGACCATGGAGGTTAGAGCTGCTTCCTGTCGGAGCCTGTATGGTGACATAGACGAGAGAATCGTAACAAAGGGTAGCCGTACTGACAAGGTCCAGGAATTTTGGAAATTGTTACAGGAAAGGCGGTCATTCCAGAAAGGCAAAAATGTTAAAAAGTTAATCGCTCCCCTTCGGGTCAATGGTGAAATTGTGGGCAATATTTGTATTCCAGACGACGCGATGGAGAATTTTAACTCTCATCCTATAGATACTGAATTATATTCAACAATCTGTGCGCATGTGGGTTTTGCATTGGAATTACAGCATCTGCGTCAGGTATGGATCACCGAATATTCTTCCGGGCAAAGTATACTCGATTATCATATTTTACAGTCAACAAGAAAACCGGAACAAGCGGCCAAAATTATCGCTCGCTCGTTTTACAAGCACCTGAGGAAAGAAGGTTTTGAAACAAAACAAATCCTGATGGTAGCCTCAGAAATTATAGACAATTTGAATAAAACTTTGGCGAACACAAAAGCAAAAACGATAGCAGAAAATTAGGGATGAAAATTGAGTCCTCTTAAACAAGAAGTACATCATCTTTTAGGAAGATATCAAAACCCGGTAAATCTTCATGGGATAAGGAGTTAGATATGTGTTTAATAATGGAGCATAAAAGGGTCATTTCTCCGCATAGAATTGAATCCGCCAAGCAAAATATTATGTCTGATATTAAGGAAATTTGTCCCCAAGCTACTATTAAAATATCTAAGGAGCAGTTTGAGGATGAAGATGCTCTCTTATATGTCTATGTTCCTGAACCTGAGATAGACGTGGTGCGCAATTGTGCTCGTGAAAGAACGTTGGATATACTGTTAGAAGAGGATGTGGATATCGCAATATTGGTAAATAAGCAGAATGACTAATAGTTACGCTCAAAATTAATTTTCGTATTACTCTCTTTCTTTAACGAATTTGGGTGAACTTCTGACCATAAGTTTATACCAATGATCACTAAATTTAAGCAGTAATGCGAGGGGTATAACAGCTTCTCGGTCACACCCTGAATGGAGTCGTTTTCGATCCCGAACATGACGATGATGTCCACCAGCATTTTATAGGTTATCAACAGCCAAAGGTGAAAAATTCTTAAAAAGTGGCAGGACCTTATGTCTAAAAGATACGAACGGAGATTTTAATATTATGATCACGAATTTCTTTCATCAAATCGTCTTTTCCGCAGCTTTGACCCTGCAGCTTGGAACACTGAATATGAACACGCCCTACCTGGATAAAGCAGATGAACAAGGACTGGCAATAGCTATAAAGGCAGAGGAAATGGATAATGGTTATAAAGACTTTGTAGCAGACCTGACCATGATCCTTAGAAATCGACAGGGCGAAGAAAGTACACGCCATATCCGCAGCCGTTCGATGGAAATTAAAGATGATGGAGATAAAACAATGATCGTTTTTGATCGTCCGCGAGATATAAAAGGAACGGCTTTGTTAACATATGGTCACATTACTGAACC